>JAOXSH010000151.1 GCA_025800145.1 Cohaesibacter sp.
TTTACCTCAATCGATCTTCTTAACCAACCTATGAAACTCACTGCCGATGTCGCTCTAAATCAGCTTGTTGGCTTTGATGGCAAGCCCACCGGCCAAGATGGCAAAGTCTTTGGTTATGCAAAGTCCAAAGGTTCAAATGGCAATGAAATCACTATTGGCGTGAAAGGTACTCGTGAGTTCGTGGCTGGCGGACCTGTGGCCGCTGGTGATGATCTGGTGTCAGATGCCAATGGCAAACCAATCAAAGCCCCTGATGGTGCCAAGAATATCTTTGGTTCCGCCATCAATGCCGCTGGTTCCGGCCAGATCGTTGACGTGTTGTTGAAATAGTGAGCATACTGGAGCCTGATGAGGTTGGGGGCCGGTGCGGGCCTCCATACCAACCTCACACAGGGCAACCCGCACCGGTTGTCCTGATTTTTTAACGGTCACCCAAAGACAAGCGTTAAAACAGACTTTTTTCTTTGCACAATGTTAGGTTTTTTAAATGGGATATGATTATGGCCGTCGTGTAGCTGTGCGATCCGCATATGTGAGACCTGTGCGCGGATGGAGTTATCTATATGATTTACTGTACTTAATCAGAATTATTCGTATTTCCATCGTCAAGCTTGATCACCGTTGCGATCCCCGCAACTCGAATGCCTGCTCGGGATCAATTTCTTCTCTATCCCTGCCATTGTCTCTGCAAGGACAGACCCCGTTTGAGATTATAAGCAATTGCCGTGAGTTGGACAAAGAGCGTTGCCTTGTCGAGGCCACAGGATGGGATC
>JAOXSH010000001.1 GCA_025800145.1 Cohaesibacter sp.
CGAGGCACTAAACTCGAAAATCCGCCGCGCTGTCCGTACAAGAGGCCACTTCCCAAGCGATGAGGCGGCAGCAAAATTGATCTATCTGGCTTTGAATGCTACATCACAGGAGTGGAAGCGATCCGTGAGAGAGTGGCACACGGTCAAAAGCCAGTTCGCAATCATGTTCGAAGAACGCTTCCCAATGACGTAACAAAACGCGGAAGAGCACAAAATATCAAACAGTCTCCACCTGCCCCGCCGAGGCGCCAAGGGGCGCGACACTCGGCTTTTCCTTGAAGCTGTCCATTATTTCTGCGTCCATACCATCACCTGGCGAGCCTTGCCTACTGAGTTCGGAAAGTAGAATTCTATCTGGAAACGATTTGACCGGCTGAGCAAGGCTGGTGTCTTTGAGGCCTATTTCGACAGTTTGGCTTCACTGAGTTCATCGGCTCATCTGGTGCAGATGTTTGACAGTTCTGTCGTCCGGGCCCATGTTTCGGCAGTCGGCGCTAAAGGGGGCAGGAAGGACAGGCGCTTGGACGGTCAAAGGGTGGCTTCTCGACCAAAATACATTTGAAAACAGACCTTGATGGCCATTCTCTTGCCTTTGATCTGACCGGTGGGGAGAAAGGGGATGCACCCCATTTCCCCATTCTTCTTGATATCGGACCCGATATCGAGCCCCGAGCTGCCGTTGGCGATAAGGGCTATTCCAGCAATGCCAATCGTCAATATGCACGGCAATGTGGGGCTGTACCTGTTATCCCGCGCAAATCCAATGAGAAACACCAACCCAAGCATTTTGCCAAGAAGCTATACAAGGCAAGAGCCCGCATTGAACAGTCTTTCGGCAAACTCAAACGCTTCAAGCGCGTCGCACTCAGGTGTGAGAAGACCCAACAGAATTACCGATCAATCGTCTCACTTGCAGCTGCATTCATCTTGATAAAATCCGTCCACAGACCCTAGGAGTGAAGATTTCTTTTGCTGGAACATGAGTATAACCTCTGCTCCCTCCCATTTGAGGTATTCTTCCCATTTCGGGCATATACCTTCTTCGAAGAGGACCCTTATATTCCATTACCTCTCCTGATCCACGTCCCGTGGAGACAGCCTAAAATATCCCATACCTTTCAAATATAAAGTTTTATCGTGCTAGTCAGGTTGACGAAATTCGCATTAACTTGGCCGCAGAGGCGTCGTACTGATACTTTGAAATAGTGCCGTCGGTAATTTTTGAAACGGCGTCGTCAATCGCCGATAAAGGAACAAGGAACCACTCGCGTGGGGCAACTGGATTGCCAAAACGATCTTTGATTTCAATATTAAGCCGAGCTGTTTCAAAGAATTTATGAATTAGATTTTCAAGCTTAGAGCGATTGATATTATAAAGCTCATAAGTTGCCACGATTTCGACATCAGCGAGAAGAAACGTTGTATCATGTGAGGCATTGGCTACACGCTTTCCGACATTGCTACCCGTAACTCCAATCTTGTGAAGAATATTGCGATTCTGCGCTACCTGTGGAAGATCGGATTTGCTTCGCAAAACGTAAATTGTCCCACTGGCTTGGTCATCTTCTTCTGCAATCCCTGAGAAAAGGGGGCCTGCAATGGGATTTGTAATTCGTCTACTGGCATCTTCTTTGTAAAGAGCGCGCTGTAACGAACGCCGAAGAATATCACTTTCAGTACCATTGGAGTAAATGGCACGAAGGCGAGCATCCTTGTCGCCGTTAGGTGCTTTTATTTCCTCTCCTACATCAGCAACATAAACAATCTGGCCTGCGAGAATGAAAAAATCACCTTGCTCAATATTGGGATTATGATCGATTCCTGTCTCCTTTTTGCCATAAGGAATGGTCTCGCGGGTGCCAGATTTCAGCTCCTTCTGAACGGTATCGAAAACCGGTTTGAAAGTTTCAAAATCCTCACAAAGAGTACGGTCGGCAATATCTTCAGCTGCTTTTATTTCAGCCCGAGTTTTGACATGGCGTAGCTGCCTTAAGCTATTTCCTGAATCAAAAGCATCGTTTAATTCAGCCATCAATTCATCATCACTGATTTCATCGAGAGAAATTTCATCTTCAGTTGCGGATGCATCTAGAAGATTTTGATGATCAAGGCTCTCTAGTATTTCGAGACATTCCGTTTGGTTGCGAATTTGCTTTAGTCGTGTTGCATAGAGACGCTCAAAAATATCTCTATCTTCACCATTGCTAGGCAAGCGATCATGCTGTTCAAAAAATTGTTGAATTTCCTCAAAGCCAGCAATAATCCGCTCTTCTTTAGGAGAGCGAGCTTTCTTTTTTTCCGGCTTCGCAAAAGCATCAAGTTCTGAGCGTAATTCGTCAAGATCAGTCATATCGGCCCTCATCTTTGAAGCGAACAAAAGCAGCGGCACCTTCTGCCATTTTTCTTTCCCATGCATCTTGAGAGGAAATTTCTGGTAAACGGCTACGTTCTTTTTTGAATTTTAATGCCCGCATAGCTAGATCTTTTGCTTTCTCTGGAGAAAGAGCGGATTTTTTTCCAGAAATGATAGAGGCAACCTGTTTTAGGCTCTCTTCGTTCATGCTTTTAGCAAGAATGGAATAGGCCTCTCTAAATGGATTGATCCGGTCGATCATATCAATATCTAGCTCACGTACATCCATTGCGAATTTGCGTACACCGTCAATCAAGGCTGTGTTCGCCCCTGTTTCGACAGGATCATTAGAAGCTGCAATACCTTTGGCTTGCTGAGTAAGGTTGAGAGCGGCAATAGCGTGCTGGCGAATAGCTTCTTGATCGTTTTCGTCCAACTCAGGAAACTTATCGCGAACGATTTTACCCATGCGCACTTGGGTCAATTCTTCTGGCACCATTTCCTCATCAAATAAACCACGTTCAATAGCAGGCTTGTCTTGCACAAAGGCTGTGATGACTTCATTGAGGTCTTCTTTGACAATCCGTTGTGCATCTTTGCTTTTTGGCTCCGCCAGGCCTTTAATCTCAATCTGGAATTGACCGGTTTGTTCATTAAAGCCAATATTTTCCTTGTCGGGATTATAGCCGCCTTCGCCATAGTCAAAGTTATCGAGCGGCCCGCTAGTTTCAGTCTTTGGTGTGAAATTAAACTTTGGAGCCAGAACTTGCTCCATAAGCAAACTTGCAGCTATGGCTTTTAAGGTGTCATTGATGGCGTCGGTGACGGCTTCTTCAGATGCATCCGGTTCGGCAATAAGATTTGTGAATCGTGCGTGAGTTTTGCCTTTTGCATCACGGGTGGCACGGCCAATGATCTGAATAATCTCAGTTAAACTAGCGCGATAGCCAATCGTCAGGGCATGTTCGCACCAGATCCAGTCAAAACCTTCTTTCGCCATGCCGAGCGCAATGATAATATCGACATGATCGCGATTGTTTTTTGCTTCTGGCAATTTCAAAGCTGCTGAGACTTTGTCACGCTTATTTTGATCGTCATCAACAAGGTCAGCAATCTTCAAAATGGTGCCATCTTGTTGTTTGATTAATTGAAAGCCTGTGTCAGGATCAATGCCTTGCCAATCACCCAACTCTTCAATGATATGCTCGACTTCGGCATATTTTCCACGCCCTGTACTTTCACGGCTATTTACATTTGGAATGTGAATGATGGTTTTTTCGGCAGGATTAAGCACCTCAAGAATGCTGTCAGCATAGGAGCCAGTATAGAAGAAATAGCCAATATCAAGGCTTTTCAGATAGTCATAGCCGTTGAGTTGTTCGTAATAGGTGTAGGTAACCGTCTCAAAATTTGCTTCATCGTCGGGCGATAAAACGGCTTCTGCGTCACCACGGAAATATGACCCCGTCATAGCAACAATATGAACTTTGTCGCGGGAGATAAATTGGCCCAGATGTGCGCCAAGTTTATTGTCTGGATTGGCGGATACATGGTGGAATTCATCAACAGCGATCAGGCAATTATCAAAGACTTCAATGCCATAGTCATCGACTGCGAAACGAAATGTAGCATGGGTACAGACCAATATCCTGTCATCACTATCCAGAAAAGACTTGACTGATTTAACTTTCCCGCTTTTAGGCCCGCTATCATCGCCAGGGGCATTGCATAGATTCCACTTTGGCGCGACTGACCAATCCCAATGAAAGCCAAACTGCATCAAAGGCTCATCGTTAAAACTGGAGCCGATGGATTTTTCTGGCACGACGATGATCGCCTTTTTGACGCCCTGCTCATTGAGTTTATCAAGTGCAATGAACATCAGCGCACGGCTCTTGCCTGATGCCGGGGGCGACTTAATCAGCAGATATTGTTCACCGCGCTTCTCAAATGCGCGTTCCTGCATCACCCGCATCCCCAATTCATTGGACTTCTTGGAGCTGCCATTTGCGGCATAATTGACGGATACGGAGGGAATGGAGTGTTTTGCAGGCATATCAGTTTCTCAAATCATTATAATTATATCAAATGTCTTTCAGCCAATCGGCCAGAATTGTAACGCGTTCGACTGTTTCAGTTTTTACGCCTAGCTCATATTGTTTCAATAGCTCGCATAGGCGTTGCCCATCGATCAAATCGATGGCAATGGCACCGTCTCGGGTCGCCTCGTCGGAAGCCTGTTTGGTAAAGCTGCTAGTCGTAATGAACAGCCCTTTGTCAGCACGCCCTTGTAAGGCACCACGAAAATCACGAATTTCCTTTGAACCTACGCTTCCACTCCATTTCTTGCATTGGAAATAGACCTGGAAAGTCACAAGATTAACGCGCAGTATGCCGACGCCGTCGATACCGCCGTCACCTGTTTTCCCGCGCACTTCGACTTTGACAAAACCAGCTTCACGCAAGAGACGTTGTGACAAGCGCTCGAACGCATCAGGAGCCATTTTCTGCAATTCAGCAAGAAGATGGTCGCGCCACACCTCATCATTGTCCTCGATAGACATTGGAGTTGAATGGTCTTCTTTTGCCTTGGAAGGCGCTGGCTTTGATTTCTCAGCATCCCTTTTGGCTTTGGCGCGCTGGCGTTCTTCTTCATTCACTTGCGTGTGAATCTTTTTTGTCTCACCAAGCGTGGTGATTTTTTCTCCCACTTCCGTCAATGCCCAAACGCCACGCGCCGAATTTTCTGTTGCCTCTCCTCGTTTCAGAAAGGTGCGCGACCAAGCCAAATAATAGTTTAATCGCCGATCACGGCCATTCGGCATCAGGTAGGACTGCTCTTCCTCAGAAATCCCCTCATTCTCGATGACATAATCGACTATTTCCTGAATGGTGGCTGATCCACCCAGAGCGCGCAAAGCATCCAATGTGATCAGCATCAGCAATGGCAGATCAGGGAATGCGTCTTCTTCCAACACAAAACGTCTTTTGGCTTCAGTCATAATATTTTCCAATTCTGCATTGTCATTTTCTCGCTCCTGCCACACTGGCTAGGGCCGCTTTCAATACCTGAAAACATAATTTTGCAGTATGTTCATCTGGAGAAAAGCCGGAAACCATTTGCTCATACGGATGTATGTAATTGCGGAAATCACGGAGCCCGTGGCTAAACTTCTTCACATCAGGCTTGAGAAGATCAGTCTCACACGCAACATCTATCAACTGCGCCAGACTCCAAGCATGAAACTGTTTTGGTTTTCCATCGCTACTTTTAGGGCAGGCCTTAGCCCTGTTGAATCTATCTGGCGCTTTTTGTGCAGCTCCTAACAATACAGCTTCCAAAATACTCCCACAAAGAAAGATAACAGACAAATAGGCCTCTGCTCCAAGAGCTTTTCGAGCCTCGGCAAGGCGGTGTTCAACTATAGGGATTGCCAAGGTTTCTATGGGCAGTTTTTGTATGTTGGGAACAGAATACTCTTGACTGAGAAACTCATCTGCTGTTCTCACAGGAGTGATTTCTTCCTGCTTTCCGGCAAGGCGGCTTACAATCGATTTTGCCTTCTGGAGAACCGTTGTTTGAACTTCCCTATCATTTAACTCGCAATCAGCCTCATACGAGGCCAGCATCTCGCTAAGTGCTTTTCCTACCAGTTGATCTGGCTCTTGCTCCCAAAAGGAACGCATTTTCTTGGCCTTTGACGTTCCATAAGTTTGATATTTTCGACCATGAATATCGATGTTGAAACGTTTAAAAAACTCCCCGTAGGTTTGATCTGAGAAATCAAGAACATAACCGCTTGGCATACCAAACAGTTTTTCAAAATAACGTTTTTCAATATCTGTCAGACTGCTCATGACTGCTCCACCTTCGTTGTCATTTTCGTGTAGAGCTCGAAGAGCTTTTCGAGGCGCTCGGTGTCGTTTTTGAAACGGCGGCCTATATAGATGCGTTCCAGGACTTCGTCGTTGTGGTCATGAGCAGCCCGTAAGTTTTCGGGCATTTTCTCGGGATCATAGAGATCGGCAATGGTGGCTGGGAAATGCGCTTCGCGGGCGAGTAGAATGTCCTCGGCGCAACGGGTCAGGTCGGCTTTGTTTTTCTCGGTGAGTTTGGGGACGGGGAAGGTGTTCCAGCCGAGGGTGTTGGAGTATCGAAAGTCGGTTTTCATCTTTCCGCAAACAGTCGCAATCCAAATGAGATGTAGTTTGGAAGCGATGAGAGCCATGTTCCAGAGCGGGGCGTCATAGAGCGCAAAGCATAGATTGGTGACCGCAGATTTATTATTTAATAAACCGACAGGAAGAAATTCTCTATTTTCAGATGAAACACATGGCATAATGATGGATTGAAGTTTGCCAATATTCATTTCCCGCATTTGGTGCGCGCGCTTCGCCATTTCATTTGCGCTTTTGTCTCGGCTAGCGGCACGCATGTCGCGCACATGCTCTATTCTTCGTTTGATAGAGTTTACAGAAATTGCCTCTTCTAAATACCGATCTTCAATCCAAATACAAAATCGTTCTAATCCGCGTATGAACTCTGCTGAACCATAAATCCTACGAATGAACCTATCTTTTTGTTCAGCACTTAGACCTAATTGCTTCAGCTCATCAGAAGATAACAATAAATGGCCACCATCGTAGGGCATATTCCCACGAGACATTGCAGCTTTTTCACCTAATGGAATTTGACTTCGTTCAACAAAAACGTTTCGCGCTGCTACAAGGAAAGCATTAATGTTCTCGACGTTCGTCTTGACGACACCCCCATCTTCTGCCGCGGAGTATAATTGCTTTGGTTTGGTGGCATGGTTGGAAATTCCAATTATGGCCACAATAACCCCAGCATTGTGGCTGGCCAGATTTGCCCATTTGAAGCTGGTATGGGCAAAGGCGATTTCATGGCCTGTTGCAAAGATTGCAGGCCAGAGGATTGGCACCTGTTGGCCTTGATTGATTGAGTTGGTTGACACAAAGGCAGAAACAGCGTCTGTATGCGTGCCATAATCCGCGGCCTTCATGAACCAACCTGCCACATAGTCGAGGGATTTCCAGCTTTTAACACGACCATCAAAAATGGCCTTCAGGTCGTCCTTTTGCTCTTTGCTTTGCCAAGTCGACCCTAAATATGGCGGATTCCCGCAAATATAGGTCTCGCCGCCCTCATTCTCAAAATCAATCTGCGCCTGTTCAAGCGGTGTCATAAATAGATCGTCAGCCTGATGTTTCACTCCCGTTCCTGTGGGAGGACAAATGCTCTCCCAGTCGAGCCGCAGGGCATTGCCGCAGGTGATCCAATTCTGCGCATCAAGGGGCAGAAACTCGGCCAGTGCTTCTTTCTGACCGCGATAGAGTACGTCACATTGATATTCGGCGATGATCAGCGCAAGGCGGGCAATCTCTGCCGGGAAGTCACGCAGCTCAATCCCCCGGAAGTTGGTAAGAGGGATGTCTGTGCGCCTGTCTGGCTCGCCGCGCCGTTGGTTGATTTCAAATTCAATCTGCCGCATCTGCTTATAGGCAATGACCAGGAAATTGCCCGATCCGCAGGCAGGGTCGAAAACCCGGATCTTTGACATGCGATTGCGTAAGTTTTTGAGCTTTTGCGGGCTGTCTTCTGCCTCCTCCAATTTGGTATTGAGGCCATCAAGGAACAACGGATTGAGCACTTTCAGGATGTTCGGAACAGACGTGTAATGCATGCCCAGTGCGCCGCGTTCATCATCGTCAGCGACCGCCTGAATCATAGAGCCGAAAATATCCGGGTTGACCTTTTTCCAGTCCAAATTGCCGATATGCAGCAAATAGGACCGGGCGATCTTAGTGAATTCCGGCACTTCGGTGTTACCAGAAAAAAGTCCGCCATTCACATAAGGAAAGGCATCCGCCCAGCGGGGAAGATTTGCCTCTGCGCGATCCTCAATCTTGGTATTCATGGCGCGGAATATGGCTTCAATCACCTCATGGGTATTGGCGCTGTTCCGCTCGCTCATTTGCTCAATGGTGGCGGTGAAAAGATTGTCGCTGTTGAAGATATCCGTATCTTCAGCAAAAAAGCAGAAGATCAGCCGCGCCATGAAATGGTTCATGTCATGACGGCGCTCTGCCGTACCCCAGTCAGGATTGTCTTCCAATAACTTGACATAGAGCCGATTGAGGCGACCTGTCGCCTTGA
Source organism: Cohaesibacter sp. (assembly GCA_025800145.1). Classification (GTDB taxonomy): domain Bacteria; phylum Pseudomonadota; class Alphaproteobacteria; order Rhizobiales; family Cohaesibacteraceae; genus Cohaesibacter. Next base: position 8,532 of record JAOXSH010000001.1, read on the forward strand.
TGTCAAAGGAGCTTTCGCGGATCTGTTTAACCGTTGTGATGCCTGCCAGCATCAGGAAGAAGCCGAAATGGTCGGGAAAATCTTGATAGGCACAAGCGATGGTTTCGCCAGAAATCAGATCTTCAGCCTCTAATGCTTTACCATCGGTCGCCAGAATATATTTCGCCTTTGCTTTTTGAGTGGCAGGGCTGTCCTTCAGCCTGGCGAGGGTGGCGGTGACTTCACCTTCAGATGCAACGGCAATATGAATATGGCTACGCTGGAGCACGCCACCAATGTCAGATGAATTGGTGCTGCCACTTTTCAAGCGTTTGATCGTCGCCGCCTTATTGCCAAAGGCTTCCAGAAAGGCATAGGGGAAGCCATCTGGGTTAAAAGGTTGCTCAGCTAATTGAGATATAGCTTCTTCGATTTCAACAGCATTCACGCAACTTCCTCCCAAGGCGAATTCCTTTGGAGGAAAAGCTCAAGCCATACATCAAAAGGAATCTTGAATATTCTGCCACCAATACTGGTGTTGCTATCGGTATAGGGCAAGAAAACTATAATGAATATAGAGTCTTATCCACATAGATGAAACTGTCAATCGTCGGTAAGTTTCATTGGGATGAACAGAAATATGGGAGTTATAGCATGTCGTGTCAGTTCGGGGATGCAACGGGGGGTGAGTTGGTTTTGTAATACAAAACACATCTTGCAGTCTGCGGGGATTGGAATCTTAGTCGGCCACTTTTCTATATGACAGGGGATCTGATTTTGAGCGCTTTATTGGCCCGGCTTGGGTTTGGTATTCCTCGCTCCATTGTTTGAGGCCTTTCATCCAGCCTTGGAGGGCTTTGATGGTAGCATCGATATCGATGGTTTCTGGTGTTCGCGCCTTTGGCGGAATTTGCTGCAATTCCTGTCTGACGATTGTCAGCTCATCCAATATGCGATCAAGATGCTTGGCAATGAAGCGTTTGCTGTTTGAGAGGGGAACGAGATCGGGAAAAAGCACAAGATCCTCTATTCCGACTTCCTGCTTCTTTTCCCCGACCTGATACGCAACAGGGGTTAGGCGCATCACAGTGTTATTTTTGTCAACATCACCGTCGTTATTCATGTCTTTATTGTCTCGCTAAATGGATGCTTCTACAAGGGAATTTTGCATTTTGGGTGCATTTGTTTCCTGTGACGCAACTGGGTCATCTTGGATGAAGCGCAACAGAAAACTTTTTGCTGTGAAGGGATCATCACCCAAAGGCCGCAACAGGTGGGGAAGTCTTTTCCCGGAAATCCGGCACCCTGTTTGCGCCCAAATAGGTCATGCCTTTTCGGATATAATAGTCTTTCAGGGTCGCGTAATTGGTTGAGCTTTGTGACCAATAGATGGTGTCGAAATCCTCATAGAGCCTGTCCATCACCAAAGAGAAAAATTGCCAACCACGCCCACCGCCTTCTTCCTTGGGGAACAAAGCCAGATTCTCAATCTCAATGACCGATTTGCCCTTGGCCACCGCATTAAATGCCTTGGGATGGCTGGGTGGGCTGATAATACCAACGGCATGAAAGATTGAGGGAGATTTTGAAACACTCCTGTATGATATGCAGCCAACCGATACATTATTTGATATGGCTAAGCTGATGTTCAAGCAGGCTTGGGAGCAAATGGCAGGACAACAGAAGCAATCACGCTCTGATCTCAAGCGGGAGATTGGCAAGACCGACAAGCAGATTGATCAATTATTGGATCGGATCATTGAGACAGACAATGGCACCGTGATTGCGGCCTATGAGGTCAAGATTGCCAAATTGGAGAAATCTAGATTGGTTTTGCAGGAAAAACAGGCCAAAATCGATGCACCCAAGGGACGCTTTGATGAAATGTTCGAACGCGCTATGCTCCTCCTCTCAAACCCTTGGAAACTATGGGCTTCCGAGCAACTGAACCTGCGCCGTATAGTGCTTAGATTGGGGTTTGCAGAGAGGATTGCCTATACCCGAGAGGAAGGGTTTTCGAACGTAAAAAAGTCTTTTCCGTTCAGGGCGTTACAATATTTTGGAGAGGGTAAAAAAGAAATGGCGCGCCATGATGTTATTTCTACAAACAGTTTGTTTGAGGAATTGGCCGACATCAATCACGCTCTTCAGGATCATAAAAACATATTGCGAGGACCACGTCCATGAGTACTCGCAAACCCAAATCCCAAACCTTCGGTATCCGTCTGACGATTGAGGAACGCGCTGAGCTTGAGCGCCGTTCCGGTGAACTGGCGGTTGGTGCCTATATCAAGAACGTGCTATTTGCCGATGGTGATAAATATCGCCATCGCAGGGCGCGTGCGCCTGTTCAAGATAAAACCAGCCTTGCCCAGATATTGGCGTTGCTCGGTCAGAGCAATGTTGGGGCGCGTCTGGATGTTATGGTGGCGGCTGCCGAGAATGGCACCTTGATTATGGATGACGAGACCGTTGCTGCCATTCAGAATGCCTGCGCCGAAGTCCATGCCATTCGCCTGCTGCTGATGAAGGCACTCGGGTTTCAGGTGAGTGAGGACGAGATTGTGTCTGACCTGTCAGACTGCTTCAATCATTCTGCCCAGATTGAGGATTAGACTTATGATCCTCAAAGGCTCACAGCGTGGCGGGGCAAAGAACCTCTCCACCCATCTCATGAATGACGTCGACAATGATCATGTCGAGCTCTATGAGCTGCGTGGTTTCTTATCCCGTGATCTCCATGGGGCATTGGCAGAAGCCTATGCCATTTCCAAAGGCACCAAATGCAGCCAATTCATGTTCTCACTTAGTTTCAATCCACCCAAAGATGCTGATGCCAGTGAGCAGGATTTCAAAGATGCCATCGAAAAGGCTGAGCAGAAGCTCGGCCTTGATCATCAGCCCCGTGCCATTGTCTTCCATGAGAAAGAAGGCAGACGCCATGCTCATGTGGTGTGGTCACGCATTGATGCGGGTTCGATGAAGGCAATCAATTTGCCGCACTTCAAGAACAAGCTAAAATCGCTGGCCCGAGACCTCTATCTCGACCATGGCTGGGAACTGCCTGACGGCCTGCGCCGTGATGGCGGAAGGTCACCTCTCAATTTCACCCTTGCGGAATGGCAGCAAGCCAAACGTCTCAAACTTGATCCCCGCGAGATCAAGCAGAGTTTCCAAGAGGCGTGGAAGCATTCAGACAATGCCAAGGCGTTCCGTGCTGCACTGGAAGAGAAAGGTTACTTCCTTGCACGTGGTGATCGGCGTGGCTTTGTCGCCCTTAACGTCAAAGGTGAAGTCTTCTCCATTCCCCGTATGGTCGGTGTTAAGACCAAAGAGGTCAAAGCCAAGCTGGGTGATCCCGCTTCACTCCATAGCGTTGATCAGATCCGTGACATTCTCAAATCTCGTGTATCAGAGAAAATCCAGACATTCATGGATGAGGTTGATCAGAAACACGAGCGTGACTTTGAGCCGTTGAAGAAACAGCGCAAAGAGATGGTCAAGCACCACCGCACTGAGCGTGCAAAACTGAAAGAGGCACAACAGAAACGGTGGCAGGAAGAAACCAAGGAACGCTCGGCACGTCTCAACAAAGGTCTGCGTGGTTTCTGGCAGAAAATCTCTGGCGCAGCCGCCACGATCAAACAACAAAATGAGAAAGAATCTTGGCAGGGTTTGCAACGAGACCAAAACCAACGCGATGGATTGATCAAAGCCCAAATGCAAGATCGTCGTGTGCTGCAAAGGGAGGTCGATAAACTCCGCCGCAAGCACACACAGAACCGCGCGATCCTCGCCCGCGAAGTGACACATGCCATGAGACAAATTGATCAGGCAAATAGGGAGCAAGCTCAATCTCAAGAACGGCAACGATCCATCAACCGTTATCGCGGTCCGTCTTTATAAATTGCACATTGGTGCATATATGGTGTATAATTACACCATATATAAAGGAGACACATGATGACCAGACAAAGCATTTCTTTGACCAAGCCCAATGATGAATGGCTGAGAGCGCAGGTGGAAAGTGAAGAGTATAACAGCAAGAGCGAAGTGGTGAATGATCTTATTCGCAAAGCGCGGGAGATTGAATTTGTTCGCGCGAAGCTTATTGCAGCAGAACAGGCTGGGTTTTCTGACCGAACACCTGAGCAAATCCGCCAAGATGTGAAAGACCGCCTCAAGAATGCCTGATCAATACCAACTAAAAATCAGCGCGATTGCTGACCAAGATCTCAAGTCCATCTACGAATATGGTTTTAGCCAATGGGGCGAGAAGCAAGCAGACCAGTATTTTGACGCTTTGATCGCCCATTTCCAACTTCTATGTGACAATCCATTTCTTTATGCAGCCGTTGACGAAATTCGTCCGGGATACCGTCGATCTGTTTGCGGATCGCACAGCGTCTACTACCGAGTCATACAAGATTATGTTGAGGTGATGGCTATCATTGGCAAGCAGGATGTAAAGAGTTTGTTCTAATCGCGGTTCAAACTCGTGAGCAGTTGATTAAGGCACCCTACAATGTCAAAGCATCCATATCCATTTGGTGGTGATTGTCCTTTTCGCAAAATTTGATAGCAGCCAAACAGTAGATAGTCGTGGTAACACTTTGTTGTACCGCTTTAGTCAGCTTTGAGCCCAAACTCCCTAGATGATGATTCAAATGAATGACTGCTATGGCACATTATCGTACCCGGGCAAGTTTGGTAGCAGGATGAGAATAATGCTAAAATTATCGATCAAGGTTCTAAGCCGGTTTATCATTGTCACTAATATGAAAAACTGAAGTGAAGGAGGATATTATTGAGTTTTCAGGTGTTATGCTGTGAAGATCATTGTCTTGGAAATAGTATTGAGTAATTCCAGAAAAAATTTCTGGTGAGATTGGATTTTTTGCATTCGGATTATGGAATAATTGTAGCTCATCAGACCAATACTCCTCGTAGTCTGGCGATAAAATGTTTTCTTGAAACGGTATACCAACATAAGCATCTGGAGAAGGATCGTAGCGGTATCCTTGACGGAAATAAATGTAGTTTTGTGGAACGTATCCGGCAAGTAGCCCCATTCTATTGAACTTTGGCAACGTGCCTGCGTTGGAAAACAAAACTGCTGACACGTTCTCAGCTCCTGGTAAGTCAAAAAAACCAGTAGGAACTGTTTTACCACCATAAATGTGTTCACTACCATCGACCATCCGCCAATAGCCCCCATCTCCCTTCGCTTGGTAAACAACTCGACGCCCATATAAATAGGGCCACAATGCACCTTGGCTGTATGTCATTGAACCAAGGTTTTCCAAATCAGAAGGTTTGTGAAAATCAGCGACGGCTATGATAAATGGTTTTCCCTGCGTCTCTGGGCGATCCCAATACGGCTCGCCAGCTGCGTTTCGCTTATTCAACTTGCTCGTTAAACTAGATCCAAATTTCATTGGCATGTAATGCTTGAGAAACTCTGCTTGTTCTTCCGGGGTCTTGGGATCGGGATGGTCGGCCAAAGGACCTGATGTTGAAGGAGAAACAGTTGTTGCTTCGACTGTAAAACTCGCCGTAGGTGATGAACAAAAAAAATCTGGCGCTTCAGGCTGTAAAACATCAAAACCCAACTCTCGAAATGCTGCCCAGAGGTATAGTTCCCAGATTCGTTGGTCAAACGCTGTTGTTTGAAACTCTCTGACAAAATGAGGGTCGCTCGGTGCCAACCAAGGGCCAATTTCCTTGATCGCCATTTTAGCAGGCATGTGACCAGGATCGTTTTGCGTAATCTTGAAATATTCGTGGAGTTCAGATGAATGGGCAACGGACAATAGATCAAACGGAGCATTTGGTTCATCTCCCTGAGAACCGAAATCTAGAGGAATTCCTTCTTTTACTAGTGTTGCCATTTTTGAAATTAGCGCTTCGGTTGCTTTGGGTTCGCTTGAAAGGTTCACTTCTAAATCACAACACCTAAATCGGCCAATTCGATCTCGAGCGAAAATCATCCACACGTAGTCTTCGTCGGTGTAGTCAATGCTAATCAGCCCAAGTATCTGCTCGTCAAGGTCAGACCAATACGAAACCTCGCCAGACACCAATCTACTGTCCGCCGCCCGTGCGCCAATTGTTAACAACTGAAACCGTGCAAAACTCATTGGTTTGACCAGTTTTTCATTTGCCAGCCGTATATTGGCTCTGCGCTTTGCTTCACCCATCTCTGTCTCCAACCTCTTTTGCATTGAGATGCAATAGTATACGAGTACAATACATAGATGCGTTGGGAGGCTAAACAAGTAAAAAGCGGTCATTTGAGAGAACGGGTTCAATGACTGGAAAGTCCGCTTTGCAGCCGACCATGATGCAAAGTTACTATGCTTGTCACAGTCTATCGCTAACTCGATTACCTTTTTTACCCTCAACGTTACCGGCGTAATACCTGAAATTGATTGATATCTGACACGGGTCTTTGAACCTCGTTTCTGGAGATATCATCATGAAACGCATTTCTACAGCATTGGATTATGCCGTCGCCTTCGGGCTCTTCATTTTCTTCTTCGATACCGATGCCATGGCGCAAACCTTGGATTGGTTTGGCAATCGTCGTGGTTACTATGAACCGCCAATCGATCTGGCACCATTACGTGTTTTTCTTATCGTGCTATCAGGCACTGTCGGGTTTGGTCTCGGCTGGTTCTTATCGCCCCAAGGTAAGCAGTACCGCTTGGCAGTGGCCGCCATTCTGGTGGGGCTATTGCTCCTGACCGTCATTGCCGACAATGGTCTCCTTGGTTGGGGGCTGGTGCTGCCAATGTCGATTGCAGCCTTTATGGCTGGCTTTGGCTATTGGGCGCGTGGCGCTGTCGAACGCTTTATGACCCCGCCTAAAATCTTCGGGGACAGCGAATGGGCATCCAATGAAGAGTTGGAAGAAGCAGGTCTGTTTGAACCAAAAGGCATCCGTCTTGGATACCGTGACGTGAATGGTGAAGATCGAGTGATCTACTATAACGGTGATCGCCACTTAGGAACGACGGCTCCTAGTCGTTACAAAAAAGGCACCTCAGTTATCATCCCGAACCTTCTCACCTATGTGGGATCTTGTGTCGTCACCGACCCCAAAGGTGAGAATGCTCTTGTGACGGCTGAACATCGTCGCGCGGTGATGGGGCAAGAGGTGTATACCATCGATCCATGGATGACGGCGGGCATGAAACCATCGTGCTACAATCCGCTCGATGCTTTGGATACTGCGGATATTGATATGGCTGACGATGCCATGCTGCTCGCAGATGCAATGATCGTCGCGTCCGAAAAGGATCCATTCTGGACGGATGAAGCCAAAGCCATTTTGCATGGTCTGATCGGCTATGTGGTGTCTGATCCTGAAGAAGCTGGTCGTCGCCATCTCGGACGGGTTCGTGATCTATGCCTTCTGCAAGATGAAGCCCTGATCGCTTTGTTTAAGAACATGCTGGAATCCCCACACCACTTTGTCCGCAGCGCGGGAGCGCGGTGCTTACAAAAGGAAGAAAAATTGCTGTCCAATGTGATGGCAACTTTGCAATCGCAGACGCATTTTCTGGATAGTCCGCGTGTGCGTGACAGCTTGATCAAGTCAGATTTCTCCTTTGCTGACCTGAAGACCAAGCCAATGACCATCTATCTGGTGATCCCTTCAGACAAACTGGACAGTCATGGACGTTTTCTGCGCCTGCTGATCCAACAGTCTTTGATGATCAATGCTCGTAACATCGAGATCCAACCTGAACAACCTGTCTTGTTCATTCTCGATGAGCTTCCCGCTCTGGGATACCTGTCCATGGTCGAAAAAGCTTTTGGCTTGATGGCGGGTTACGGCATTCAGATCTGGGCGATTGCCCAGGACCTTAACCAAATGAAGCGCATCTATCGTGACGGGGCTGAAACCTTCATCTCCAATGCGGGAGTAATTCAGTACTTCGGATCACGGGACAAGTTCACGGCTGACTACTTCTCATCCCTTTGCGGTGTGAAAACGGTCTGGAATTTCTCGTCAGCCATTGGCAAGACCTTCGGGCGCAGCACCTCTTCGGGGCAATCGGCCTCGACCTCAGAGTCTGTCTCGGATTCTGAGACAGCAACCTACACCACCTCGCAGTGTCAACTGGCATACCCCGATCAACTCATGCGGATGGATAAGGGCAAGCAGCTTCTCTTTGTCGAGAATATGAACCCGATCATCGCGGATAAGGTGCCGTGGTTTGAGGATGCTGAACTGCATGACAAGGGCGTCAATCTGCATGCTGAGCAGGCAAAGCAAACCGCCGCTGAATAACAGCGCCAAGGATTGGCAGCCTATCTGCCGATCCTCCACCTTCCACATATTCAAGTTCTGAAACACGGAGATGATCCATGTCTGATCACCCTGAAACCACCGTGACCGTGCATGTCACGCTTGATCAATCAACTTTGTGCCGTGCTGCGCGTTTGGGCGGGTTGGCGATTGCTCTCGATGAAGTGCCAATCGACAAGACCGATAGTTCCTTGGAACAGGTCTGCCAGTTTGCAAAGCGCGGCATCACCCATGCCATCCATGACAGTTTTGATCGACTGTACCCGCCGCATTATCCCGATGATGTTCGTGAAGCCGTTCCCAAGTTCTGGAACATGGGAGCGGACAACGTTTCATATCAGTGGATCGCACCATGGAAGGGTAAAGTGACATGGTAGATGATGCAAAAACTCCTTTCAGGGATGCTAGCCTTGGCATCCCACCAAAAGAAAAAGCCAAAGAGCCTGACGCTATTCGAGGCAAGGATAATGCCGCGCCGCGCCCAACGCCTCCAGCACTAGTAAGGCATCCTGCACCAAATGTCGGTCCATCTGGTACAAAAGGTATCCAAGCAGCGCCTCAACCTCTGCCAAGCCAGAAGACTGAGGCGATTGATAAATTACCCTCCATCGTGAAAACCCACCCAAAGCCAGAACTCCTGACGGGTGGACGCTTCTCGGATAAGCCGGATTATGGTTTTGCGATTGAGGTCAATCCGTATCAATCATTCTTTGGGATTGAGGGTGGCAAAATCTATGCTCTGGAAATCCAGCAAGAGGGTAAGATCGTCGCCCAATACAAGGACATGCAATGGACAAAGAAGCCTGATAATGAAGAACACCTCAAGCTGGTTCAGCGCTTGCAGGACAAGTTCGGAGAGCCGCGCAAAGATTTCATTCCGATCATGCCCGCTCGTGAAAAAGATCACGGTCACGAGCGGTAGGAATATCTTCAAATGGCAGAGTGAGCCCTCACTCTGCTATTCTGGTTTTATGAACCAAAAAGAATTTTTAGATCATCTTCGATATCGCACACCAAACTCGGATTCGTACAATGTTGAGCCCCGTAGCTATAAAAATGCAAAGGGTATTGATGAGTTGGTGTTCTTGACCAGAAACTATTGGGATTATGCAGATTGGCTGGAAGAAACGGTTGATGAAGTGAGTATTGCTGAGTGGGTTGTCCATTGTGACAAGAACCCATGTGAAGGCTACACTTTATCGCACCAGCTCATGTATTGGCTTTGGTTTGATGAATGCAACCGCTTCCGCGCAGGCGATCCAACGCCCAATCCATACCCGCCCATGGGCTATGAAGGCTGGGCGGACGAGTTTCATGGGGCATGATATTATTTAATAGTATTCAATCCTATTAATGTGATACACTGCAAATAGGAAAGGAGATGAATCCCATGAGAACCACACAACAATTTAGTATCACGTTGCCTCATGAAATGGCGGCGATGGTGGAAGAAAAAGTCAATTCGGGTGCATATGCTTCCGTGAGCGAAGTTTTACGCGATGGCGTTCGGGCTTTGGCTGAACGTGAAGCGGCTCTGGAAAAATGGCTGCGTGAGGAAGTTGTGGCAGGTCATCAGGAATATCTGGATGATCCAGACAAAGCCGTGCCAGCCGATCAAATTCTCTCGCGTTTGAAGCAGCGCCGTAAATCCGAGGCGTAATCAAACGTGCAAGTCAAATTTACACCCGCCGCTGAACGTCATATTGATGCATTACATCGTTTGATTACAGTTCAATCTGGCTATGAAAGTCGCGCGGATGGCTATATCACGCGTATTGTTGATTTCTGTATCGGCTTGGAGACATTCCCACTTCGTGGCACTGCGAGGGATGATTTGCTGGAAGGCTTGCGAATAGTCGGCTTTGAAAGGCGGGTCACCATTGCCTTTATGGTGACCGAGGATACTGTTTTGATTGAAGGTATCTATTACGGCGGTCAGAATTTCGAAGCCGATTTCTAAAACCCAAACAAATCCCCTTGCTGGTTGAGGAGTTCATCAATCAGGATCAAATGGGCAAAGCCATTGACCAGATGATTGTGCTTGAGGCTCATTGCCATATGGATGTCGTCCGAGCAAACAGGGGTTTCTTGAGTTCCGCGCTGCTTCCAATAGCGATGCAATGTCAAAGCCATCTGCCGATAGCAACGTAAATCCTGTTTCAGATCAGCTTCGAATTTCTCCCTAAACTGCCTCAGTACAATAGACCGCTGTGGTTCTGTTTTTCTGTCTGCTGCATGGATATCGTTGCGTGCATAGCCTTCATAGCCACTTTGACGCGTTGCTTCTCTGATCTGTTTGGGACTGAGGACTTTCCCACCCAGAAGATAATACCAAGGATGTCCCGCGCTGTATCCGTGATGGGTGTGAGGGGTTGAATATGTCATGATCATGTCCCTCCCTTACGCCATGCGATAAACGCAGGTTTCACCTGTGATGGTGGTTTCGGCATAATCATGCCCCAGATCACGGGCTATCGCGTCATAATCAAGATAGTTTGTTAAGCGTTCGGGAATATCACCGAATAGACCTTCTGCCACGAACTGGTGAGCAAGGTCGTTCAGATCCATGCCTGCATAAAGATCAATATCCAGATCGTTTGGATCATCGCTTTCCAGATCAAAGCTGTAACCACATTCGCCAACGGCAATCACAATATCTGTCTTGTTCCAGTCTTCCCATTCCTCCAGCTTTTCCATGAAGGGCAGAATAGTCACCTGACTGATGCAAAGTGCCTTGAACAATTCCGCATCAATGGCATCGCCATCAATAAACTGGATTTCGAACTCTTCGACTTGATCGCCATAGCGATTGACAATCTTGCCAATGGTTTCCTTGTAGGTCTCGGCATCACTAAAATGAAAGCCTGTCGCATCGATATCGTAGGGCTGGGCGTAAAAAGTCACTGTCATTTGTCTTCTCCTTTTTGGACTTGGGTTGCGCTTACAACCCTTGCCCTCTGGCGAAGACGGAGATGGGAGGGGCAAAGGACAATCAATGCGACATGGTGCGGGCGCACGAAGCGCAGGCGAGCCCAAGCGCGGAGCCACGGGTCGTGTTTATTGTCCTTGTGGGGAGAGAAGAGGAAGCACCTCTCGGTTTCCCCTTAAATGAATAAAAAAGAGCCCTGATTGCGTTCAAGCAATCAAGGCTCCTGCTGGTTTGGCTTCTTCATTCTAACCGCGAATTCCAGTTCCCGCAGCGTGAGGTTGCAGTTCGATCAGATCAGGGTTTGGGCGTCCGACCAGTTTTGAAGTGTATTGGATAACACTCCGCAAAACGGATGGATTGTTTGTGACTGGATCAGGATCATAGACAAAGTCATCCATCGCGATCCGACTATCTGGATCAACTTCCAGTTTTGTTCGATCTACGAAATCGATGTTCACCGCGCCTTTGTCAAAGGTCTCGACAATATCATCTGCATAGATCTTCATCCCCTTGGTTAGAGCTTTTTTGGTCCCATTCTTACGGATGACGATGGCTTTGCCAGAAAGGCTTGTAACCTTACCGATACTTTGTTGATTACCATTAGTGGATTTTACCAGAACATCCTGCACTTCCTTTTTGGATGCAGCCCTTTCTTTGTCGACAAGGCCATAATCATCCGCCCAAACGCCTTGCGCAGAAAAGAACGACACGATGCTCGCGATTACCATTTTTGCTAGATGTTGTTTCATTGGATTGCTCCGAGTGCTGCCGAGTAAAGATTGCGCGTAGATGTGTTTGCGGTGTTGACCAAGACTGATTGCTTGCTCTGCCAGTGCTTACGAACATTCGCCATGACAGAAGCGCGATATGGCGTTTCGAACTTGGCACATGCAGCACTGACAGCCTCACTATCAATACTTCCACTCTTGAGCTTTTGGGATGCTGCCACTTGCATGACACAAGCAACAAGCTTCTTCCGGTTCACAGCTAGCGAGTGTTTCGCATTAGAGGACTTAAACTGACCCAGCGCAGCCGAATTGAGCTGAGGCTGACCACCAGAGGTGGATTGGCAAGCAGCAAGACCTGCGACGAGACAACAAAGCAAGAGAGGTTTTGAAACAATTCGAATAATGGGAAGGCGATAATGAACCTCGAAACGCGAGGTCGCATCATCAAGCAAAGATTCAGTCATGAGAAAGGGTTCCCTTTCTCAGTATAGCAAATTTGTACTCCTCCTGTTCTTGAATCTGGCAGAAATCTCTGATTCAATATCACTCACACCTACTCTCAAACCCTCTCCTACAGACGTTTTCAAAAGGGAACCCTTTTGATCATGCATTTGCATGACCATGAAATTTTATAAATCGCTGTAACTGTGGGAGTTTTTGGTATGGATGCAAAGCAATCATTACAACCAAAACAGGGGCAAAAAGTTGGGTATGTTCGTGTCTCCGACGAGGATCAGAGTAATCGCTGTTCCCTTGGCACATTGCGGCCAGGTTCTCATCTGCGAGTTGAGTTTCATGTTCAATGAATATGGAGCTTCTCCATGGAGACTACAGCGGAGTTTCTCACTCAGAGTGATGGTGGCCGGAGGCGATCTCGCAGTTGG
>JAOXSH010000010.1 GCA_025800145.1 Cohaesibacter sp.
GCAAATGCGCGAAAATCTGGTCAATCTCGGTATTTTCACCTTCAATCACACCATTGACGTGATGGCCGACCCCCAGAACAAATCAGTCGATAGCCTGATCAATATCAACAAAAATATTGCTGAAGGTCTGCGCACCAAGCCTGCGTGAACAGCATCAAAAATCTAAAAAACCGCAAGGGCGATCCAATTTGGAGACGCCCTTTTCTTTTACCAGCATTCCGTACCAAATCCCCTGCCCTCCCAATTCCCCCACAAAAGAGCCGCAAATAAAAAGCCAGCTATCTTTGGATAGCTGGCGAGTTAGAGCATATTTTTCGAAAAGTGTGTGCGGTTTTCGGACAAAAATATGCTTAGAAACAAAGGCTAGATCATTTTGAATAACGACGTGTTTATTCAAAATGATCTAGCAAACAAATGAGGCTATCTGTCTGCGAGTTGGAATAACAAAATTGGTTCAGAAATCCTGAGCCAAAGCCTGTAACACGATAGGCTCTAAATATATTTTGACAGGCTGAGACTATAGAGAATGGAGGTCGCTTTATAGGTCATTTCCATGCGATTTTTCAGCGTCATGACTTTCACCGCCACTTCTTCCTTGTTGATCCCTTCAATACCATCAGACATGGTCTTCATCATATTTTTGGTAATCTTGTGTCGATCATTGGTTTGCGTTGACATCTTGTCAGTAATCGCCAGCTCAGATTGAATGGTCTGAACGGTCTGTTCCTGCTGATTGATAGAAAGCCCACCAGAAATGGCACTGGTCATCGCCACATAGCGGTTTTTATCCAAACTCCCCTCAGAGGGATATTCAGGAATAGAATAGGCGGCAATGAAGGCCAACTGGCGGCTGATGCCTTTTTCATTAGCCCGCACCCCATATTCAACCTCCAGATTGGTATCAATCCTGGCCTTGGCTGTGCTGCGAGGATCATCCGTGCCATTATCGCCCACATACCAGCTCACTGTTGGCTTGCCAGCCGCCGTCGCAGTGCCCAACGTCGTTGCCGTCTCAGGGGGCGTTCCGACCACCCGCTTTGGCTCTGCCCCATTGCGGGTGTTAAAAAAGTCCAACGCTGCTCCAACACGCGAAGCAGCCTCACCATGGGTCAGAACCATATTCTTGATTTGCGCTTCCAGCTCGGTTTTCAAACTGGCCGCATTGCCACTGGGACTGGCGCCAATCTGAAAAGACCCATCACCCAATGTCGTCGGACTGCTAGAGGCCTTTAACTTGATAGAATGGCGCTTTCCACCCGGCAAATCAAAAGTCAAAACCAATTCTTCATTGGCTTTTGGCAGACCAGTAACATCAACATCCAAGGTGGCAGGCGTCCCGGTTGGCCCCGTCACATTGACATTGCTCAACCCATTGCTGACGCTGTTCAGCTTCAAACCAAAATCCGTGGCCGTCTCATCCAGCGAGATATTGGTACCCGTATTGGTCAGGGTAAGACGCCCCAATCCGTCCGCTCCCTTATCAGCTTTGATACGCTCATTGGTAACATCAATCAGACCCTGCTTGCCATCAAATCCATACATGATCTGATCATAATCAAGCGTTGGCGGGGTATCGGTGCTTTTGCCAGCAAACAAATGCCGACCATTGATCTCTGTATCCAAAAGCCCCAGCATTTCCTTCATCAGGGTCTTGGCTGCAATCTGGCCCATAGACTTCTTTTCAGAGGTGATGTTGTATTCGGTGGTTCGCGCCGACTCACGCACTTCCTTTCCAATGCCATTGATGCGTTTGAGAGCATCATCCATCACCTTGATACGGGTCTTGATTTGCTGAATATTATCCTGAAAGCTGGAAAGGTCCGAGATTTCATGGCGCAAATCCAGTGCCAATCCCCGGTCATTGCCAAGACCGCCATAAGTCTGCGAGGCACGGCCCGTTCCAAGCTGACGCTGTAAATCTTCCAGAGTATGCCGCGAATTGCGCAAAGTTTGCATCATCAGCATCGATTTATAACCAGAAACAGATCCAATCATCTCACTCACCCATCCTCAAACATCATTGGCTAGACACGCATCAAGGCATCCAGCATTTCCCGAACAGCCTTCAGCACACGCGCATTGGCCGAATAGGCACTTTGCAATTCCATCAGCTTGGCCAATTCGGAATCTGTGTTCACTTTCGAAATATTATCCATCCGCGATTGCACATTATTCATGGCAATCTGCTGCCCCTCAGCGCGGGTTTTGGCGGTCTGTGCCTGCCCCCCCTGATAAGAAATGACCTGCCGCGCAAAGTCAGTCACACTCATATTGGCAGGTTGGGCCGCACTACCAATCCCGGTCTTGTAAGAAAAGGTATATTTGGTATTTTTCAAAGCATTATAGAGAGCCTTGGGCCGGGTCTGATCCGCATTGCCAACATTGGCGGCATATTCCACCAATTTGGACGGATCATTTTTTAGTGAAACATTGACCTCAATCCGGCTGGCAAACCCGCGTTTTTGATGCGTACCATCAACGGCACCAGTAAAGGCCTTGTTGCCCTGCCCGCCATCAACAAAAAGTGGCAATTTGCCAGAGGCATCTTGCAAACTGGTCACCGTGGCAGTCGCACTCAGACCAACCACATCCACCGCATTGGCCGCGCCATCATCAACGATTTGCAAAATATTGCCAGACGGATTGCTAACGGAAAAATTCGCCCCAAGATCCGTTTGAATTTGAGAGATAACGCTCGCCATGCCACCAGAAAAATTAATCCCGACAACACGGTCATCAACTCTGGCTGTCACCTCATTATTCAAAGGCAGCGAGGCCGCATTATCGACCTTGACATAACTGACCGTCTTTTGCTCACCCGACGCATTATCTTTATAGGTAAAGGTCATAACATTGCCAGCTTGCAAGGCAGACAAATCAAGCCCCTTGCCAGCCTGCGGCCCCACCGTCGCATCCGTGCTTTTCACTTGCTTGTTGGACAAGGCACTGGCAAGTCCGGCAGCAATTTCATCCAACTGCGCCTGCGCTTCCACAAGGGTCTTGTCCCGCAATTCAAGCAAAGCCGCCATTTTACCCGATTGGAACGAGCGATCAGACGTTAAATCAACCCTGTTCCCATGATCAGAAATCAGCCTGATAGAACCAAGACTGGATTTGGCAGGATCTGAATCCCATTTTGATTCTGCGGTGACATTGCTATTGGGATTAAATTCCAGCTTGGCTGGTTCCCGGTCAAACAGGGTCAGGCCACTGGTGGTATTGATCCGAACCGTATTATTCTCACCATATTGCACTTCAATGTCAGTAAATTCCGCAATCTGGTTGATATAATTATCCCGCTCATCCAACAGCGCCGATGGCTCCTTGCCATCAATGGAATGAACCTGAATCTGATCATTCAAACGCTTGATTTGCGTCAGGGCATCATTGATGGTGCGCACCCCATCATCCAGCGCCCCTTCCACTTCCTGACGCATTTTCTGGATATCATTGCTTGCCGTATTGAGCTGTTGAGCCAACAAAGCGGCTTTTGAAAGCAAATCTTCCCGGGCCACCTGACTGTCAGGACTAGTAACAAGCTTTTGCATGGAATCGGAAAATTTATTGATCCCATAATCCAAAGCATTGGCTGTGCCTGGTTCGCCAAATGTCTGGTCCACCCGATGCAGATATTTGCTCATCAGCTTGGTAAACTGGGTCGCCGCATTTTCGCGCCAATATTGCTTTTGCACATTCAGATCAAGGCTGCGCTTGGTACCGGTCGAGAGTACGCCAATGGTCTGACCATTGCCCACAGCCGTTTTACGGGCCGTTGTCTTGGCTGTATAACCCGGCGTCTTGGCATTGGCGATATTTCCCGCAACAACATCAAGATCCTGACGTGTAACGGTCAGACCCGACGTTGCCAGATTGATAGCATTGCTAAGAGACATATCTTCCTCACCAGTCCGGCACGCTTGGCACGCTCACCAGCCCGGCCTCAATACAGACACATGCATCAAGGCCGAACCGTTTTGTCATGTCAGCCGCCAACACAGACAGCCAACAACAAACAGCCAAAAGGGCCTATCGAATAACCTGCATGATTTCCTGTAACATAGACTTCGATGTCGTCAGCACCCGCGTATTGGCCGAATAGGCCTGTTGGGTCACAATCATCTTGGAAAACTCTTGCGCAATATCCGTATTGGAAGCTTCTGTCGCCGAGCCTTCAATCGTGCCTGTCGCCCCTAAAATGGCTTGACCGGATTCTTCCGTCTGTCGGAAAACCCCGCCATCTTTTCGCGCCAGATAATTGTCACCATTGAAGGAAGCCAAAGGGATTGCAGCAATATTACGGGTCTTACCATTGGAATAGCTGGCAACAATTTTCCCGGTATTAGAGATTTTCACATCCAGCGATTCACCAGCGGCCGCACCATTTTGGGAAATCTTGACCTTGGCATTGCCGTTGGAATTGGAGAATTGGGTCATCCCATCGCCACCATGGTTCAGATTGATATTGCCCAAATTCACACCATCAACCGTCAAGTTGTTGACCGTCACATTGGTCAGAGGCGGGTTTAATTCGCCTTTATTGTTAAAGACATATTCCTGCCCCACATTGCGCCATTTGGGCGCAGCCCCGGAGGCATCCCCATCTGTCATATAAAACAGGTTCCAGGTATCATTGGTCGGTGGGGTCGCAGCAGGATTGCCATTAACCGTCTTGGCCCAGCGCATTTGCACAGACGCCGTCGAGCCATTGGCGGTATAGACCGTAATCGCCCCACCAGCAATCGAATCGCCCAAGAAACGCTTTTCATCAGCCGCCTGAACAAAGCCATCTCCCGCCGCTTTCGGGTTGTTGGTATAATTGGCATCATTCAACAATTCAGAACCAGCCGTTTTTTTGTCCGCATTGCCGGTTTGCGGATAGCTGGCCAAGTTACCTTTATATTCAATTTGCGTGGTGGCCTCGGCCTGCATAAAATCATTATCAACGCGCAAAACCGTCGGAACAGAGCCAATTGGGTTCCCCGTCGTGTCGTCCAGCTTGATGGTATTGAGATAAAAACCGGCACCATTGACCAAATATCCATCCTTATCCAGCGAGAAATCGCCACGCCGCGTATAATATGGCACCTCTTCCAAAATGGGCTTGCCGTCAGCCTCCCCCACCTTTTTCTGCACCACAAAATAACCATCGCCAGAAACCGCCATATGCGTTCCTGTATCTGATCGCTGGATCACACCGGACACCGTATTGGTCTGGCGCGAATTGGACAACACAGTGCCAGATCGCTGGGCATTGATCGATGTATTGGAATTGGAAACAAGGTCAACAAAAGACGTGTCGACGCGTTTGAAACCGGTCGTACGCGAATTGGCAATGTTACCGGAAATATTCTCCAGAGCGTTGGACTGCGCGCGCATACCACTCACAGAGGCATTCAAAGCAGCAAAAAGACCCATCTCTCATCCTTTTTTTTTACAAATCTGATACACACAAAGACTTGCAAGGAGAGCAGCAAAGAATGGGCCAACTTTCATAAAAAGATCAAAATCAATATATATCAATGCATTACATCAATATTAACCACTTGTTAAGCGGGCAAAAAATGCCCTATATGCCCCAAAAGGGCAAAAGTTACCGACCAATAGGCAATTGCTACCATCCCTCTGCCCTCTTGCTATCATGCCACCAGCACAATAGGGTCAGCCCAACACGGCCATATATGCCGCCCCTATTTCAAAAAGCTTGCGAGACATCCCCCATGCGCTTTGAAGGCACCTCAAATTATGTCGCAACACAAGATCTGCAAATCGCAGTCAACGCCGCCATTGCTCTGGAACGGCCCTTATTGATCAAGGGCGAACCCGGCACGGGAAAAACAGTTCTGGCTCAGGAAGTGGCCAAGGCGCTGAATGCTCCGATGATCGAATGGAACATCAAATCCACCACCAAGGCCCAGCAGGGGCTATATGAATATGACGCCGTCTCGCGCCTGCGTGACAGCCAGCTTGGCGATGAGCGGGTCAAGGACATCAACAATTACATTCGCCGCGGCAAGGTCTGGGACGCCTTTGTCAGCGACAAGCGCCCGGTCTTGCTCATCGATGAAATTGACAAGGCGGATATCGAATTTCCCAACGATCTGTTGCAAGAGCTCGATCGCATGGAATTTCATGTCTATGAAACAGGCGAGCTGGTCAAGGCCAACCAGCGCCCCATCATCATCATAACCTCAAACAATGAAAAAGAACTGCCAGACGCCTTTTTGCGCCGCTGCTTCTTCCATTATATCAAATTCCCCGATGAAGAGGTGATGCATGACATTGTGGAAGTGCATTTTCCCGATATCAAATCTCGCCTTCTGCAACAGGCTTTATCCAGCTTCTATTCCATTCGTGATGTGCCAGGCCTGAAAAAGAAACCCTCAACTTCGGAATTGCTGGATTGGATCAAATTGCTGGTCAATGAAGACATCGATTTGGAAACCTTGCGCGAAAGCGACAGCAACAAAACCATCCCGCCGCTGCATGGTGCCTTGCTCAAAAATGAGCAAGATGTTCACCTCTTCCAACGTCTTGCCTTCATGGCGCGAGGCCAGCGTTAGGACATAGACACAAACACAAAAGACAAAAGACAAAAGACAAAACAGAAATGCCCGGCACTGCCGGGCATTTATACCAACGTCATCAAGACCGCACCTCATCCCACCAATCCATGGCCTGCATCCCCCAATAGGCAACTTGCGTGCCCAGCTGACCAATCGGCCCGCCGCCCCAATCGGCTTCAAAAGGCTCAAACAATTTATAGCTCTTGCCCATCCCCGCCATTGCTTCTGCCGCTACCATACCAAGCGTGGCCGTGACATTCAGCCCATGGCCACCTGCCGCAGTTGCCGCCCAGATACCGGGCTCCATTTCGCGCATGATGGGCATTTTATGAACGCAATAGCCCATCAAGCCAGCCCAAGCCCGCTCAATTTTAAATTCTCCCAGCTGCGGATAGATCGCCTGAATATCTTTCTTCAGCATATCGGCCAATTGTGCAGGCTCGGAGCGTCGGGTGGTAATCCGCCCACCCCAAAGCAATCGCTGTCCATCATCCACCAAACGATAATAATCCCCGGCCCGGCGCGTATCTCCAATGCAACCACGATAGCGAATGGCGCTCTCAATCTTGTCCGGCATCACGTGCGATGTCACAACATAGGTCGCCACCGGCAAAATGGACCGCTCCAGCTTGGGATAAAGCTTTTCCATATAGGCACTGCCGCACAGAAGAATCTGCCCCGCTTTCACATCCACATCCTGCGCCGTCTCAATGCGCCATCCGGCCCCCTCTCGCTGAAATGTCTGCGCCGCGCAATCTTCCACAACCAAGCCACCCTTGACGCTAATGTCATCAGCCAAAGCCAGCGCATAATTTAAGGGATGAATATGAAAAGCACCGGGATCATCCATGCCCTGAAAATAGCGCTCTGAGAGCAAAGTCTCGCGCACCCGCTCCGTCTCCCAAAAGCCATAAGATGCACCATACGCTTCTACCAAACGCTCGACAGAGCGCTTCAGACCATCCCCATCATCATGGCGCAAAACCCGTAGCCACCCCTCTTGTATGGGCACCTTGGGGGCATTGAGCTGCTCTATGGTCCGGCGCACATAGCGCGTGCCTTCGCAAGACAAATCAAACAAGGCCTTGCTATGCTCAAACCCCAGCTTCTTCTCAAGCGCCAAAGTCCCTTCCGCATAGCCGTCAGAGACAAAACCACCATTGCGCCCGGATGCCCCCCAGCCAACTCGCTTGGCCTCCAGAACACAAACCGATTTACCAAACCGCTGCAATTCCCGCGCCGCCGTCAAGCCAGCAAGTCCCCCGCCAATGATGCAAACATCAACCTCAACACCCCCAGAGAGAGGCAGCAAGGAGCGATGCCCGACAATCGTGTCATGATAATAGCTGTCGATATAGGAAGGATTTGTCATGCAAATGCAGCCCGGCTTTATAATATGGAAACAGATTGAGGGGTTTACTGGATCAGCAGACCCCAATTTCGGATACAAAATCCTATCCTGCTTTTCTCGTCATAACCAATTGGGTTATTTCACAATATACACAAAAAATAACATGAATAGCCACTGACCAGCAAAAGGGATCATATCAATGCTAAGGCTCTATCTGCTTCGTCATGCCAAATCCTCTTGGACCAATCCTGCTTTGGCTGATTATGACCGCCCGTTAAACAAGCGCGGTCGCAAGGATTTGCCCAATATCGCCCACTATATGCAACAACAAAATTATCAACCTCAGCGCATCTTGTGCTCCGGCGCCATGCGTACGCGGCAAACGCTGGCTGGCATCCTGCCAGCCCTTACCACCGATTGCTCCATTCAATTGCTCTCAGGTTTGTATGAAGGCTATGCGCCGGACTATCTCTTGGTCCTGCGCGACCATGCACAAAACAATCAATCGGTGATGATTGTGGGGCACAATACCGGTATGCAAGAAATTGCGTTGCGCTTAATCGGAGCGGGCGACCGGGCTTTGCTAAATGACATGGAAATCAAATTCCCGACCGGTTCCCTCGCTGTTCTGGATTTTGACGTCCCAAGCTGGAATGACGTGACGGCCCAAACGGCAAATCTGAGCGATTTTGTAAAGCCACGCGACTTGCTGCCCCCACAAGACCCAATCGAAAGCCCGCAGAGCGAAATGGAACCGGACACACCATTCTCTGACTTTTAAATCAGAAGCACCCCACCTGCCCTCAATTGCAATTCAGCCATCCACTTCCTACATGAAAGACGAAGACAAAAGAGAAAGCAGGACAATGGGTCTTTTTGAAGAAGCACGGATCGCCGCCGCAAATTTGAGCGACTTTGCCAGTGATCTGACAGAGCCAAGTTTACGCATTGGCGTCACAGGTCTGGCACGGGCAGGCAAAACCATTTTCATTTCCTCCAGCCTGCATAATATGATCCATGGTGGCCGCCTGCCCCGCTTTGAAGCCCATTCAAACGGACGCATCGGATCGGCAGATATCTCTCCCCAACCCGATAGTCTCATTCCGCGTTTTCGCTATGAAGATCATATTGCCGATCTCACCCAAAAACGCATCTGGCCCGTCTCAACCAGCCGCACCTCACAAGTGCGCCTTGGCCTGAAATATCAATCCACCAAAAGCATCAAACAAACTTTGAGCGGTGGCCGTCTGGCCCTTGATCTGGTCGACTATCCCGGAGAATGGTTGCTGGATTTGACCTTGATGGAGCTGGATTACAGAGGTTGGTCCGCCCGCTCTTTCGAACAAGCAGCAAAACCCAATTATGGGGATCATGCCATTGACTGGCTGGCTTTTGCCGTCAGCCTCACCGCAGAGCTGGAAGCAGCCACGCAAACCGGCACCAATGAAGAGCCTGCCACCGAAAGCCTGGCGCGGCAGGCAGCACACCATTTCACTGATTATCTTCTGCGCGCCAAAAAGGCACGGGGAGCTTATGCCTTACTAACACCGGGGCGCTTTCTCATGCCCGGCGATTTAAAAGACAGCCCCGCCCTGACCTTTGCCCCCTTGCCCGATCACCTCTATAGCAAGGATAGAAAATCCCTTTGGGCAATGATGGAAAAGCGTTTCGAGGCCTATAAGACCTCTATCATCCTGCCTTTCTATCGCGACCATTTTGCGCGCCTGGACAGACAGGTGGTTTTGATCGACCTGCTCGCCGCCTTGAATGAGGGACCGGAAACCCTCGCCGAACTGGAAGAAACCATGGGCGAAATTCTCAAGGCCTTTCGTCCCGGCAAGCGCTTCTGGCTGCGCAATCTGGTTTCGCGCCGCATAGACAAAATCCTCTTTGCCGCCACAAAGGCAGACCATCTCCACCACACCTCTCATGACCGTTTGGAAGCCATTTTACAACGCCTTGTCGAGCGCGCAGCACTGCGGGCCGAAGCGGCAGGCGCTGAGATTTCCTGCATGGCCATTGCCGCCGTGCGCGCCACACAAGAAGCCACATTGCAAATGGATGGCGAAGATTTGCCCTCCCTTGTCGGCATTCCCATGAAAGGTGAATCTCTGGGAGAGGATGAATTTGACGGAAAAACAGAATTTGCCTTATTTCCCGGTGACTTACCCAAAGATCCTGATTCAGTTTTCAAAGCAGTTGATTCAGAATTTGAAGGCCCATGGACCACCAATGAAGGCGATTTAACCAAAGAAGTTGAATCAGTTTCTGAACCGCAAAATTCGATCCATGACCCTTTATGCTTTGTCAAATTCCGCCCGCCAGAGCTGGACAAAACAGCAGAAGGCATGCCGCTTTCCCTGCCCCATATTCGCCTTGATCGCGCTTTGGACTTCCTGCTTGGAGACAGCCTGACATGACCTCTTCCCCATCCAATAGCAACAAAACCAGGCAAAGCACAAAAGCGCGCAAACCACGCGCGGTCAAACTGGACCGATCATCAAAAAAACACGCAGCCCCAACGCCAGATGAGCAAACAAACGCCCAGCTGTCCATGGCACCATCCACCGCATGGCAGGAAGATCAAGACCCGATTCACTCTCTTAACAACGACCAGCAAAGCCCTGATTTGACTCTCAAAAAAGGCTGGTCCCTCGCCCCCATCTTCTGGTCGGCTTTCACAGGCCTGTTTCTGCTCGCCTTTGGGGTCTGGCTGGATGATCTGATCCGCACACTCTTCACCCGTTTTGAATGGTTGGGCTGGACCGGCATCGCTTTGCTTGGTCTGGCTGCCTCCAGTTTGCTGATCTTCCTTTTGCGCGAAGGTCTGGCCCTGCGTCGCCTCGCAAAGCTCGACCATTTGCGCAAACAAGCAGAGCATCTCTATGAGCAGGGCAACAAGAAAAGCGCCACCCGCTTTGCCAATCAAATGCTCACCCTCTATGCCCAACAGCCAAGCCTGTTCAAAGCCCGCCAGAGCCTGAAAAGCGACTTACCGCACCTCTTTGATGCAGACGCCATTCTCGCGCAAACAGAGCAGGTTTTAATCAGTCAGATCGACGCAGCCGCCAATCATCGCGTCCATCAAGCCGCCAAACGGGTGGCACTGGTCACCGCCCTTAGCCCCCGCGCCCTGTTCGATATTTTGGTGGTCTTGATCGAGACCATACGCATGGTGCGCGCCATTGCCCAAAGCTACGGCAACCGCCCCGGCTTCATCGCCATGCTCAAACTCTCTGGCCATATTGCAGGCCATCTTGCCATCACCGGTGGCATGGCAGCGGGCGAAACCCTGTTGCAACAAATTGTCGGCCATGGGCTTGCTGCACGCCTGTCTGCAAAATTGGGTGAAGGCCTGCTCAATGGCATCCTGACCGCACGCATCGGGCTGGCCACCATCGCCCTGTGTCGTCCCATGCCGTTCAAACATGCCCCGGCCCCAACATTGGGCGCTGTCATCAAGGCCCTGCGTGATCAATCCGATCAACAAGAGGGCACAGACAATCGTCAGCCTTGACCCACACGCCTGCCCGGCCTATCAAAATGACAGAGCGTCAACACCATGTCAGCCAGCAGTGAGGCGAAACCATGTTCATCCATTTCTTCGCAGAATTGCGCGCTGCCAAAGTGCCGGTCTCCCTGCGCGAATATCTGATGCTGATGGAAGCATTGGATGCAGATCTGGCTGATAAGAATGTCGAGAATTTTTACTTTCTCTCCCGTGCCGCACTTGTAAAGGATGAAACCAATCTCGACAAATTCGACCGCGTTTTTGCAACGGTCTTTAAAGGGCTGGAAACCGTCTCCGATGCAGTGGAAGAAGCGCCAATCCCGGAAGAATGGCTGAAAAAACTGGCCGAGAAATTCCTCACCGAAGAGGAAAAAGCCCAGATTGAGGCCTTGGGCGGCTTTGAAAAGCTGATGGACACTTTGAAAGAGCGCCTCAAAGAGCAAAAGAAACGCCATCAAGGCGGCTCCAAATGGATCGGCACCGCAGGCACCTCCCCCTTTGGCGCTTATGGCTATAACCCCGAAGGCATCCGCATAGGCCAACATGAATCACGCCACCGACGGGCGGTCAAAGTCTGGGACAAACGCGATTTTAAGGATCTGGACGGCGATGTGGATCTGGGCACCCGCAATCTCAAAATAGCCCTGCGCCGCCTGCGCGAATTTGCCAGAACCGGCTCCAACGAAGAGCTGGATCTATCGGGCACCATTCGCAACACCGCCCATAAAGGCTATCTCGATATCAAAATGCGCCCGGAGCGCCATAATGCCGTTAAAGTGCTGATCTTTTTCGACATTGGCGGATCAATGGATGATCACGTCAAAATATGCGAAGAATTATTCTCTGCCATACGCACAGAATTCAAACAACTGGAATATTTCTACTTCCATAATTGCCTGTATGAATTTGTCTGGAAAGACAATGCCCGCCGCTATACCGAGCGCCTGTCAACATGGGACATCCTGCATAAATTTGGCTCGGATTATAAAATCATCTTTGTCGGTGATGCAGCCATGTCGCCCTATGAAATTTCCCATCCCGGCGGCTCGGTCGAACATTGGAATGACGAGGCAGGCCACACATGGCTCACCCGCATACAGGATATTTACGACCATGTCGTCTGGCTCAATCCAACACCAGAACGGCACTGGGACTATACCTATTCCATCGGTATGCTCAAAGACATCATGCAAAAGCGCATGTATCCCCTCACACTGCAAGGCATCGATCAGGCCATGCGTGCCTTGATGCGCTAAGAGCAAGCAAAAGAACAAAGCTCCGAACATAACAAATCATCAATCCTGCTCATCAATCCAATCAAAGCCTTTCATTTGACGAAGGGATTGCTGCCTTGATAATGTGCATCTCTGCTTTTAAGGCAACAGACAGATCAGGTCCATCATGAATGCCACCGCCCCAGCCGGGACCAGCTCCTGGAAAACGCCTCTTTTGATGCTCATGTTAATGAGCGCCACCATGCAGCTATCCTTTGCCAGCTGGTGGACCTTGCTCAACAATTTTGCCGTCAATGAAATTGGCTTCACCGGCAAGGAAATCGGCATTCAGCAATCCATCCGGGAAATTCCCGGCTTTCTGGCCTTCACCGCCATTTTCATTTTGCTGATCCTAAAAGAGCAAACCTTTGCCATGCTCTCGCTTCTGGCACTGGGAATTGGCGTCGGCATCACAGGCTATTTCCCAACAATGTGGGGGCTGTATTTCACCACAATTCTGATGTCCATCGGCTTTCATTATTATGAAACCGCGCACCAGTCCCTTTCCCTGCAATGGCTCCCAAAAGATCAGGCGCCAGCCATGATGGGCAAGATCCTCTCGGTCGCAGCTATGGCCCAGCTCACCGCCTATGGTCTGATCTTCCTGACATGGAAAACCCTCAATCTGTCCTTTGAACTGGTCTTTGCCATCGCCGGAAGCATCACCCTTGCCATGGTCGCATTCTTATGGATCAGTTTCCCCCATTTCAAAACGGCCATACCGCAAAATAAAAAACTGGTCTTGCGCAAACGCTATTGGCTCTATTACGCCCTGACCTTCATGGGGGGGGCAAGACGGCAGATTTTCACCGTCTTTGCCGGTTTCATGATGGTCGAAAAATTCGGCTATCATGTGCATGAAATATCAGCGCTATTTCTAATCAATTGCCTGTTCAACATGATCTTTGCCCCCAAAATTGGCCAATATATTGGACGCTTTGGGGAGCGTAAAATGCTGACCGTCGAATATATTGGTCTGATCGGCGTTTTTGTCGCCTATGCCTTTGTCTCCAATCCATGGGTAGCGGCCAGTCTTTATGTCATTGACCATGCCTTTTTTGCCATGGCCATTGCCATGAAAACCTATTTCCAGAAAATCGCCGATCCCGCAGACATCGCCCCCACCGCAGGCGTTGCCTTCACCATCAATCATATTGCCGCGGTCTTCATTCCCGCAGCCTTTGGCTTGATCTGGCTGGTAAGCCCTGCTGCGGTTTTCCTGATTGGCGCAGGCATGGCAACCATCAGTCTGGTCCTTGCCCGCCTCATTCCCCTTGACCCTGTTGAGGGCCGCGAATGGATCGGCAAACTCACCAAACCAGCCCCGGCTGAATAATACCAACGGCATGAAAGAGCAAATATCTAGATCTTGCTGGCAATGCCAAGATGGTGCGTACCCAAAATGCGCGAGCCAAAACCAAGGTCATAACAATCATACTGATCAAGACAAAAGCCAGCCGAGCGCACCAAGGCCCCAACATCGCGGTTAAGATGGCAACCTGACGCCATCCAGCGCCAAGGTGGTGTCAAACGATGCTGCATATGCGCCACAAAAGGCTTAGGCGACAGGCCATGCTCACAAAAGAATAATTTACCATGGGGCCGCAAAATGCGCCGCGCTTCCAAAAGAGCCGCCTCAACATCTGGGATGGAACAAAGACTATAGGTCACCACCACACTATCCGCACAGCCTGTTTCCAAAGACAAGGCCTCGGCACTCTCCACCAGCAAGTCCACCGACAAGTCTTGCGCCGCAATGGCCCGACGCCCCAAACGCGGCAAGCCATCCTGCGGGTTCACGCCAATCAGCGAGCGAACCTTGCTTTGATCATAGTGCGGCAGATTAAGACCAGAGCCAAACCCAAATTCAACGACATCCCCAAAGGCATGAGGCACAATCTTTTGGCGTTGTTGCGAGACAATCGAAAGACCGCAAACAACGTCAACAGCACGCGGCGTCAAACGCTCCCAAAATCGCACTTTGTGCTCACAACAAGAAACAGCCTTCTTATCCTGTGTCATCATCATCGCCCCTGGATGTTGTCTATCATCCAAACAGTCTTGCCAAACATCAAGCCAAACAAAAGAGACAAAGTCTCATAATACCAACGGCATGAAAGATTAACCCATATGACCGGATTTTATTGGCAAAAACCGAAAAAAGCCAAAAGAAAACCCCGCCTCGAAACAAGACGGGGTCTCAAAATCGGCAAAACAGCTGATTATACCAACGGCATGAAAGATTGACCCATATGACCGGATTTTATTGGCTTTCTGGTAAGAAGCTTTTGCTGCCATGGTCTGGTTGACCACAAAGCAAGAGCGACGCAGTCCAGGAAGCCAATAAAACCGGCCTTCGGTGCTTTGAAATGGCTCACTGAGCTGCGTTGTCTTTCTAGGGCGCGCCTCATTGAATTGTCTTGACAATTCAATGCAAAAGGTTCGCATCAAAAAAGAAAATGCCC
>JAOXSH010000026.1 GCA_025800145.1 Cohaesibacter sp.
TTTGCCCCCAAAATCATTGGCGTGGACCCGTCATGGACGGGGGAGGATGAGTTTGTGATTTATTTGCGTCAGGGCCTCTATTCCAAGCTGCTGGCGAGCTATGCGAAAAATGACAATGATGTGATCATGGCCCAGCATATTTTGCGCTTTGAGCAGGATCTGGGTGCGGATGCGGTCTTCATTGATGGGGGGCATGGCACGGGTCTTTATTCACTGGGCCAGACATGGGGGCGGAATTGGCGGCTGGTTTGGTTTGCAGAGCAAAGCGCCGATCCGGGCTGTCTTAACAAACGCAT
This sequence comes from Cohaesibacter sp., assembly GCA_025800145.1. GTDB lineage: Bacteria > Pseudomonadota > Alphaproteobacteria > Rhizobiales > Cohaesibacteraceae > Cohaesibacter. Next base: position 297 of record JAOXSH010000026.1, read on the forward strand.
GGAAATCTGGAAATTGGGGCGGCAATGGCTGATGGATGGCGGGGCCATCGATCCGGCAGATGAAGTGCTGTATCACGATTTGATCGGGCCGGATTTGAAGCCCCGAACGGATGGCAAGCTGCAACTGGAAAGCAAGATGGATATGAAAAAGCGCGGCATTCCCTCGCCCAATCGGGCCGATGCGCTGTTTCTGACATTTGCCCAACCGGTTGTTGCGAAAATAGCACGCGATATTGAGGAAAACATGTGCGATGATGGCAGCTATAACCCATATGCATAAGGCATCAGGAGTGAAAATATGTGCATGTTTAGCCCTAAAAAGCCAGCGCCGCCGACGCCTCCCAAGGAATATGCGGCACAAAAAGCCCCCACGCGGGCGCAGGCCGAGAGTGCTGGATCGCGGGTGAAAGAGCGCATTGCGGCGCGTCCCCAGACCTTGCTGGCCGGGGCCTATGGTGTTGGCGCGGTTGATCAGAGCGGCAAAAAAACATTGTTGGGGGCGTGAGGGATGACACCGGATGATTGGGTCATTTTGGGCACCGGATTTGCCCTGTTGCTGCTTGGTCTGTTGCTTGCCCTGATGATGGGTGGGGCGGGCTATGTTGCTTATCGTCTTTTGTGCTGTTTTTCTGGAGGTTGATCATGGCACCATCCATTCGTCAGCGCCACCAGTCGCGGCTGGAAGGCTTGAAACAGGAGCGCCGCCCCTATGAGGCGCGCTGGCGCGAATATGACAAATATATTGCGCCGGGCCGGTTGCGCCTTGATGCCAATCGCCACAAGGGCGAGAAGACCATGCAGGCCATTTTGGATGAGACGGCCCTTTTGCATCGGCGCACCTTTCAGTCTGGGATGCATTCGGGCCTGACATCGCCCGTGCGCCCCTGGATGAAGCTGCGCACCATGGACCCTGATTTGAAAGAATTTGGTCCGGTCAAGGATTATCTGTTCCAGTGTGAGCGGATCATTCAGCAGGTTTTGCGTCGCTCCAACATTTATAATGCGTTGCATTCGGCCTATGGTGATTTGGGCCTGTTTGGCCAATCCTGCATGGTGATTGTGGGGGAGGGCGATGCTGTGCGGGCCATTCCTATGATGAGCGGGCAATATTGGATTGCCCAGAATGACAAGGGCCGCGTGGATACGCTCTATCGTCAGATCAAAATGACGGTGGAGCAGGTGGTGGGCAAATTTGTTACCAAGGCCAATGGCGATATGGATTGGTCGCGGGTCTCCAACACCATCAAAACCCTTTGGGATCATGGCAAATATGACAGTTGGGTCGATATTTGCCATGCTGTTGAGCCGCGCAAAACCCGCGATCACAGCCGCAAAAACAAAGCCAACAAGCCCTATGCCTCCAATTATTGGGAAGAGGGGGCGTCTGGCGAGGGTATGCTGTCGCAAGATGGCTTTGATATCAATCGCATTCTTGCGCCGCGCTATGAAGCAGATGGCGAAGATGTGTATGGCTCTGGCCATCCGGGCGAAGTCTGTTTGCCTGCGGTCAAGCAATTGCAGTCTGAGCAGCGCATGAAAGGGCAGGGCATTGACAAGATTGTGCGGCCCCCCATGCAAGGGCCCAGCAGCTTGCGCATGGCCGGTGTCTCGACCTTGCCCGGCGCAATCAATTATCATGATGATCAGACGGGCCGGGCGGGATTGCGCCCGGTGATGGAGGTCAATCTGCGCCTTGGCGAATTGATGCAGGATATTCAGGGCATTCAAGGCCGGATTGAAAAAATCTGGTATGCCGATCTGTTTTTTGCCATCAGCCAAATGCAAGGCGTGCAACCGCGCAATGTGATGGAATTAACCCAGCGCAAGGAAGAGCAGCTTTTGCAGCTTGGCCCGGTGGTGGAACGGCAGATTTATGAGCAGACCAATCCGCTGGTGGAGATTGTCTATCATTCTTGCGAAGAGGCGGGAATGTTGCCCGAACCACCGCAAGAGCTGGTGGAGCGTCAGGAAGTGCTGGAGATCGAGAATATCTCTTTGTTGGCGCAGGCGCAGCGCGCTGTCACAACAGGCTCTATCGAGCGTCTTGTCGGCTTTGCCGGGCAAATTCTGTCTGTCAAACCGGATGTGGCGGACAAGCTGGATCTGGATCAGGCCATTGATGAATATGCCGATGCCATTGGCACCCCTTCGACCCTGGTCAAATCAGATGAAGCGGTGAAGGAAATGCGCGATCAGCGGCAAACCCAGATGGAGACCAAAGACCAGGCCAATCTGGCAAGCCAGATTATGCCGGCGGTCAAAGACGGGGCAGATGCGGCGCGGCTGATGTCGGAAGCGCAGAAAAATGCAAGCGGCAGTGATTTGCTGCAACAGTTGGGATTGGCCTGATGCGTGCCTCTTGCGATCATGACATATCAGAGCGAGAGCGCCAATTTCGTGAAGATGTCTCTGTAATGTTGCTAAATTCGCAATCGATGAGATTTATATGGTGGATATTACAACAATGCGGTATTTATGGAGTGAGCTTTTCAGGGGATGAGATGACCGCCTTTCGCGAAGGTCAGCGGTCCATCGGTCTGACCATCATTCAAAAACTCTCAGAGAGTGATGAAGAGGCCTATCCCAAGCTGATGTTGGCAATGAGCCGCTTTGAAAAAAAGCTGAAAGAGATGCAAGACGCACAAGAGGCAAGCAAGAGTGATGACGATGATTGATCGATCCCCTGACGGGATGAGGCCGGGCGCTTCGGCGGCCTTTTTCATTCCCCAGATTGGCAAATTTCCCCGTCCCTGTTTTTCCTCCCATGAGGGGACGGGAACCGGCGCTGCATCTGCGCCTGCATCTGCGTCTGTATTTGGCACGGATCAGCGAGATGCGGCGGCAGCAGGTGAGGAGCCGGGGTTTGAGCCTTCAGACTCTGGCTCTCTCACCGGCAATGCTTCACCCGGTGGAGGGGACAACGAAGGTGAGAGCGTAGCCAAAGACCAACAGTCAGGCGGCGATAATGAGGGCGCAGGCTCTGAGCCAGATCCGCTGGACGCGGTTCCCGAGGATGGGCGCTATGATTTTTCCTTGCTTGATTTGCCGGACGGTATGGAGATTGATAGCGCGCTGGCCGACATGGCGGGGCCGCGCATGGCCAAGGCCAATCTGAGCCAGAAGCAAGCCAATGAAGTGGCAAAGATTTTTACGGATTTGCGCAAGCAACAACTCGAAGAGTGGCAGAAAACCAATCTGGACTGGCAGGCGTCTGTCAAGGCCGACAAAGAGCTGGGCGGTGACAATCTGCAAGGGGCTTTGGCGGCATCCGAGACATTTATTGATGAATTTGGCACCCGAGCGCTGCGCGATTATCTGGTCAGCTCTGGCGGTGGCAATCATCCCGAAATTATTCGTGCCTTTGCCCGTGCCGGAAAGGCACTGGCAGAGGATAATCCGGGCGGCAAGGCGAGCACTGGCACGCCTGATACGGCGTCCATTCTTTACCCGAACGACTGAATGAGAGGTCATGGTCAATGGCTGTATTGGCTCAAAAATTTTTGACATTGGCAGATATTGCCAAACGTGAAGGTGGCAAGGGGGCCGAAATGGCTCAGGTCATCGAATTGCTGGCACAGGAAAATCCGATTTTGGAGGATGCTGTGGCCATGGAATGCAATCAGGGCAAAAGCCACTTGCACAATATCCGCACCCGCCTGCCACAGGTGGCATGGGGCAAATTGTATAAGGGCATTCCGCAAAGCAAATCTGAAATCCAGCAAGTGGAAGACACCACAGGCTTTGTCGAAGCTTTGGCAACCATCGATACACGCTTGCTGAAATTGTCCAAAAATCCGGCACAGGTGCGCCTGATGGAAAGCGCGGCTTTCCTTGAAGCGCTCAACCAGGAAGTGGCCACGGGCATGTTTTATCATGACACCAAGTCCGGCCCGGAAAAGTTTATGGGTTTGGCCGCGCGTTATGCGGAATATGCCAAAGATGGCAAAGGCAAAGGGGCGGCCAATCAGGTGATTGATGGCGGGGGGCGTGGCTCTGACAATACCTCTATCTGGTTTGTCACATGGGGCGATCGCTTTACCCATTTGCTCTATCCGCAAGGCAGCACAGCGGGCGTCTCGCGCGAGGATAAGGGCGAACAGCGCATCTCTGATGACAATGGCAATCCGTTTTATGTCAAGGAAGAGCTGTTTTCCTGGCATGTGGGCATGGCTGTCAATGACTGGCGCTATAATGCCCGCATTGCCAATATTGATATCAGCGAGGTGCTGGCGGGCAATGTCGATCTCTATGCCTTGATGCGCCGGGCTTATTATAGCCTGAAATCGCGCCGGGTGCCCGGTGGCAAAACCTGCATTTATATGAATTCCGACATGATGGAAGCGCTTGACAGGCTGGCGGGCAATGCTGGCAGCTCGGACAATTTTGTGCGTCTGACCCGTCAGGATATTGCGGGTGAAGAGGTGTTGAGCTATCGCGGCATTCCGATCCGCGAAACCGATGCCCTGCTTAATAGTGAAGCCATGGTCCCTGCCGCTGTTTAAGCGGTTGGGATCTTTCCTATCCTCCTTAACACAGGACGATGACATGATTTTTGATATGCAAACCTTGTTCTCTGATCAGCAGGCCATTACCGATACGGCCCGCTCAGA
>JAOXSH010000059.1 GCA_025800145.1 Cohaesibacter sp.
TTTGCAAATGAATTCATATGGTGTAAGGCCCTTGAGTGTTTTGAGCCTACTTGCATAAGAGAGATATAACTGAAAGTTGGTGATGGTCCGTTATGGGCTGCATATCATGGCGTTGTTGATGCGCCGCAATTCTCGATGAGAAAAGGATATGCCACATGACGAAGACTACCATCACAAGCTTTCCTGATCCACATGGATTTTCGGCTGATCCGTTGACCGACCTTCTACGTGCTGGTGCGCGTGATCTTATCCAACAAGCCGTTGAAGCGGAACTCAGTTCGCTACTGGAGACGCATTCTAGCGAGCAAACCAAGGATGGCCGCGCGCGATTGGTTCGGCATGGGCATCTGCCGGAACGTGAGGTGATCACTGGGATCGGTCCTGTGCCGGTCAAAGTGCCGCGCATACGAGATCGTGGCGATGGCCAAGAGAAAGTCAGGTTCACATCGGCGATCCTGCCACCCTATCTGCGCAAGACCAAGTCCATTGAGGACCTACTGCCCTGGCTTTATCTCAAGGGTATTTCCACGGGCGACTTTCACGAAGCATTGGCGGCTTTGTTGGGTCTGAATGCAGCAGGGTTGTCATCAACCACAATTTCTCGCCTCAAGGCCGATTGGTGGAACGAATATGACCGCAGGCAACAGCGTGATCTTAGAGCATATTTCCGAAAACCGCACACACTTTTCGGAAATATGCTCTAATCACGCAGGTGCAAGCCTACCGCTGCCGGTTTGATCATTATCCGGCCTCGGTCCATTGCGACAAGAGGGCGAACCGCAAGTTTTGCAAGAAGCATGGGATACGGATCTCTGGTCCGGCATTGGGGCGCGCCCCCCAAGGCGACGGCGCAGAATGCTGGAGCACGACGAGAACAGGCCCGGCAGCAATATCAAGATGAGGTGGATCGCATTCCGATTGAGGGCAAGTTCGGACAGGCAAAGCGCCGCTTCAGCCTGGGGCGGATCATGGCGAAACTGGCACGAACAAGCGAAGCCGTCATCGCTATTATCTTCATCGTGATGAATTTGGAAAAAGGGGCTCAGACAGCTTGTTTTGTCTCTTTTTGCATACTTCAAGACCGGACAGACCTTCCAGAACTGGGGCAAGGGCTTCCAGACATCCATATG
>JAOXSH010000068.1 GCA_025800145.1 Cohaesibacter sp.
ACGCAGCTCAGTGAGCCATTTCAAGGCACCGAAGGTCGGTTTTATTGGCTTTCTGGACTGCGTCGCTCTTGCTTTGTGGTCAACCAGACCATGGCAGCAAAAGCGTCTTACCAGAAAGCCAATAAAATCCGGTCATATGGGGTAATCTTTCGTGCCGTTGGTATTAGTTCAACTGACCGACTTGTTTTTCTACAGCATCCAGAAGTTTTCCGGATTTGATCATCTCCATGGCCGGATTGACCTCGTGCTGAACATAATGATCTTCAACTTCATAGCCAGCGGCATCATGGATCATCTGATAGGCCAGACTGGTACCGCTCCCCAGATTGAACTGACCAAGCGGCTCCTGGGTGATGAAGACAGACCGGCCAGCAATGATATATTCAATGCCCAAAATTTTTGGCATGTTGTCAATAATCTGACGTGTCTTGCGGCAAGCCCACGCCGCCATGCTGACATGATCTTCCTGACTGCTTTTGGTCGGTATGGTATCTGCGACTGCTGGGAAGCAGAGGGTTTTGTTCTCTGAGACAACGGCAGCAGCAGAACAGGAGATAACGGCATAACCGGTATTCAAACCAACTGGATCACCACTCAAGTTGGGTGGAAGGCCATAGCTTAGTGCCGTGTCGCAAAGAGCGAACAAGCGACGTTCGGAAATGCTGCCGATCTCGGCCAGAGACATAGCCAGAATATCCATAGCAAACGCTATGGGCTCACAATGGAAGTTACCACCTGACAAAAATTCCAACTTACCCTTGTCGTCCCAGAATACCAACGGATTATCGGTCGCGGCATTTAGCTCCTTTTCAATCAGCGACTTGGCGTAAACTAGATTGTCACGGCAGGATCCATGCACTTGAGGTAAGCATCGGAAGGAATATTGATCTTGCACCCGAGGCACATAGGTCGGATGCATCAGATCATCACGCAAATGGACTTTTCTTGCATCTTCAGTAGTGCGTTGGCTGCCTTTTGTCAGAGTGCGAATATTCTCGGCCGTCTTTATCTGACCAACCTGGCGGCGCACCTGATGGATCCGATCATCGAAGGCTGCCTGCTCACCCCGAACCGCTTCAAGGCTCAGTGCTCCGGTAATGTCTGCCGTTTTCATCAACATCTCTGCATCATAGATATTGAGGGCAGCCATACCTGCGCAATAATTGTTGCCGTTGATCAGAGCCAGGCAATCCTTTGCCTGCAACTTGAAAGCTGTCGGGGAAAGACCCGCTGCCTTCAAAGCTTCCTGAGCAGGCATTCTCTCCCCCTTGTAGTAGGCTTCTGCATGTTTAAAACCGATCATGACGGAAACCATATGAGCCAGAGGCGCAAGATCGCCACTGGCACCAACCGAACCTTGACTTGGCACAACCGGATGAACATTGTTGTTGAGCAGTTCAACAAGACGATCCACCGTCTCAATCCTAAGACCGGACACGCCAAGGCAGAATGCATTGATCCGGGAAACCATCATGGCGCGGACCACTTCTTCTGATGCCGGCTCCCCAATGCACGCCGCGTGAGTTTTGACAATGTTCATTTGGAACCTGTCATTCTCCTCGGCAGAAACCTTGTATCCAACCAATTTGCCAACACCGGTATTGAAACCATAAACCGGGTCGGCATTTTCATTATCGATCCAGTGCTCGTTGATATAATCGCGCTTCTTGGTGATTTCCGCGCGGCAGGCAGGGGCAATAACAACCTTGGCATTGTGGCGGGCCACATTGACGACGTTTTCGACGCTCAAAGTGGCCCCATCCAATTCGATTACGGACATTTCTATGTACCTTTTTTGCTTTGTGTCTATAGCAGATTGATATGACAAATGCCTTTCTTGGCAACTTCGTCTTTAGCTTCCTCATAGCCAGCATCGGCATAACGCATCACGCCAAGCGAGGTATCGTTGGTGATGGAATGCTGCAGGCGTTCGGCGGCATCATCGGTGCCATCAGCGACCACGGTAATGCCTGCAGAGGTCATGTAACCGGAATAGCCACCACCACCGGAGTGAATGGCCACAAGATCAGCCATGGAAGAGCAGCTCATCATGGCGTTCAGCAATGGCCAATCGGCAATGGCATCAGAACCATCAATCAGGTTCTCAGTCATGATGTTTGGATGAGCCATACCGCCCGCATCCAAATGATCACGGGTAAAGGCAACCGGGCCAGATAGTTCGCCAGATTTCACCATCTCGTTGACTGCCAATGCCAGTTCAGTCCGCTCACCATGGCCAAGCCATGCAATACGGGCCGGCAGACCTTCAAATGGAACATTTTCACGCGCCAGAGCAATCCAGTTGGTGACGATCTTGTTATCCGGGAAGCGCTTCAGCAGATAATCATCGATCTTGTGGATATCATCTGGATCATTGGACAGGGCAATCCATCTGTAAGGACCAATGGCACGACA
>JAOXSH010000098.1 GCA_025800145.1 Cohaesibacter sp.
AATATGCTGGGCCATGATCACATCATTGTCATTTTTCGCATAGCTCGCCAGCAGCTTGGAATAGAGGCCCTGACGCAAATAAATCACAAACTCATCCTCCCCCGTCCATGACGGGTCCACGCCAATGATTTTGGGGGCAAAGTCATATTGCTCTGGTCGCAAATGCACTTTGCTGGCTGCATCCACCAAATCGGTTGAGATATACTGATTGGCCGCACTGGACGGAAACATGCCTCTTACCCTCACTTTGGCTGTGTCGCTGTCTTCGCCATATTTTTCGACCAACTGCGACAGGAATGTTTTGTTGGTGCCTTCCACCATACGGCTGTCGATCTGGCGCGTCTTCCAATATTTGCGATATTTGCGAAAGCATTCGCGAAAGCGCCCGCTGTTGCGCGTCGGGTTGCCAAAGGCCACCCAGATGATAATCGTGTTTTCATCACTCAGCGCCCCTTCAGCCACTTCCCAAATCACGTCTGCAATGTTGGAGGCTTCATCCATCAGCAACAAAATGATGTTGCCCTCATTGTGCAAACCGGCAAAAGCTTCTGTGTTGTGTTCTGACCATGTGTTGAAATCCAGCCGCCAATTGTCCTTCTCATCCTTATCCTTGGCCTTGATCGACAAAGATGCATAATCAAACCAATGAGAGGTGATGGAGGTCTTGAACCATTTGGTGATCTCAGGGCTGGTCTTGGTGGTCAACTGATCGCCAGTATTGGCGGTGACCACAATCTTGCAATTGTTAAAGCAGGACATGGCCCAATTGGCGAGCATCCCCATCTGGGCGGATTTGCCAATGCCATGGCCCGATGCCACAGCAAGCATCAGCGGCTGATAACGCCTCTCAGGATCTTGCAAATGGCGCGCTATCAGCTGGTTGATATCACGCTGCCATGCCCGCACAGCCTTGCCCTCCAGCGGCCCCTCGCCCCAATCCCACGCAAAATCCGCCCAGGCTTGCGGGTCATACTCGCAAGAGGCCGCAGAATCAATCAACGCCTGTTCCGGATCGTCTACGCGCCCTTCTGTCACTTCTTTCTTTCCTTCTTTCTTTCCTTCGCTCGGCGCATCCGCGCGGCCAGGTCTTCGGTTGCTGCACCATTGGCCTTTTCGTTAAACAGGGACAGATGCCGCGCCAGCAATTCCATGGCGCGCAGGCGGTCAGAGCGGCGGATTTTGGCCACATGTTTGACCGCGCCCTTGCCCGCAGCGCTGGTGACAATATCCAACCCCGCCACCGTGGCGGCGGTGTCTTCATCCCATTCATGGGGCGGTTTTAAATGTCCATCCACATCAAAAATGCCGCGAATATCGCCAAAGGCAATTTGCGCCATCATATGCAACAGCTTGTCAGCGCTGATTTCAATGCGCTTGGATTGCGCCGCTTTCAAGCGCGACAGCTCTGCCCGCACGGGCGCTATGCCCAACAACCGCGATGCCTGTCTGGCGGCGCTATGCGCAGAATAACCGGCACGAATGGCCGCCTGTGTGCCATTCAAATCCAGCATATATTCTTCGCAAAAGCGTTGCTGTTTTTCATTTAACTCTGTCATGGTTGATATGAATACAACGTAATTTAAAAATTCACAACATTGCTGTTCATTTTCATTGATATTAAACCAACGTTTTGGGACTTTGGATGCTTAGAAAATAAATTTTGAAACTCAAAAAAATGAAGGGATAGGCGGTTATATCCATCTATATACAATATATACAGTCCTATCCCTCATCAGAATAACTTTTGAAAAGTCATCTACAAAGACAAAGAAGATATTAAAGTACTGATTTATATATTTTTTTAAAAAATCATAAAGACACAAAAGGAAAGAAAGGGGTAAAACCAAAATAACCCAGAAAAGCTCAGTTTCATGAAAATTCTTACCCCAAGACCGTCCTAATCGAAGTAGGGGAAACGGCACCACACTAAAACCCCTCAAACTATAAAAAGTTTAAAAACTGCTGTTGACATTAGAACAACATTTTCATATTTATATTGTTGTCACAAACACAACATGTGGAGTTTGAAAATGACAACGTCTGTTGATCTTGCTCTGGCCAGACTGTATGAGAGCATCCGCGCCGCCAGGCGGAGCAACCCTGTATTCTCGCCCGGCTCCCTGTCTGGCCGCCTCGCTGTTTCACACAATATCACCAAGCTGATGGAGACCATCAGTCAGGCCTATGCCACAGCCATGGTCGAGATTGCCGCCGAATGTGTCACGCTCACCGGCAATGGTGATCTGTCCGAGGCAGCAACCTTTTGTGACTTGGTGAAAGACGATGCCAGCGAGCATTTGATCGCGGCCATTCACATGCAGGCGCAAGAAATGGAAGCCGACCTCCCCTCATACGACGTCAATGCAGAGCATCGCCTGACAGCACGGGATTATGGCCTCAATGCGCGCGCCTTTTTATAAATCAAATGATGTGGTTTTCACATCATTTGCTGACTGATCATCAAAAAAATCAAGCATTTCCCAAGCATTTTATCCCAACGACACAAAAGGAGACAATTATGAAGTCTGTCAAACAGATCACGCCGGGCATTGCGGTTGAGCCGATCCCTTTTCCAACGCTGGATCTTTTCGATTTCAGCCAGATCAACCCCGGCGAGAGTTTTCTTATCCGCGCGGGCGGCGGCAAAACAGCCCGCCAAAACCGCGACCGCACCTTGGGGCAGGCCTGCGCATGGCTCCGCAAAAACGCAAAAGACGCCCATTTCCGCTCTGGCGACCAACAACCGGACGGGGCCTATCGCATTTTCATGATTGCCGGCAAGCGCGTTTATCCCGCCAAAAAAGACAAACCAATCTGGTGAGCCCCATCACAGATTATACCAACGGCACGAAAGATTAGCCCAGAAACAAGACAGGAACCAACATGACATATGCCCTTGATAAAGTCATCCAATCCGCAGCCCAAAGCATCGATCAGCACCGCCAAGCCATTGAAGGCTGCACCATGACCCGAAAAACCTTTTTTGAGCTGGAATGCGAAAGCATAGAGCGCGGCAGCGGCGCCCCCAACCTTGCCCACAAATCCATTTATGGCATTCCCGTCACCATTGACGAAAGCATCCCCCCATCCCAAATCCGCTTCCTGATGGATGGCGACATCAAAACCACAATCACGCTCTAATACCAACAGCATAAAGCATATTTCCTAAAAGTGTGCAGCGGTTTTCGGACAAAAATATGCTTCATTTTCAAGCCCTTGCTTTGAGCACTGTTTCACATAGACGACAACCAAAAAAGACAAGGCGATGACCCAAACAAACAGGAGCCAGCCCAATGAGTGAATTTGTCTCCACCGCCACCATGCGCGATGACAAGGGAAAACTGGTCTTTCTGCGCACCCGGCGCGAAACCGCCACCCGCACCACGCAGGCCCGCAAAGCCGCCAGCCGCTTTTGGGGCGGCGTGGCCAACGGGCGCGGCTGGGAGCTGGATTGCCTTTATTGCGTCAAGCGCGGAGCCAGCGGCGGCTTTGTCGTGTCAGAACGACGAACAGACCGCCGGGATTGGCTCACCTATATAGCGGCAGAAAAACCCAGCCCCCAAATCAATGCCTGCATCACCGAACTGGGCGGCCCCCTTCCTGATCAACCACCCCCGCAAAGCCTAACCATCAACGGCTGGACATACCACCGCAGCACTTACGTCGGTAAAAACGGGCGTAAAGAGACAATAGTCCACAATTTCTAAAATGCTTGTGGTACTGGGTTCATTTTTGTGGCAAAAGCACGTCATCCGGGTTCATTCGCGGGTTCGCGGGCGTGGTGAAATAGGTAAACACAGCAGACTTAAAATCTGCCGACTTAGGTCTTGCGGGTTCAATTCCCGCCGTCCGCACCAACAAAAATACTTTAGTTACAACCGCTTAGGTTTTTGGCTAAAGTGGGGCGCTCAAAAACTAACGATCGTTAACTTATCAAATAATCCCTTATCAGAGAATAGACTTAAAATCTGCCGACTTAGGTCTTGCGGGTTCAAGTCCCGCCGTCCGCACCAACAAAAATACTTTATACCAACGGCACGAAAGATTACCCCATATGACCGGATTTTATTCAGCAAGAAGCAGTTCTGACATTCCATCAAGCTTGGCTTTTGTATGTTTCCAATCCGGCAAGTGCTGGGCAAGGACTGAGTAAAAGCGCTGAGAATGATTGGGCTCTAAAAGGTGACATAACGCATGTACCAAGACGTATTCGATGCATTCTCGTGGAGCTTTGATAAGTAATGGGTTCAAATGAACACTTCCCTTTGGTGAACAGCTACCCCATTGAGTTTTCATGCGCACTAGTTTCACTGGAGGACATTCATTTACCCATGATATTTTTTCAATGACGCGATTCATCTGAACTTGAAAATAATCATCTGCTCTCTGTTTGTACCAAATGTTCAATCGTCTTCTAACGGAAATTGGATCATTGTAAGGTAGACTAACTTGGATCTGACCACCTTTCAGAAGCACATTTGATGGTTGGCTAGGTTGTTCAAAAACTTTTAGCTGATAGCGTCTGCCTAAATAGAAGTGCGTTTCTCCGCTTATACCAACGAGTAGAAATAATAACCCATAGGATGCCTTGAAATGGTTTACTGACAAGGCGTTTTTCGACGGACAATGCCGGGGCATTTTCCTAGAAAGACAACGCCGCTCAGTGAGCCATTTCAAGGCACCGAAGGCC
>JAOXSH010000099.1 GCA_025800145.1 Cohaesibacter sp.
TCTGAGTAGGGATTTGAGCTTTGAGATTATCCCAGACCACCACATCCGCCGGGCCAAGTGTCGGCGCAAGCTGGGTGCGAGAGATTGTGAGCTATTTTGTGCTCTGATGCCTTTTTTACGTCATTGGGAATCGTTCTTCGAATATGATCGCGAACTGGCTCAGGACTTTTAAATCAGGCACTAAGGCTCTTTTCCTCCCAAAGCGCTTTCACCTAAGGTTTGTCTTGCCAAGACCACGCCAAGGCCCTAATACCAACGGCAACAAAGATAACTTCTAGACCCTGTCCGAATGGAGAGACATTCATGAATATTAGTGAAATCCCGGCTGGAAAAGACGCCCCTGATGACATCTATGTTGTGATCGAAGTGCCAAAAGGCTCCTCCGTCAAATATGAAGTTGAAAAAGACTCCGGCGCTGTGTTTGTGGATCGCTTTCTCTTCACCCCAATGGCCTATCCATGCGATTATGGCTTTGTGCCAAACACGCTGGCCGATGATGGCGATCCCATTGATGTTTTGGTTGTTGGTGACGCCCAATTAAGCCCCGGCGTTGTGATGCGTGCCCGCCCAATTGGCGTGTTGATCATGGAAGATGACGGCGGCAAGGACGAAAAAGTCGTGGCGGTCCCGCATTCCAAACTGACCAGCCATTACGATCATATCAAAACTTACGAAGATCTGCCTAAAAACCTGATCGAACAGATCAAACATTTCTTCGAGCATTACAAAGATTTGGAACCGGGCAAATGGGTCAAGATCGAAGATTGGGCTGGCCCTGAAAAAGCCAAGGAAATGATCCAAACCTCTATCGACAATATGAAGAAATAACCTCTTCATAAGGCATCAAAAAGGCGCGACCCAATTTGGTTCGCGCTTTTTTGCCCAGTCAATCAAAGCAGGCTTAGAACGTAGCCTGGGACTTAGAGCATTTTGAATAAACACGTCGTTATTCAAAATGCTCTAG
>JAOXSH010000135.1 GCA_025800145.1 Cohaesibacter sp.
AACCATCTCTTATTCCAACAGATCGCTCCGCCGACAAGCGGTTGAATCCAAATGCAGAGTGAGATGTCAGGAAGTTTGCAAGGACTCATACACAGGCCAGTTCTGCAAGCGCTCCAGCGTGGCAGCACCTTTGGCTTCCAACTTGTCAGTCAATTCTCGAAGATAAGAAGGTGGCCCTCTGCGTAAAAGATCCTCCACTTGTTCAGTGAAGCCCAGCAGAATCAGATTCTGGAGTTTGCGGGCACGCGTCAGCATAACATATATGGCGAGCCACCAGTCATCATCTTCCAAGCCACCAGCACGCCGCAAATCAACCAGCACGCCTCCATCCAAAGTCAAGCCTTGCGCGCTGTAAGCTGTTCGCAGCATGCCGTGCAAAAGAGGAAATTGCCAGCGAATCACTTCAATCTTCTCGTTATCCTCGCCTAGCTTCAAATCAATCTTGAACTCAGCATGCATCAGTTCCACAAAGAACAATGTCTTCGCATCATTTGTGTGATCAGTCACATTTTCAAATTGTCTTTCCCATGTCTCCAACAGAGCATCTTCCATGGGCGAAGACTTTCCTTTGAGTAATTTCACCTAGATACCCTTGGCCATGTATTCAGGCACAAAATGACAAAACCCAGCTTCCCTGTGTCGCAAGCGTTCTTCATCTTCGTGGTGCAGATCCACTTTCACAACCATTGCCATCTTGTCTTTCACAAGTCCCAGGTGTGGAGCCAAGACATCAGACAAGCGCACAATCATGTTTTCGTGCACCAACAGCATGCCTTGCAACTTGCCAGTGCGATGTGGGTTTGGAACCGTGAGCAGCTGATGTGTCAACTGCTTGTCTATAGTCTTATTCTTCCGTGCATGTCTTTGGTCAGCCGCCTGCAAACAAAATAACGGCACATCAAGCTTCTGCGCATCTCTATGCGCTCTTTCCACCATGCTGCGAGCAATGTTCTCCCAGTACATGCCAACCACATGGCCATTCATGAAGAAATCCGTCTCCAATTCTTTTTTGCAATTTTCTATTTTGCGCATGCGTAGCAGTTGCATGTGATCCTCTGACAAAGGTGCAGCAGGCGTGCATGTTCGCATGGCTGTTGTGATTTCTGGCAAATGAACATCCTGGAAGCGCTTCGACTTTTTCAAGTGAATCACTGTTTCGATGCTCATCAAAGCCGCCTGAGCCGCGTAGTGTTCCGTCTGCACTTTGTCTGGCCGTTTGCGTACGAGTTCTTCCAGATTGTCAGCTAATGAAATCTCATTGGCAGGCTTGATCTGTAGGAAATCACCTGCAATCAGCAGAATTGGTATGCGTCCCATCAACTCGCCAGCATGAAAGTAGCTACCTGGATCCAAGCCTTCATCTTGACGTGCCCGCATACTGCGGTACAACATCATGTTTTCAACCGCAGCTGGCACCAAGCTGATTTCATCTTGAATGAGCAAAATTTTTGGCACCCAGCGTTGTTTCATCTCTTGCTCTTTTGTTTTCAAGGCAAGGTGCTTGTTGCGCAAACTGGCCACACGATAAGAGCAAGCAGTATGGCATGTTCGTGCCCGATAAACATCATTGGAAATGGCATCAGATTGAGAATGGCTAAAAGTGGAAATCATGTATCGCTCTTCTTCTCCAGGTCTGGCCGGAAAAAAATGACAGAAAACATCCAGCATGAGTTCTAAAATGATAGTCGTCTTGCCAGTGCCACCCGCGCCAATCAAAAGACACGCATGCTGCGTGCGGTTTCGCAAGGGCTTCTGGTTCTCTTCTTCCTCCAAAGCAACATCCATTGCCTCGGCAAACCATCTACAAGCAGACATTTGCTCCGGCGCCAACTTAAATCCAGTAGAAGATTTTTCAAAAGCAGCGACCTTCCGAGCCATCGCTTCAGATGGCCTAGTAAGGGTTCGCCATTCTGCTTCTGGACTCTTGGCATCGCTCTCTGCAGCCTGCTCCATTGCGTGATCTCCGCCAGAACCGGTGGAAGCCCGCCCCGCCGACAAGCAGTTAAGGCCAATGCCATCCTTTGTCATTGCGGCACGCTGAGCATCCAGTAGCGCCTGGGTGATCATAGGTGTTTTCTCTTTCAACCTCATTTGTTCTTCACGTGGATTCACCGATGCCGAGCCACTCTTTCGCTGTTCTTCCACTGTTCTATGCAAAGACGTCTCGTCTGCTGTCAAAGGGAACAGACCCGCAGAGATCATGTCTCGCACAAACTTGGTATGCTTTTGCCGATGGAAGATCATGGC
>JAOXSH010000143.1 GCA_025800145.1 Cohaesibacter sp.
CTCCATCTCCATAGGCCAGCGCCTTATCCAGAACAGACCGGAAGATCTCAAAATCGACCAGTCGACCATAGGCTTCCAATTGGTCACCGATATCGCTCAGTCTTTTGAGCCGTTCATCAACGTCAAACAAGCCTGGTTCCCTCATCTTTCCCCTCCAAATCAATGCTGAGTCAGTGAATCAGAAAACAAGCCGAATGGCCATAATCAACATGGGTTAATAGAGGTCCTCAGATAACAAAGGCCCCAAAAAGCCTTTGTCACAGGCTGACTTTATGCCGTTGGTATTATAGACCGTGGAAAACCACATAACCAATTGCAGACTTGCAAGATTTTTCAAGCCATTGTATTGAATTTCATAAGCTTAACAGGACTGGCGGCAAGCATGACCATAGAGAATGAAGAAGAAATTCGCCACAAAATGGCACAACTTCGTATTGAACATGGCGATTTGGATCTGGCAATTACAGCTCTGGAAGAAAAAAGCGCTGCCAATATCTTGCCTATACAGCGTTTGAAAAAGAAAAAGCTGGCCATCAAGGATCAAATACAAAGGCTGGAAAATATGCTGTTCCCGGATATCATTGCGTGAAAATCTGATAAAATCCCGACACAAAGATGTTCACATAACAGCAACAATGAGCGGGAAATCAGGCACTTTTCTCACCTTGTCCCCTTAGCAATCTTTTCTATAATCGCGCTTTCCTCACACAGCCACCAGACATACGCCATTTGCAGGTTTCTTCATGACTGATCACTCCAAACCCGTTGCTATCATTATGGGCAGCCAGTCCGACTGGCCAACCATGCGCAATGCAGCCGAAATTCTCGATGCCCTAGGCGTTGGCTATGAGGCCAAAATCATTTCGGCCCATCGCACCCCGGACCGTATGGCTGACTTTGCCAAATCCGCAAAAGCCAACGGATTCAAAATCATCATTGCTGGCGCTGGCGGAGCAGCGCACCTGCCCGGCATGACAGCCTCCATGACGCCGCTGCCCGTTCTGGGTGTGCCGGTTCAATCCAAGGCCTTGAGCGGCCAGGATTCACTTCTCTCCATCGTGCAAATGCCCGCAGGCATCCCCGTTGGCACCTTGGCCATTGGCCGGGCTGGCGCGGTTAATGCAGGTCTCATGGCCGCAGCAATGCTGGCCACCAGTGATGACGCACTGGCCAGCCGACTGGATGCATGGCGCCAAAACCAGTCCCAGTCCATTGCGCTCGCACCTGTTGACGAAGAATAAGGCAAAGATGATGCTCAATCCCGGAGATATAATCGGCATTCTAGGCGGCGGACAATTGGGCCGTATGATGGCCCTTGCCGCTGCAAAGCTTGGACTAAAAACCCATATCTATTGCCCGGATCCAAACAGCCCTGCTTTTGATGTCACCCCTTACAAGACAATGGCTGATTATGAAGACGAGGAAGCCTTGCAGGCTTTTGCCCAAGCTGTCAGCGTCGTCACCTATGAATTTGAAAATATCCCCGCTCCTGCCGTCGACTTCCTCAAAGCCCGCTTGCCAGTGCTTCCCAATGACAATGTGCTGAAAGTCTCTCAGGACCGCTTGAGCGAAAAGGCATTTTTCAACTCGATTGGCATCAAAACCGCAGGCTTTGCACCCGTTGACAGTCAGGATGATTTACAAAAAGCCGTTGAAACTCTTGGCCTGCCCGCGCTTTTGAAAACCCGACGCTTTGGCTATGACGGCAAAGGCCAAAAATTTCTCAAAACACCGCAAGATCTGATCAATGCCTTTGAAGAGATCGGCAACCAACCTGCCATTCTCGAAGCTTTTGTGCCCTTCGAGCGCGAAATCTCGGTCATTGCCGCCCGCAATCAGCAAGGTCAGGTCGTCTCTTATGACATTGCCGAAAATGTCCATAAAGACCAGATCCTGAAAACAACCACAATTCCGGCCAATATTGACGAGGCAATTGCTGCCAAGGCTCGTCAAATTGGCGAATCTGTTGCAACAGAACTGGATTATATTGGCGTCTTGGCAATTGAGCTTTTTTTGCTGCCCGATGGGTTCGACAATCGTCTGGTCGCCAATGAAATGGCTCCGCGTGTGCATAATTCGGGCCATTGGACAGAAGCCGCCTGCCTGATCTCACAATTTGAACAACATATCCGTGCGGTTGCAGGTTGGCCATTGGGCAATACAGAGCGCCATAGTGATTGTGTGATGACCAATTTGATCGGCGATGACATCAAGGAACGGCCACAATTGCTGGAAAACAAGCAAGGCGCCTATCATTCTTATGGCAAGGCAGAAACACGCGACGGCAGAAAAATGGGCCATTTCACGCAACTATCACCAAGAAGCCGCCCATGACTCGGCTTTTTTTCGCAAAAAGCCGCAAAAGCAGCCGCCAAAAGCTGGACAAGCCGGAAATGGTCTGTTAGAACCCCACGAAAGCTCGGGCACTGTCTAGGCAGTGATCAGTTTTTATATTCATCCTAACATCACTAACTCGGGAATTGACGCGTGCAGGTACTCGTCCGCGATAACAATGTCGACCAAGCCTTGAAGGCGTTGAAAAAGAAACTTCAGCGCGAAGGCGTATTCCGCGAAATGAAAATGCGGAACTTCTACGAAAAGCCATCTGAAAAGAAGGCTCGTGAAAAAGCTGAAGCCGTTCGTCGTGCTCGCAAACTGGCTCGGAAACGGGCGCAGCGCGAAGGTCTTCTGCCATCCAAAGGCCGTGGTCGCTAAATTTTCCTGACGGTGTAAGGTCTTCTCAAAGCGCGGCTTTGAAAGGCCTTGTTCCATAGGAATCAAGACAGACTTTATTCGCCTGTCCTTGCCTCATTTTGGCCAGACTGTCATAAAACAGACAGTCATAGGGTCAAAGCAGGAGAAACCCTGTTCAAAGAGGCAAAACAAAATCAGGTCCGATCCGCCATGCATATCAAGCCAAAATCCAAGCAGCTTTTTTCAATTGCCTGCCTTTGCCTTGGCTTGGCCGCATGCCAAACAGCAGGATTAGGCAGCAGTGATTTCGAACGAAATGCTGGCTCTTCCGATAATATCGCCTCGCTCAACCAGATCATTGCGCAGCAACCCAATGATGCCAATGCCTATAACATTCGTGGTACGGCCTATGGGCGCTCTGGTAATTTTAGCGAAGCCATTCGGGATTATAGTCAGGCCATTGCCCTGAACCCGAATTTTCATCAGGCCTATGCAAACAGGGCTCTGATACATAAAAAGGCCGGAAATTTTGCCGCAGCTATAGCGGATTATAATCAGGCCATTGCGCTGCAACCTGCCTATGACGTTGCTTTGATTGGGCGCGGAGACATTTTCCGCATCCAAAAAAATTATGCTCAAGCCGTCAGCGATTACAATCAGGCCATTGTGGCACGCACCCGCGATCCACGCGCCTATTATCATCGTGGCCTGATCTATCAGCAACAGCGCAATCACAATCAGGCCATTGAAGATTTCACTTTTGCCTTGAGTCTTGATGCCTCCAACCCGGATGCCTTCAATTCGCGTGGTGTCAGCTATCTGGCACAAAATGACATGCGTGGTGCCTTGGGCGACTTCTCAAATGCGGTGAAAATGGACAAGGGCAATTATCGCGCTTGGACCAATCAGGGCATTGCTCTGGAGCGTTTGGGCAATTATAGCAAGGCCTATGATTCTTACGCCCATGCCAAATATATCAGCCCAACCTATAGCCCGGCTGTCAACGGCATGAACCGCACACGCAAGCTCAAGAATCAAAAAACCAGCTAATACCAACGGCATGAAAGATTGACCCATAGGATGCCTTGAAATGGTTTACTGGCAAGGCGTCGGCTCGATCGGACAATGCCGGGGCATTTTCTTTTTTGATGCGAACCTTTTGCATTGAATTGTCAAGACAATTCAAT
>JAOXSH010000006.1 GCA_025800145.1 Cohaesibacter sp.
TCTGTTTAAAGACAGAAATTTTGGACCGTGGATAGAAGAAACCAAAATAGCAGCAGTAGGCTTTTCTCTTGGCGGGGCGACGGTGCTGTCCCTTGCTGGCGCAAAAATGGACCTCACCCGTTACCAGCATTATTGCGCAACCTATCAGACCATCGCAGAAGATTGCATTTTCTTTCAAAAAGGCGGTGTTGATTATGCAGCCATAGATTCAAAGGCTTTTGCTCAGGATTTGAAAGACACCCGCATCAAACAGACAATTGCACTGGATCCGGGTCTAACCTATGGCATGACGCCGAAAAGTATTCAATCCATCGACCATCCCGTGCTGGTTATCTCACTGGGAGATGAAAAAACGCAATTGCTGGCCGCAAAGGTCACAAAAGAGGGGAGCGGTCTGATTGAGCATCTAGAAAACAGGCAACATGTCAGTCTTGCCCCGGCCAGTCATTTCACAGCCTTGCCATTATGCAAACCAGAAGGTGCCGCCCTGTTGAAAGAAGAGGAAGATGACCCGATTTGTGATGATCCCATAGGAACGGATCGGGCAGACATTCACCACCAGATCATTGAGCGAAGCGCTAAATTCCTGAAACTACCCGGATCATGAGCCGATATAACAGCGATAAAGCCCCCCTAAATTCACATTTTAAGGGGGCTATTTGTTCTTTTTTGAAGATTACAAATCAGTAAGAATTGATTTTGGTAATGGATATTGCCCCAGCTTCGCCAAAATGTGATTGAATAACAGCAATGAGGCAGGATCCGGGCTTGTGAGAGACCAAAGCTATATTACAATGCCAAAGATCCGGGCTAGAGCATATTTCCTAAAAGTGTGTGCGGTTTTCGGACAAAAATATGCTTAGAAACAAAGGCTAGAGCATTTTGAATAACGACCTGTTTATTCAAAATGCTCTAGCACCAAACAATCATGCCCGCAGACAAAGAGAGCCGGGCCAAAGAAGGGATAAACCATGGCAATTTCACGTAGAGAATTTTTGGCATCTGCATCCGCTTTGGCGGTTGGGCTGACAGCCCTCACCAGTATGCCTGTATCAGCCGTGGCTGCCGATAAGGTTGATATGGAGGAAGTGCTCAAAGAAGGGGCTTTGCCAGACAAAGTGCAGGGATCTGCTGATGCGCCGGTGACTATGGTGGAATATTCCTCGCTCACATGCCCCCATTGTGCCGCCTTTCATAATGGGGCCTATAAAGAGCTGAAAACAAAATATATCGATAGCGGCAAGATCCGCTATATCACCCGAGAATTTCCTCTGGACCCATTGGCAGCTGGCGGTGCCATGCTGGCCCGTTGCGCACCAAATGATAATTTTCATGCCATGAATGATTTGTTGTTTGAAACCCAGCGCACATGGGCCACCAGCCCAAACCCAGTTGATGCCTTGCTAAAGCTGGCCAAACAGGTTGGTTTTACACAGGATGGATTTACCAAATGCCTGCAAGATCAAAAGTTGCTGGATAATATCCGCACGGTCAGCCAACGTGGAAGTGAGAAATTCGGCATTGATTCAACGCCATCTTTCATCATTAATGGCGAATTGCATCGCGGGGCGCTTTCTATTGCGGACATCGACAAAATCGTTGCTCCATATCTTAAATAAATTTGGGTTGTCCCTCGCAATCTGGATAGAACAAGCGCGCTCTTTGATCAGAGCGCGCTTTTCTTCTTTGCGGCATATGGCGGTGAGCGCAAATTTCAAGCCGCAGATTTTCTGCGGTTGTGAGCCGTTAGGCGATCGGAGCTTTTGCTCCGCGCCCGCGCAGGCCGCCGCTTTGCGGCGTATAGCCGTGAGCGCAAATCATTGCAGGAGACCCTGCCAATGAAATTCACCAAATTGCGCCTTTTGGGGTTCAAAAGTTTTGTCGAACCTATGGATTTTTTGATCGAGCCGGGCCTAACTGGTGTGGTCGGTCCCAATGGCTGCGGAAAATCCAATCTGGTGGAAGCCCTGCGCTGGGTGATGGGAGAAAACAGCTATAAGAATATGCGAGCCTCTGGCATGGATGATGTGATCTTTGCCGGATCGACCCATAGACCTGCGCGAAACACGGCAGAAGTCACCGTTTATCTGGATAACACCGAGCGCACGGCCCCGGCAGGCTTTAATGAGAGTGATGAATTGGAAGTCTCGCGCCGCATTGAACGCGAAAGCGGCTCCAATTACAAAATCAATGGCAAAGACGCCCGCGCCCGCGATGTGCAATTATTGTTTGCAGACGCTTCAACCGGTGCCCGCTCTCCATCATTGGTCGGGCAGGGTCGGATCGGTGAGATTATCAGCCAAAAGCCAACCCAGCGTCGGAGCTTGTTGGAGGAAGCTGCGGGCATTTCCGGCCTGCATTCGCGCCGCCATGAGGCAGAATTGCGCTTGCGCGCAACCGAGACCAATCTGGAGCGCCTTGAAGATGTCATGGCGCAAATTACCAGTCAGCTGGATGGTCTTAAACGACAAGCCCGACAGGCCAGCCGCTATCGTAATCTCTCTGCAGAGATCCGCAAATTGGAAGCAACGCTCTATCATTTGCGCTGGCAAGAGACAAAAACACAAGAAAAAGAGGCAAGATCGGATCTGCGTCAGGCCGATTTGCAGCTTGCAGAAGCCACAAGTATGCAGGCCACCACAGCCAAGGATGAGGCTTTGGCGGCTCATGCCTTACCGGCTTTGCGCGATGAACAGGCGGCCAGAGCAGCAGCAAGCCAGCGCCTGACCTTGGCAAAAAATGAGCTGGACCAGTCAGAAAAGCGCATCCGGGAAAAGCTGGCAGATCTGGACCGGCGCATGGAGCAGATCAAGGCCGATATCAGCCGTGAGACACAGCTGATTGAGGAAAATGCAGGCAGTCTGAAAAGACTGGACGAGGAAGAAAAAGCCCTGCGCACAGAAGAAGCAGGCGCTGACACCACAGCACAAAAAGCCGCACAAGATCTGGCAGATCATGAAACCGCTTTAAGCGAGATCGAAGCAAAAGCATCTGATCTGGTGACAAAGTTGGCTGAAGCGCAAGGCAGTGAGAGACAATTGCGGCAAGCCGTCCAAAATGCGCAAAGCCGTAAGGAAAAACTCAGCCAGCAAATCCAAAATTGTCAGCGTGACTTGCAACAAATCAACGAAAAACTGGATCGCGATGCAAGCTTGGAAGAAAAGCGTGCGCAGATCGAGCAAGCCAAAAGCAACCTTGAACAGGCAGAACAAATCGCCGAACAGGCAACAGCCAAGGTGGGCGCGGGCCGCGAGGCGGAGACCAAAGCCCGCCGGGCGCGGGCAGAAGCCGAAGGCATCTTTAATCGTCTCGATACCGAGGCCAAAACGCTTTCCAAAATCGTCAATGCCGGACGGGATGAGCGTTTCTCGCCCATTTTGGACAGTTTAAAGGTGGATGTCGGCTTTGAAACCGCGCTTGGTGTGGCATTAGGGGATGATCTGGATGCCCCGATGGACAATGAAGCCGATATCCATTGGGCGGATATGGCAGAACAGGACAGTGATCAGGGTTTGCCCCATAATTTGCCCAGTCTTGCCGATCATGTCAGCGGCCCAACTCGTCTGGTGCGGCGATTGAAACAAATTGGCCTTGTCAATGAGAGCCATGGTCAGGGCCTTCAAAAGCAATTGGCGCAAGGCCAGCGCTTGGTCAGCCGCAAAGGCGATTTGTGGCGTTGGGATGGGCTGGTGATAAAGGCTGGTGCCCCAACTCCGGCAACCCAGCGCCTGGAACAGCGCAATCGTTTGGAAGATTTGCAAAGCAAGGTTGACAATGCGCGCGATGATTTGACCTATGCGCGCGCCATCTTCAACGAAAAACGCGAAGAGGTTGCCCATCTTGGAACCATTGAGCAACGCGCGCGCGCTCAATGGCGCGAGAGCCAGAAAAAACTCTCATATTTGCGCGATGATCTGGCCAAAGCAGAGCAGGCCGCCAATCAGTTGATAGTGCGAAAGGCCTCCTTGCAAGAAAGCCAAAAGCGCCTGCAAGATGACTATGAAGAAGCCGGACGGTCCTTGAACGAGGCGGAAACAAAACTGGCTGAGGTGCCAGATCTCTCCCAATTGCAGCTGGCGCGCGATGAAGCCCGCCTTGAGCAAAGCACCAAACGCGCCCAAGTCGCCGAGGCTCGCGCCTATGTGCAGGGCCTGAGCCGGGAAGGGGAATTGCGCACCCGTCGCTTGCAGTCGATTGAGCGGGAACGGCAAAGTTGGGCCACACGGGCCGCCAATGCCGATGATCAGATTGCGATTTTACAAGGGCGCTTGACCCAAAGCGAGGCAGATCATCGCGCCTTGCAAGAAACACCTGATGATATTGACCAGCAAAGACGGGCGTTGCTCAACGAAATTGGCAAGGCAGAAGAAGCGCAAAAACAGGCCAGCGACGACTTGGTCGAGGCGGAACGCATAGCCATGCAGGCCGACATTGCCGCCAAAAAAGCCCTCGAAACCTTATCAGAAGCGCGAGAAAAGAAAGGCCGCTCAGAAGAACGCGTCAATGGCATGATCAATCGCCGTCTAGATGTTGAGCGCCTGATCGTCGAGACCCTTGAATGCTCGCCCACTGCGACCTTTGAACTGGCCCAGCTCCAGCCAGACGCCCCTTTGCCAGCAATGCCAAGCGTGGAAGGCAAGCTGGACCGTCTGAAAAATGAGCGGGAACGTTTAGGCGGTGTCAATTTACGCGCCGATGAAGAGGCCAATGAAATTTCAGAGCGCTTAAATGAGATGGAAACCGAGCGCGATGATCTGCTGGAAGCCATCAAAAAATTGCGCACGGGTATTTTCAACATCAACAAAGAAGCCCGTGCGCGACTTCTGGCCTCTTTTGATATCGTCAACGGGCATTTCAAAGCACTCTTTGCCAAACTCTTTGGCGGCGGTCAGGCGGAACTGCAATTGACCGAAGCCGACGATCCGTTGCAAGCAGGTCTGGATATCATTGCCCGCCCACCGGGCAAAAAACCGCAAACTATGACCCTTCTATCAGGGGGAGAGCAAGCGCTGACGGCAATGGCGCTGATTTTTGCCGTGTTCCTGACCAATCCTGCCCCCATCTGTGTGTTGGATGAGGTGGATGCCCCACTGGATGATGCCAATGTTGAACGCTTTACCCATTTGCTGGAAGAAATGCGAAAACTCACCCAAACACGCTTTGTAACCATCACCCATAATCCCATTACAATGGCCAGAATGGATCGCTTGTTCGGCGTGACCATGGCAGAGCGCGGCATTTCCCAATTGGTATCAGTCAGTCTGGAAGCGGCGGAAGAAATGATACAGGATGAGGAACCCAAAGCCGTCTCGTCCATCCCACCCGGCCATCCCCATGTATGAGAAAAAGATGTGAGACGAATATCTGGGGGGCGATGGAAAAGGATTGGCTCCTTCTTTTTCCAAAAATTGGCCCTATGGCAGAAAGTCTCAAAGCTGCAAGGTGATCATAATTGTATAAATGCAATAAGAATCATACATCGTAAAAGGCCTATGAAATCATATGCATGAGTTAACCCTTTATATTGGCAATAAGAATTATTCCTCTTGGTCCTTGCGTCCATGGCTGGCGCTCAAAGTTGCCGATATAGCCTTTGTCGAAAAACTGTCCCGATTTGATGAAAGCACGGGTCATGCGCACTTCATTGAATTTTCGCCCACCAAAAAAGTACCAACCCTTCTCATCCATCAAGAGAATCAAAAGCCGGTGACCATTCCTGAAAGTCTGGCCATTCTGGAAACCATTGCCGATTTATATCCAGACAGACATCTTTGGCCACAAGATGCTATGCAGCGCGCCAAAGCCCGCGCCCTTGCCTCAGAAATGCATGCCGGTTTTATGGGCTTGCGCTCAGAATGCCCAATGAATATGCGGCGCAAAATCGAGGCGATCACTGTGTCAAATTCCGTCATCAAGGATGTCAAACGCCTTGAGCAAATCTGGTCAGATTGTCTGGAGCAGTCTGGTGGGCCGTTTTTATTCGGTGACTTTTCAATCGCTGATGCCATGTTTGCGCCAGTGGTCAATCGACTGGAAATTTACGCCTTAAGCGATCATATTGCGGTAAAAGTCTATAGCAAGGCAATAAAAGCCCTGCCGGCCTGGAAAGAGTGGCAAGAGGCTGCCCTCAAAGAGCCATGGATTGTGCAAGAAGACGAGGTTTAGGCTCAGGACTTATTAATTTTGCCCATTCTGCGAGAGCAGTTTTGCGCAATGGCAAGGAGGAAAATCGCGACAATGTGGTTCATTTTCAAGATTTTGCAACGCAGTCCATTGCGCAAAACTGCCTCGCCCTTCGGGTTTGTCTTGAAGCACTCATCTATCGAACCAAGACCTGCAAAAAGGGAACCACCCTTATTTTGCTCTTGGTTCTTCTATCTGAATGCTTCAAGACAAACAGAATAGGCTAAATTAATGAGTCCTGAGCCAAGGCTCAGAACCCAGTCATTTGATCAAAGTGCCATCAGGATGAAAGGCGTAGAAAACAAAGGCAAAGGTCACATCATGAACAATGTCAGTCTCTTTGCCATTCTCTTGCCGGATAACCCGAACACTGCCCACATCCCGCGATTGGGAAATCGTCTCAGAATCTAGGGCAGAGGCGACGCCTTTTTTCCAGCTTAAAATTACATCGCCATGTTTGAAAGTGACAGCTTCTCGAACTTTGGCAAGGCTGACCGCCTGTTGTTTGCCCTCTCCTTCAAAGACAACAACACGGGCCATTGGATTGATATCTTGGGGTAAATCCCCGGTAAAGAGCGGGTAGGGCGTGTTGCGGCTGTCATATTTCACATATGGATTGCGGCCATAGGGGCGCATGGATGGGTTATTGGGCACCAGAACCTTACCGTCAGCCGCTTCCGCTTTGAAATCACCAAAACTGACAACACGCACCGGCACCATGGTTAAAGCACGGCCCTGCAACTGACCGACAATAGCCTCTCCGGTAAATTGCTGCCACCAGCTTTGAGTCTGGCGATCATACATAACCAGATCGGATTTGCGCAATTTGCCCGTCGTGCCAAACTCCAACACTTGGCCCGATAAGCTCCGCTCAAAAGCAATGGAGGCATTGCAAAGCGGGCAATAGGTGATTGCAACCGGCACGCCACCCACCACATCATTGACAATTTCATGCCATGTCAGCACTTGTAAAGGATAGGCGCGAATATCGCCCTTGATATCCAGACGAATAACGGGATCCTGATCACTTAAATGCTCGATTGAGGACGCTGGCCGAAACTTTGGATCATCAATCGATGGAATGCCATCCTTGGGCGGACCACCGGATAAAATCTCATCAAAAGCAATGCCGCTTTTTTGAAAATCGGTTTTCCAGCCTTCCTGTTTCCAGCGATCGGGACTTGCCAGTGCAGCAATCACACTGCTGCCAAGGGCAATCACCACCAATAAAAAAACGGCAAACAAATGAGCAAAGCGGTCTGTCATCATAGATCCCCCAACAAATGTATTTGGGAGTAAGCATGACAAAAGAGAGGAAAATAGCAAATCACACCCTCTCAAAGCCGCGTGATGCAGCCAGTTTCATGAGCCATTATTGTGCCCAAAAGCAGGCTTGGAAGCGTGCAAAATGCGATGAATGACATCAAGCGTTCCATCCGTCAAAGGATAATCGCCCAGAGCCGAGAGCGGCACCCAACGAGCCATTGCAGCATCATCACCGGCTTGCAAAGCCATGGAAGAGCTGTTCCCATAGAAAACCGCAATCACATAATGACGGTGCGTTTTGCCTTGGCTGTCAGGGCGAATGATTTCGACGAGATCGGCGAGATAAGAAGGCGTGAAACTCAGGCCGGTTTCTTCTTTGATCTCACGGATAATGGCTTGCTCCAGTGTCTCGCCACTTTCAACGACACCACCGGGCAAGCTCCAAAGACCGGCAAGCGGCGTTTTACCCCGCTCAATTAGCAAAAGCCCTTGATTTGATTGGATGACAGCACTAACCCCAAGAAAAGGACGGTCAGGATAGTCTCTGGAGCTGGACATGAAAATGGGGCCTAATCAAACAGACGGTCAATTTCGTCCTGAGCCGTTGGATGATCAACCGCCAACATCCAGTCAGTCCCGCTCTGGCTGCCATTGATCAAAGCGCTTGCCTGATCAATCAAAGGACGGATTTCAGTGGTGGCCATAAAGGCAATGGGTTCGAAATTGCTTTGATTGATATCACCATTCAGCGCAGCAATGGCTTCAATCAGACGACCGACTTTTTCATTAATTTTCCCAATCAGCGATTCAAAACGATCACGCAAATCCGGTTCAACCTGATCATAAATGGCAATGGCCAGATCCTTGCCTTTAAAGGTCGATTGCTGGAAATAATCACAATAGCTCATTTCCTGCCAGCAAAAGACATCCTCTGCACAATCAGGCATACTGGGCAACATCTCAATCAGCATCAAAACTTCATTGAAATGATTGAGATAATCCGTGGCCAAAAGAGTGGCGGGATTGATATTGGATGCCTTTAGGACAGCTTCTTCTGGAACCGAGCGTGCCTCTTGCATAATCCTGCCTATCGCTGAAAACCTGACGTCTTGCTGATTCAATCAGAACATGGTTTCCAAATGTTTGACAAGGCAAGGGGAAGCTGAAAAAAAGAGGAAAAAGCGCAAAATGGCATCAGTCTCAAACTAGAGCATATTTGTCGAAAAGTGTGTGCGGTTTTCGGACAAAAATATGGTTAGAAACAAAGATTAGAGCATTTTGAATAACGACGTGTTTATTCAAAATGCTCTAGAAATAAGGAAAAATCATGTGCGGACGGTTCGTTGTTGCTGCCAGTCAAAAAGATTTGCTTGATCATTTCGCATTAAACGGCCATTTGTCAGGCCTGCATGCGATGCCCCCGCGCTATAATATAGCCCCAACCCAACCAATTCTGGCCATAAGGGGAGATGCCACATATAGGCAAGCGCATTTGATGCGCTGGGCTTTCGTACCCGATTGGGTGCGAAAGCCGGCAGACTTTTCTCTATTGACCAATGCCAGAGCAGAAAGCGCGTCGGTGAAACCATCTTTTCGCAACGCTTTGCGCTATCGCCGCTGTATTATTCCTGCCTCCGGCTTTTATGAATGGCAGAGAAACGGCAATCAGAAACAGCCCTATTATATCAGCAGCCAAACAGGAAAGCCCCTTGCCATGGCCGCACTTTGGGAAACATGGATGGGCCCCAATGGCGAAGAGCAGGATGGCGTGGCGCTTTTAACCACAGCCTCCAATCATATGATGAGCCAAATTCATCATCGCATGCCGGTTTTGCTGGATAAGCATAATTTTTCTTGCTGGTTAGATACCCGATCGGGCCGCACAGATGAGATTATGCCTTTGCTAAAAGCACAAAGCGAAGACTATTTGCGTTTTCACCCCATCTCCAAAGATGTCAACAAAACCACCAATGATTATGCCGATCTGCTTGATCCTGTAAAAGAGAAACAGGATGACAGAGCCAACAAGAAGAAAGCCAGCCAAGCGCCTTTAAAAAATCAATCGGGCCAATTGGATTTATTTTAGAGCATATTTGTCGAAAAGTGTGTGCGGTTTTCGGACAAAATATGGGTTATACCAACGGCATAAAAGATTAACCCATAGGATGCTTTGAAATGGTTTACTGGCAAGGCGCCTTTCGACGGACAATGCCGGGGCATTTTCCTAGAAAGACAACGCAGCTCAGTGAGCCATTTCAAAGCACCAAAGGCCGGTTTTATTGGCTTCCTGGACTGCGTCGCTCTTGCTTTGTGGTCAACCAGACCATGGCAGCAAAAGCTTCTTACCAGAAAGCCAATAAAATCCGGTCATATGGG
>JAOXSH010000014.1 GCA_025800145.1 Cohaesibacter sp.
CAATCCAGGAAAGGAGCGCCGCAATAACCAGAAAACTGGAAGTGATATATTCAGACGCCTTATGGCCGATTGAGCGACCAAACAGGCCTGCAATCAAAAAGCCGATCAGCGGAAGAAAGACGATGGCCGAGTACATGATTATCAGCCCTTCATCATATTGATATCTTCAACAGCAATCGAGCCACGATTACGATAGAAGACTACCAGAATTGCCAAGCCAATTGCGGCCTCAGCAGCCGCAACAGTGAGAATGAGCAGAGCAAAGATCTGCCCGGCCAAATCGCCCAGATAAGACGAGAAGGCAACGAAGTTGATGTTGACCGCGAGCAGGATCAGTTCGACCGACATCAGGATGACGATCACGTTTTTCCGGTTCAGGAAAATACCGAACATACCGATAACGAACAGGATCGCTCCAACGGTCAGATAATGGCTAAGTCCAATTTCCATTTTTGGTCTGCCTTACCGACTTCTCGGCTCCCTAGAGTTATGCCCCAGTGAAACCGGCACAAAGCATCAAATGCCTTTGCCAGATTCAGCTTGTTTGATTTCGATAGAATTGGCCACGCTACGGCCAACTTGACGTGCAATATTTTGACGCTGAACATCTTTGCGATGATGAAGGGTCAGTACAATGGCCCCAATCATTGCGACCAGCAGGATCATGGCCGCACTCTGGAAATAATAGATATATTTTGTATAGAGCAGCGCACCAATCGCCTCGATGTTGGATTTTTCAGCTAAGGCCGGAATAGGCTCTGCAATATTGGCGGTGACATCCGGGCTTAACGCCCAGCCCCCCAGCGCAATCAGCAACTCGGCCACCAAAACAATGCCAACCACCAGACCGGTCGGCAAATATTGCAAGAAGCCGGCTCGCAATTCGACAAAATCCACATCCAGCATCATAACGATGAACAGGAACAGAACCGCCACCGCGCCGACATAGACAACCACCAGCAACATCGCCAGAAATTCCGCACCAATCAGCACGAAAAGACCCGCAGCATTGAAAAAGGCCAGAATGAGAAACAAAACCGAATGCACCGGATTGCGGGAGGCAATAACCATTAAGGCCGATCCCAGCAAAATCGCTGCAAACAGATAGAAGAAAAAGGTTTGAAGGATCATCGTTTGGCCCTTTTCGCCCTTATGGGCGCTCCTATGTTCTTTCCCAAAAGACCTGAGCATATAGCCCGGTCTTTAAACATTATCGATATGGTGCATCCATTGCGATATTGCGCGCAATTTCCTGCTCCCACCGCTCGCCATTTTCCAACAATTTTTCTTTTGTATAGAAAAGCTCTTCGCGTGTTTCTGTGGCAAATTCGAAATTTGGACCTTCAACAATGGCCTCAACCGGACAAGCTTCCTGACAGAAACCGCAATAGATGCATTTGGTCATGTCCAGATCATAGCGCGTGGTCCGGCGTGTGCCGTCATTGCGCCTCGGCCCTGCTTCGATAGTGATGGCCTGTGCCGGACAGATTGCTTCGCACAATTTACAGGCAATGCAGCGCTCTTCCCCGTTGGGATAACGACGCAATGCATGTTCCCCGCGAAAGCGCGGACTAACCGGTCCCTTTTCAAAAGGATAGTTAACCGTTGCCTTTGGTGCAAAGAAATAGCGCATGGACAGGACGAATGCGTGAACAAACTCCTTGAGCATGAGCGATTTTGCTGCCTGTGCAAATGCCATGATAATAGCCTCCAGTGAGTGCCGTCTAACGTCCCGTCAGGGATATCCCTGCCCAATACCCGATGATGGGAAAGAGCCCAATGGTGAAGATAAAAATCGCAGCCTGTATCCAGTCTGCCATTTTCTCGGTGTTGGGATGATCAGCCAGTCCGACATCCCTCCTCTTTTGCAAAAATTTCGCTCGGACCAGGCCGCCAAGCATTTTAAAATCAACCCATCCAATGGCCAATCCAAACGCTGCACCGATCATTCCGGGTAATGACAGATCCATCAAACTTATCTCCTGCCCTTTATTAAGGTCAGCGCCTTAAGGAGCCCAACCGGTAAATTGCAAGACACCAGCCACCAAAACCACATAGCCCAGTGAAATTGGCAAGAAAACTTTCCAGCCCAAACGCATCAATTGGTCATATCGATAGCGTGGAACAAAGGCCTTGACCATTGCAAACATGAAGAAAACCGCACCGGATTTCAAAATGAACCAGACAATGCCCGGCACCCAGGTAAAGGGCGCAAAATCAAATGGTGGCAACCATCCACCCATGAACAGGATCGCCGTCATCGAACACATGAGTGCAATCGCAACATATTCCCCCAACATATACATCATGTATGGCGTGGAGCCATATTCCACCATGAAACCGGCAACCAGCTCTGATTCAGCCTCTGGCAAATCAAATGGAGGACGGTTGGTTTCAGCCAAAGCCGAGATGAAAAATATGATGAACATCGGAAAGAGTGGTAACCAATACCAGTTCAGAAAGGTTAGAGAGGGCAAACCGATCCAGCTGGCCAAACCAATTTTCTGAGCATTGACAATATCGGTCAGGTTCAAAGAGCCAACACAAAGCAGCACTGTGATAATCACAAAGCCGATTGAGACTTCATAAGAAACCATCTGCGCTGCAGAGCGCAAAGCCGATAGAAACGGATATTTGGAGTTGGACGCCCAGCCCCCCATTATGATGCCATAAACACCAAGAGAAGAAACCGCCAGAATATACAGCACGCCAACATTGATATCAGCAATTGCCCAGCCTTCGGAAACCGGCACAACAGCCCAAGCGGCCAGCGCAACGGTTACTGTTACCAAAGGCCCCAGCAAAAAGATGCCTTTATTCGAACCGGAAGGCACAACAGGTTCTTTGAGGACAAATTTCAACAAATCCGCAAAGGACTGGAACAATCCCCATGGGCCAACCACATTGGGTCCGCGACGCATCTGCACGGCTGCCCAGATTTTGCGGTCAGCCAAAAGGATATAGGCGATCATTACCAACAGCAACACCAGAAGCAGCAAGGACTGCCCCACAATGATTGCCCCGGGAATAAGCCAGTTCGAGAGGAAATCTTCCATCAATCAGTCCTCTTATTCAGCAGCGTCAGCAACCAGACCCTTTTTGAGCTGGGAACATTCTGCCATCACAGCAGAGGCCCGCGCAATCGGGTTGGTTAAATAGAAATCATGCACCGGGGAGACAAAGGCCTGACCTTTGACGGCTCCTGCATTCTTGGCAAGCTCGGCAATCGCATTGGCATCGCCCTTGATGCAGCTGCCCTCAATCGCCAGATCAGGATGACTTTCAAACAATTGGCTACGCAAAGAAGACAACGTGTCAAATGGCAATTTATGGCCCAGCACATCGGACAAAGCTCGCAAAATAGCCCAATCTTCCTTACCTTCACCCGGGGCGAAATTGGCCCGGTTGGCCTGTTGCACGCGCCCTTCCAGATTCAGATATAAACCGCTTTTCTCGGTATAAGTCGAAGCTGGCAAAATCACATCCGCAGCATGTGCGCCTGCATCACCATGGGTGCCGATATAAATCTTGAAACTCTCTGAAAGAGCCTCAAACGCCAATTCATCCGCGCCAAGCAAAAAGACAACATCAACGCCACCTTGTTGCATCTGCGCAATATCCTTGCCACCTTCTTGTGGTTCAAACCCGACCTCAAAGGCTCCAACAGCGCTGGCAGATGTATGCAGAATGCTAAACCCATTCCACGCATCGCTCATAGCACCGACTTCAACGGCCAGTTTTGCGGCTTGCGCAAGCACCGCTTCCCCATCTTCATGATTGATGGCGCCTTGCCCGATAATGATCAGCGGACGCTCGGCCTCTTTAAGCACCTCAAAGAAGTCGCCTTTGCCAGATGCCAGCCCGGCCAACGTGTCTGATCCGGCCCCCAGATAATCATATTTATATTTCAGATCTTCCTGTTCGCCGATCAGGCCGATCTTGGTGTTGCCTGCAAGCCAGCTTTTGCGAATACGGGCATTGAGAACGCTGGCTTCAAGACGTGGATTGCTGCCAACCAGCAAAATGGCATCAGCTTCTTCAATTCCTTCAATGGTTGCATTGAAGAGATAAGACGCACGGCCATTCTTTGAAGACAGCACAGAGCCATCCTGACGAGCATCCATATTGCCAGAGCCAAGAGAGCCCATCAGCATTTTTAAGGCATAAAGCTCTTCAATGCTGGCCATATCACCAGCAATGGCACCGATTTTTTCACCAGAGGTTGCGGAGACTTTTTCGGCAATTGCTGCAAAGGCCTCTCCCCAGCTAACCGGGCTCAATTTGCCTTCTTTGCGCACAAAGGGGCGATCAAGGCGTTGAGATTTCAGACCGTCCCAAATGAAGCGGGATTTATCGGAAATCCATTCCTCATTCACCTCTTCATTGAGGCGCGGCATGATCCGCATCACTTCTCGGCCACGGGTATCAATGCGAATGTTGGAACCAACCGCATCCATGACATCAATGCTCTCGGTCTTGTTCAGTTCCCAAGGGCGTGCCGTAAATTCATAGGGGCGAGATGTCAGAGCGCCAACCGGGCACAGATCAATCACATTGCCCTGAAGCTCGGACGACAAGGCCGCTTCCAGATAGGTGGTGATTTCCGCATCTTCCCCACGGCCAATCAACCCCAATTCCTGAATACCGGCAACTTCTGTGGTGAAGCGGACACAGCGGGTGCAGTGAATGCAGCGCGTCATGATGGTTTTGACAAGCGGGCCGATATATTTATTTTCAACAGCCCGTTTGTTTTCCCCATAGCGGGATCCGCCTTTGCCATAGGCCATGGCCTGATCCTGCAAATCGCATTCACCGGCCTGATCACAAATCGGGCAGTCAAGCGGATGGTTGATGAGCAAAAACTCCATCACCCCTTCGCGCGCCTTCTTGACCATAGGAGACTTGGTGAAAATTTCGGGAGCCTGACCCTCAGGGCCAGGACGCAGATCCCCCACACGCATGGCACAACTTGCCGCTGGCTTGGGGGGGCCACCCTTCACCTCGACAAGGCACATACGGCAATTGCCTGCTACCGACAAACGCTCGTGGAAACAAAAACGCGGAATTTCTGCGCCAGCCTCTTCGGCTGCCTGCAAAAGCGTATAATCCGCTGGTACTTCAATTTCGTTTCCATCAACGACCAGTTTAGTCATCGATCGTTCTCCAGTCCTAAGTCCTAAAATGCAGCCCTATTCAGCCGCAACCAGTGGGGCTTCATCCGGTTTTGGATTGGCCGTATACTGGTCAATTCGCTCTTCAATCACGGGGCGGAAATGGCGGATCAAACCCTGGATCGGCCATGCTGCCGCATCACCAAGCGCGCAAATGGTATGACCTTCCACCTGCTTGGTTACTTCAAAGAGCATGTCAATTTCTTTTTTCTGTGCTTCGCCGCGCACCATGCGCTCCATAACGCGCCACATCCAGCCTGTGCCCTCACGGCATGGCGTGCATTGACCGCAGCTCTCATGCTTGTAGAAATAGGCAAGACGCGCAATGGCCTTGATCACATCGGTTGACTTGTCCATGACTATGACAGCAGCCGTGCCAAGACCTGAGCCTTTTGCCCGCAAGCTGTCAAAATCCATCGGACAATCCATAATCTCGTTGGCAGGCACCATTGGCACAGAAGAGCCACCGGGGATCACGGCCAAAAGATTATCCCAACCACCGCGAATACCGCCGCAATGTTTGTCAATCAGCTCCTTGAAAGGCACAGACATGGCCTCTTCAAAGGTTGCAGGCTGGTTCACATGCCCGGAAACGCAGAATAGCTTGGTGCCGTGATTATTCTCAGCCCCAAAGCTTTTGAACCAAGAGGCACCACGGCGCAGAATGGTTGGCGCTACCGCAATGGATTCCACATTATTGACCGTTGTGGGCAATCCATAAAGCCCGACATTGGCCGGGAAAGGAGGTTTGAGGCGGGGTTGACCTTTCTTGCCTTCGATCGACTCAATCAAAGCGGTCTCTTCACCGCAAATATAGGCCCCTGCCCCATGATGCACAATGATATCAAAATCATATCCATGGATATTATTCTTGCCAATCAGCTTTTTCTCATAAGCCTGATCAATGGCCGCTTGCAGGCGCTCACGCTCACGAATAAATTCCCCACGCACATAAATGAAAGCCGCTTCTGCCTGCATGGCAAAACCTGCGATCAGGCAACCTTCGACCAAATGGTGCGGATCATGGCGCAGAATTTCGCGGTCCTTGCAGGTGCCCGGCTCGGATTCGTCGGCATTGACAACCAGATAATGCGGACGTCCTTCCTGCTTTGGCGGCATGAAAGACCATTTCAAACCGGTTGGGAAACCAGCGCCACCACGGCCACGCAAACCGGATGCTTTCATCTCATTGATGATCCAGTCGCGCCCTTTTTCAAGCAAGCCCTTGGTGCCATCCCAAGAGCCACGTTTCAAAGCACCATCCAGACCCCAGTCATGAATGCCATAGATATTGGTAAAGATACGATCCTTGTCCTCAAGCATTGTGGTCATGAATTAATCCCCCTTGCCCTTGCTGGACGCAACGTCCCCTGCCTCTACCCGCTTGGAGAAATCAGTATCGCCGCCACCTGCCAATATTTGGGCTTGTTCAATCCACTTCTCGCGTGCAATACGGCCCTTGAAAGACAGTTTGCTATCGACAAAGGCGCAATTTTCTTCTGTCCATGCCGCCACTTGCGCAAAGTGATAAACGCCCATGGCGTTTAACTTGCCTTCAATCACAGGACCAACGCCGGAAATCTGCTTCAAATCATCAGCCACACCACCGCTTGGGCCATCCAGAAGCGCTGGTGCTATTTCCTCAAGCACCTTTTCTTGTACAACGGGAGCTGCTTTGGATTTGGGCTTTGTTGTCTTTGCTTTGGTGACTGACTTTGCTTTGGTGGCTGGCTTTTTCTCTGACGCTTCGTCACTGGCCGACGGTCCAAGATCACAGGAGGCTGTCTCCTGATCCATGCCCGCTCCAAGGCCATAGCGCACCCTAGAGCCGTCATATAAAGACGGGTCGCTCAAGGTAACCGCTCCGCCAGCCGGGGCAGAATGGATGCGGCCCGGTTGTTGTGTGCCCGGCGCAATTTCGTCACCGCGTTCAATCTTGGCAATCAGATCTTCCAGAATTTGCGGGGTCAGATCTTCATACGTGTCTTTAAAAATCTGAACCATTGGCGCATTCACACAAGCGCCCGCGCATTCCACTTCTTCCCACGAGAGATTGCCATCCTCGGACAAAGCAAATTGCTGCTTGGCAATCTTGTTTTTGCAAACCTTGATCAGATCCTCGGCACCACGCAACTGGCAAGGGGTTGTGCCGCATACCTGAATATGGGCTTTTTTGCCAACAGGCTGTAGCTGGAACTGGGTATAGAAAGTCGCAACTTCCAAAACGCGAATATAAGGCATGGAAAGCAGATCGGCGATATATTCAATCGCGGGCTGTGTGACCCAGCCTTCTTGCTCCTGCGCACGCATGAGCAGAGGAATAACGGCAGAGGCCTGACGGCCTTCAGGATATTTGCCGATTGTATGCTTGGCCCATTCCATATTCTCAATCGAGAATGCAAAAGAGGCAGGCTGTTCGCTATGCAGGCGACGGACACTCATGTCTGCCGTTCCTATTCTTGGTTAGACCATGACAAGCAGATTAAACACTACAAGTCACGGTCCTGTTGCATGTCACGATGGCAGGCATAAACCAGACCATCACTCAATATCTTTATCGGTCAATCTCGCCAAACACGACGTCCAAAGAGCCGATAATCGCCGAAATATCGGCCAATTGGTAACCACGAGACAAAAAGTCCATGGCTGACAGATGCGCATATCCCGGTGCACGGATTTTGCACTTGTATGGCTTGTTGGATCCATCGGAGACCAGATAGACACCAAACTCGCCTTTGGGCGCTTCCACAGCGGCATAGACTTCGCCAGCGGGTACATGGAAGCCTTCTGTATGGAGTTTGAAATGATTGATCAGCGCTTCCATGGAGCGCTTCATTTCTGCGCGGCGCGGTGGCACGATTTTTTGATTGTCTGTGGCAACCGGGCCTTTGCCCTCTGGCTCGCGCAATTTGGCAATACATTGCTTCATGATCCGCACAGACTGGCGCATTTCTTCCATGCGCATCAGATAGCGGTCATAATTGTCGCCATTTTTGCCAACGGGAATATCAAATTCCATCTCATCATAACATTCATAGGGCTGTGAGCGGCGCAAATCCCACGCCACACCACAAGAACGCACCATACAACCAGAGAATCCCCAAGCCCAAGCATCATCGAGTTTCACGATACCAATATCGGCATTGCGTTGCTTGAAAATGCGGTTCTCGGTCAAAAGGCCATCAATATCTTCCACGACTTGCAGGAAAGGATCGCACCATGCCTCAATATCGCCAATCAGCTCTTCGGGCAGATCTTGTGCCACACCCCCAACACGGAAATAATTGGCGTGCAACCGCGCTCCGCAAGCGCGCTCATAAAAGACCATCAACTTTTCGCGCTCTTCAAAGCCCCAAAGCGGTGGCGTCAAGGCCCCCACATCCAGCGCTTGCGTCGTCACATTCAACAGATGGTTCAGAATACGGCCAATCTCGCAATAGAGCACACGGATCAATTGCCCACGGCGCGGCACCTCAAGACCCAGCAATTTTTCAACTGCCATCACAAAGGCATGTTCCTGATTCATCGTACCGACATAATCAAGACGATCAAAATATGGTGTGGCCTGAGCGTAAATCTTATGCTCGATCAGTTTTTCAGTGCCGCGATGCAACAATCCGATATGGGGATCGGCGCGCTCGACAATCTCGCCATTCAGCTCCAAAATCATGCGCAAAACTCCATGCGCCGCCGGATGCTGAGGTCCGAAATTGATATTAAAATTGCGTACGTGAGCTTCAGCCATCAGATATTGTCTTCCTCTCAGCTGTTCGCTTTTTCATCGCCGGGAATGACATAATCTGTCCCTTCCCATGGAGATAGAAAATCAAAAGAGCGGAATTCCTGCGCCAATTTCACCGGCTCATACACCACTCGCTTCTTCTCATCATCATAGCGCACTTCATAATAGCCCGTGAGCGGGAAATCCTTACGCAAGGGATGTCCGTCAAAACCATAATCGGTCAACAAACGCCGCAAGTCCGGATGACCGGAAAACAGGATGCCATACATGTCATAAGTTTCCCGCTCAAACCAGTTGGCACCGGGAAAGAGATCACAAATCGAATCCACTTGCGTGCTCTCATCCGTCATAATTTTCACTCGGATACGCACATTCTGCTTTGGGCTCAAAAAGTGATAGACAACTTCGAAACGCTCTTCACGCTCAGGATAATCAACGGCAGTGACATCAATGAAGCAAACAAACTGACATCGTGCATCGTCACGCAAAAAACGAACAACCTCGATAATATCAGTGCGACCCGCATGAAGGGTCAATTCACCAAAAGCAACATCCCACCCCACAATACGGTTTGCAAGTTTGGATGCTATATAATCGCCGAGATCCTTGAGTGTCTCGTCCATGGCTTTATGTCCTATTGCGGGCAATAGTTGCCCTTCGGTCCTTAATTTGAAAAGCCGGGAGGCGACCTTTCCAACCCATTAAAGGGTCATAAACTCATCGCCTGGGCCATGTGTGCCCAGAAGAGTGACAAAAGCGCCAAACATTCCTAGCGCTCAATCGTGCCTGTACGGCGAATTTTCTTTTGCAGCAGCATCACACCATATAAAAGCGCCTCAGCTGTCGGAGGACAACCGGGCACATAGATATCGACCGGCACCACACGATCACAGCCGCGCACAACACTGTAGGAATAATGGTAGTATCCGCCACCATTGGCACAAGAGCCCATAGAAATCACATAGCGGGGCTCCGGCATCTGATCGTATACCTTGCGCAAGGCTGGGGCCATTTTGTTGGTCAAGGTGCCAGCGACAATCATCACATCCGACTGACGGGGCGAGCCGCGCGGCGCAAAGCCAAAGCGCTCGCAATCATAGCGTGGCATCGACATCTGGATCATCTCGACAGCGCAGCAAGCCAGACCAAATGTCATCCACATCAGAGAACCGGTCCGCGCCCAATTGATCAAATCATCGGTTGCGGTGACGATAAAGCCCTTGTCAGACAATTCTTCATTGACCTGCATAAAGAAAGGATCATCAGCCCCGACCGGCTTGCCGGTTTTTGGATCCAGAATGCCTTTGGGCTGCGGGGTCACCAATGTCTGATTATCGCTTATCAATCCCATTCCAAAGCCCCCTTCTTCCATTCATAGATGAAGCCGATGGTCAGCACAGCAAGGAAAATCATCATCGACACAAAGCCGAACATCCCCAAATCCCCAAAGGCAACAGCCCAAGGAAACAGGAAAGCAACTTCCAAATCAAAAATGATGAAGAGAATGGCAACAAGATAGAAGCGCACATCAAAGGTCATACGCGCATCATCAAATGCATTAAAGCCACATTCATATGCCGATAATTTTTCCGGGTCGGGATTTTTATAGGCAAGAAGGAATGGGGATATAAGCAACGCCAGTCCGATAACAAGCGAGATACCAATGAAGATAATGATGGGAAGATATTCCCTTAACAGGTCTTCCATAATGGTACGGTCCTCAATCCCGACAAGATGGTCAGTCTTGTGTCTCCCAATAAAATCAAGAGACAATTCGGGCTTTCAAAACAAAACAAAGAGCCTATCAGGGAAAACTGACAACACCCTTCTTGATGCAAACGCTTATAACAGCACTCGTCCAGAGGCAAGTGAAAGTGTGAAATTTGGTCACATTTCAAACCATATTAGACTATCGATCCAGTGGTCCTGTGACTAACCTGACCTTGCATTGATGAGCAAATAAACACCCTCAGCTTACCTTACCAAAATCAGACTGCCATCCTTTGACCAAAATCATTGTGATGGCTTTCTCTGCTTTTCATGACCATACATCCACATCATTCAACAATATATATTTTGTCTCTTATACGCGCACGTGACGCCTCTGGTGCTGATCGAGCGATAAATTATTTTCCCAAAGCAAGTCTTTTCACTTGATCCAGAAATGTCAGCGCATAACCTTGCCATAAAATGCCCGCCCTTAAAGGTATAAACAATGAAAACAGCTACCATTGGCTCCGCCATGATCGACATCATCACCATTGTTGCCGATCACGATATCGAACGCATTGCCATGACCAATGCCGACAATTCCTTCCTTATGCTAGAACAGGGGCGTAAAATCGACGCGCTTAATATCACAACCCATGTCGGCGGCGGTGCCATCAATGCAGCAGTTGCCCTTGCAAGACTGGGGCACGAAACCAGCCCTATCGTCAAAATTGGCAAGGATTTGGAAGGCAAACAGGTTCTGGCCTTATTGGACAGCGAAAAACTGCATTCCAACCAGATTATGCAAACAGACAAGGCAACAACGGGGCGCTCCGTGATGATTGCCTCGCATGATCGCAATGCCTCCATCTTTACCATGCGTGGTGCAAATTGCCTGATCACAGAGCGCGACATCACTCCTTCCCTTTTTGAAGGCATTCAATTGCTTCACATCGCCCCCATGTCCAACGAATCTGCTGATGCCTTCCCAGCCATCGTCAAACAGGGCAAAGCGACAGGCGCTTTTGTGGTTGCCAATCCCGGCAAGCGCCAAATCATCCGCAAAGGCAAAGAATTACTGGAAACGCTTTCCTATCTGGATCTGATCAACATCAACCGCCATGAAGCCGAAACACTGCTCCCCCTTTTGATGACGCAAGATACCAAAAGCAAGATCAAAGCCATTCAGAGCCATGAAGCGCATACACCGGGTCTCTTGTCCCGTGGCCTGCTCAAAGATCATCATCACTGCACGCTGGCAGGCTTTATGAGCTTGCTACAGGCATTGGGTTGCAAGAATATTCTGATCACCGATGGAACCGGGGGCGCT
The DNA here is from genome assembly GCA_025800145.1 of Cohaesibacter sp. Taxonomy (GTDB): domain Bacteria; phylum Pseudomonadota; class Alphaproteobacteria; order Rhizobiales; family Cohaesibacteraceae; genus Cohaesibacter. The sequence continues at coordinate 11,954 of JAOXSH010000014.1, forward strand.
TATCTGGGCACACAGGATGGCCTTTATCATTGTCCAATCCTGAAAACAGAAGTGAAAGGCACAGCGGGGGCTGGCGACAGCTTCACCTCCACATCCGGCGCCCTGTTGGCAGCAGGCACAGAGCCAGCCAAAGCCCTACAGCTGGCCACACTCAATGCATCCAGTGTGGTGGAGCATGTTGATACCCAAACAGGTCTACTCTCAATGGATCAATTGCAAGAGCGCTCTGACACTCATAGGGATCAGTTGCCCGTACAATTCTGGCCATGGGTGCAATAAACGGATCAAGCGAACCCCACTTGATGAAAGTGGGGTTTGACTTTTACATCCGCTCTTTTCAAACACAAAAAAACGCCTCACTCTCAAAGAGCAGGCGTTCGGAAAAAAATGGCGAGAGTGACGGGACTCGAACCCGCGACCTTCGGCGTGACAGGCCGACGCTCTAACCAACTGAGCTACACCCCCCTACCCGGGCCACAAGAAGAAACACTATTGAAGCGCTCCGTTCGTGTGGAGTGGCGCTGAAATACGACGCTGGTGGTGTGAAGTCAAGCATAGAGCAAATTCTTTCTGTGTGTATTTCACATCTATATGACAAACTGGCAGAAAGCCGCAAAAAATCGGATGTGGACGAGTGTGATATTTTGCACCCCTTGTTTAGCCAACTTCCCAAGAGGCAAAGAACAAAGAACCAAAAATCAACAATTTGAAACAGAAACCGAAATTGATGAATCCCAAACCACCCTTCACAGGAATCGATAGCCTGATCAATCCAACCCTATCAACAAGACCGCCTGATTATCAGATATGCACATTTCCCCAGAGAATAAAAATCTCTGTCATTTTTTTGTTGCAAGTCCGTTCCCCAACTTCTAAAAGCACCTCACACGATAAGACGTGAGGGTGATTAGCTCAGCTGGTCAGAGCATCTCGTTTACACCGAGAGGGTCGGGAGTTCGAATCTCTCATCACCCACCATTTTCCCAAACAGTAGAGTGTCATTGAACCGCATGTAACCGATAACGGTGCTATTGCGATCATAAAATGGTCTGATCGGGCTTGCTCTCCTGATCGATAACAAGCCCGATAAATCCTCGTGCCCGATTTAGGGCAAGCGTGCATCTACATAATAAGTGCCGCTCTTTGTCTGTTCAATGGATGCCTGAATATTATAAGTCTCCTCAATCGCCTCCAAGCCCAGAATCTCACGAGGCTCTCCATCGGCCAAAATTCGGCCATCGCGGATCAAAACAAGACGATCACAAAATTTTGCTGCCAGATTCAAATCATGCAAAGCTGCCATCACAATCATATCAAAGCGCGATGCTGCATCACCAATGGCAGTCAAAATCGATAATTGGTGGTGAAGATCCAGCGCACTGGTTGGCTCATCCAGCAGCAAAAGCTTTGGCTTTCTAACCAGAACCTGCGCCACAGCCACCATTTGCGCCTGCCCGCCACTGAGCGCCCCAATGCCTTTATCGGATAAATGCGAAAGTCCCAGCAAGGTCAGCGTTTCGGAAACTTCACGCAAATTGTCCTGATCCACGCGCCAGCCACTGGTTTGTTTCAAGGCCAGCAATACGCTTTCAAAGACCGTCAGCGCCGCATTACAGCCCACACTTTGCGGCATATAGGCAATTTTCGCAGCTCTTTGTTTGCGGCGCATGGCAATAACATTTTGCCCATCAAGCGTAATAGATCCAGATTGAGGCTTTAAAATCCCCGTCAAACTTTTGAAAAAAGTCGATTTGCCCGCCGCATTGGGACCAATCACACCGACAAAATGTCCCGGCTTGATATTATCAAGACATATATCCTGTAAAATCAGCTTCTTGCCATAGCCTGCTGACAGATCCGAAATCTGTAATGTCATGACAAACGCTCCTTTCTTGTCGACAAAATAACCGACACGAAAACAGGCACCCCAATCAAGGCCGTGATAATGCCAACCGGATAAATCACACCCGGTGTAATGGTCTTGCTGACAATAGATGTAATCGACATAGCAAGCGCGCCCACAAGAGCAGATAAAGGAATGAAGAAGCGCTGATCCTCGCCCACAATCATCCGGGCGATATGGGGCCCCACAAGACCGATAAAGCCGACCGTACCAACAAAGGCCACGGCTGTTGCAGCCAAGAAAGAAATCAGAATCAGCATTTCAATGCGCAGGCGTGCCACATCAATCCCCAGACTGACCGCGCTTTCCTCTCCCATCCGCAATGCCGTCAATTGCCATGTGCGGATCAGAGAAAACGGAATGGCAATTGCCAGCAAGACAGCGGCGATGGAAATTTTATCCCAGCTGGCGCGGGAGAGAGAGCCCATCATCCAGAAAATAATCCGGGCCAACTGATCTTCTGACGCAATATATTGCATCATCGCCAAGGCGGCATTGAAGGTGAAGAAAATAGCGATACCAAATAAAATCATAGTCTCGGCCCCTACCCCCTTCAGGCGCGTGGCAAAAAGGATGAACCCACATGTGCCAAGCGCGAAGATAAAAGCATTCAGGGTTACAATCAGGTGCCCGACATTGGGTATGATGCTCCAGCCCAATACAATGGCAAGAGATGCACCAAAACTGGCCGCAGAAGAGACCCCAAGGGTAAAAGGCTCGGCTAATGGGTTGTTCAAAATGGTCTGCATCTGGGCACCTGCAACAGACAAAATTGCCCCAACCACAATAGCAGTGACTGCAATTGCGATGCGATAATCCCAGATCACCACTTCCATTTTCACGCCATGGGCGCTTTTATCCAGCAAAACATCCCAGATCACACCGAGAGGGAAATTCCCGGGGCCGTTGGTGATGTCAATGAAAAAGCTCACCACCAAAAGAGCAAAGACCACCGCCAGAATGCCATATCGCCGGGCAATCTGGGAGCGATAGCGCGCCTGCATGTGATCGCTGTCTATCACATATGCCATCAAATCATCTCCTGAAAAGACAAAAGCCCTGCTCGATCAACAATCGAACAGGGCCAATAAAGGCAAGAAGCTTTATTTGTTGTTCAAAGTGCCCCAAAAGACACCGCTATAATCGATCGGCAAGAAGCGATCATGCAGCTCTTTAAAGGTCTCATTCGGCTCAACATCAGAGAATTGATCAGGATAGAACCATTTGGCAAATGTCTGTAACGCCACAAAATGGTAAGGGCTGTTATAGAATTGATGATAGATGGAGCGGAATTGACCATCTTTCACTGCTTTCAGCTCACCCCAGCCTTTACGCGCAGCCAAGGCGCCGAGGCGCTTTTGCACCATTTTGTCATTGGCTTCATAGCCAAACAAAACTGCGGCGGTTGAGGGATTGGCCTCAGCCCAGTTGGCACCTGTGCCAATGATCACATCTGGATTGTCAACAAAGATGGATTCAGGGTTAACCTTGCCACCATGGCCAGAGAATTTCTTGCTGCCCCAATTGGCACCACCAGCCAAAGTCACCAGACGGCCAAGGTTGGCCTCGCCGAATGTGCTGCAACATTTATCTGGGTTATAACCAGCTGCACGCTCAATAAAGACAACGGGCTTGTTCTCTTCCCTGATTTTCTCAACCCGGTTCAGCACTGTCTGCATATTCTGGATATAGAAATCGATAAATTCGTCCGCCTGATCGCGGCGATCCAGAACGCGACCCAAAAGCTGCAAGCTTGGCACGGTATTCTGTGTTGGACGCTGGCGGAAATCAACAAAAAGCACCGCAACCCCGGCCTTGTCCAGCTTTTCCAACAAGCCGCTTTCTTGCGCCTGCAACAATTTGCCAAGATTAAGCACAACCATTTGTGCGCCAGAGGCAACAACCGCTTCCAGACTAAATTCGCTAGAATAAGGGCTACCGAAATTCTGAATCTTGTCAATGGTCGGGAATTTGGCTTTATATTTACGGTAATGATCAGGATCATATTTGATCAGATCATCTTTCCATCCCACAATACGCTTGAAAGGGTCGTCGCGATCCAGCAGCGCAATGGAATAAATCATGCGCCCTTCACCCAAAATGATTTTGGATGGATTTTTCTCAACGCTGACAGTCCGGCCCGCAATATCAGTCACTGTGATTTTTTCTGCCAAAGCGGGCGCTGCGCCAAAAGCGGCAACAAGACCAACCGTCATGGCTGTTTTGGCCATAAACCTGCTTAAAATATTGATTTTCATGGAATATCCTTTAACAGAGTCAAAGTCTGTAGACGATGCTATCGCTTGATAGATATCCGCTTATAAATATAATATGACTATAATAGTCAAATTAAAATTTAAAAGATCCCATGAGATAAATGAATTCCTGTGGATGCGAATATTCATATGACGCATTTCTTGCAATAAAAAACCCCCGGTCCTTGCGGGAACCGAGGGCTTCAAATCAATCCGCGAAGGCAAATTAGCCGTTCACAGCATCCTTCAGGCCTTTACCAGCCTTGAATTTAGGGGTCTTGGAGGCTGGAATCTGAATGGTTTCACCGGTGCGGGGGTTACGGCCTTCAGTCGCAGCACGCTCGGTCACAGAGAAATTGCCAAAGCCGATAATCCGAACTTCGTCACCACCCTTCAAGGTGGAAGAGATGGTGTCGAACAATGCATCCACTGCATCGCCAGCCTGCGCTTTAGTCAGACCAGACTTGTCAGCAACAGCAGAGATCAACTCATTCTTATTCATAGTTTCTTCCTTCTCGATTTCACAACGAATGCCCCTTAGCTATCAGGCAATTCTTCGTCCTCAGAATCAAATAGAACAGATTCATTTTCAGACGTGATATGGGACAATCTGGCGAAATCACTCAGAAATCAAGGTCAAAATTCGCAGATTTCTGCCATTTTCAACGCTTTAAACAAAAAAGAATGCTTGACCTTTCGTTAAAAAGGCGCATCTGGGAACAGATGCGCCTTTTTGGCATAATCTTTCGCAAATTTTTAACGCTGTCCAGCCGGAGGTTTGTCAACCAAGTCGCAGATTTCCGGGCGTTTCAACAGATCAAAACAGCAAGAATCTAAGAGCCTCATTTAAAAGTCCTGAACCGACCCTCTCCCCCTCCCAGACCATCCGTCATGGTACCCTCATGGGCGGCCTGGGAGGGGGAGAGGGTCGGATATGCAACCTTAAAGTCTCACTCAGAGACCTTTAAATCGGGCACTAATGCTGCAATGATGATGATGTTTCATTCTCTGCATTCACGCTCTTATTCTCAAGCGCTGCGGCGGCTTCATCCCATTCAATCGCAACAGGTTGGGATATAAGGGCATGTTCGAGCACCTGACCAACATTGGATACAGGGATAATATCAAGCTCATTCTTTACATTATCTGGAATGTCAGCCAAATCCTTGGCATTTTCTTCCGGGATCAGAACAGTCTTGATACCACCACGTAACGCAGCCAGTAATTTTTCCTTCAAACCACCAATTGGCAAAACACGGCCACGCAAGGTGATTTCTCCTGTCATGGCAATATCCTTTCGCACAGCAATGCCTGTCATCAGTGAGACAATGGCTGTTGCCATGGCGATACCGGCGGATGGACCATCTTTTGGTGTTGCGCCTTCCGGGACATGAACGTGAATATCCTTGCGATCAAAGACCGGAGGCTCGACACCAAAATCCACGGCACGAGAGCGCACATATGAGGCTGCCGCCTGAATGGATTCTTTCATCACATCACGCAAATTGCCTGTGACGGTCATTTTGCCTTTGCCCGGCATCATAACCCCCTCAATGGTCAGCAATTCGCCACCCACTTCGGTCCAGGCCAAGCCTGTGACAACCCCGATCTGATCCTCAGATTCCACTTCACCAAAACGGAAGCGCGGAACACCAAGAAAATCCTCTAGATTTTCGATGGTGACATCAATGCGGTCTTTTTTGCTCATCAAAAGCTCTTTGACCACCTTGCGCGCCAATTTCATCATTTCGCGCTCAAGGTTACGCACGCCCGCCTCACGGGTATAACGCTGAACCGCCATACGCAAACCACCGTCATCAAGAGAAAATTCCTTTTCTTTCAAGCCATGATCCTTCATTGCTTTTGGAATCAGGTGGCGACGGGCAATTTCGACCTTTTCGTCTTCGGTGTAACCGGCAATGCGGATCACTTCCATACGATCCATCAAAGGCGCAGGAATGTTAAGCGTATTGGCCGTTGTGATGAACATGACATTAGACAGATCATATTCCACTTCCAGATAGTGATCCATGAATGCATGATTCTGCTCTGGATCAAGTACTTCCAACAAAGCGGAAGACGGATCGCCACGGAAATCCATGCCCATCTTGTCGATCTCATCCAGCAAGAAAAGCGGATTGGCCTTCTTGGCCTTTTTCATCGATTGTACAACCTTGCCCGGCATAGAACCAATATAGGTCCGGCGATGACCACGAATCTCGGCCTCATCGCGCACACCACCAAGCGCCATACGCACAAATTCACGCCCTGTTGCCTTGGCAATCGACTTACCCAGCGAAGTTTTACCAACGCCCGGAGGGCCAACCAGGCACAGGATCGGACCTTTGAGCTTATTAGTACGCTTTTGGACCGCAAGATATTCAATAATACGTTCCTTGACCTTTTCCAGACCATAATGATCTGTATCCAGAACATCTTCAGCCTTTTCCAAATCAATTTTAACGCGAGATTTCTTGCCCCAAGGGATACCGATCAACCAATCCAGATAATTGCGCACAACGGTTGCTTCCGCTGACATCGGGCTCATTTGCTTGAGCTTTTTCAGCTCCGCATCGGCCTTTTCACGCGCTTCCTTGGAGAGCTTGGTTTTCTCAATGGCCTGCTCCAACTCGCGAATCTCATCGCCGCCTTCTTCAGAATCACCCAATTCCTTCTGAATGGCCTTCATCTGCTCATTAAGATAATATTCGCGCTGGGTTTTCTCCATCTGGCGTTTGACGCGTGTGCGGATGCGCTTTTCAACCTGAAGAACGGAAATCTCGCTCTCCATTAGGCCCAAAACTTGCTCCAGACGCTCAACAACGCTGGCAATGCCTAGAATTTCCTGCTTTTCCTGAATTTTGATGGCCAAATGAGAGGCAACCGTATCAGCAAGCTTGGAATAATCCTCGATTTGGGAAACCGCCCCAATCACTTCCGGTGAAACTTTCTTGTTCAGTTTCACATAATTCTCAAATTCTGTCGCAACAGAGCGGGCCAAAGCTTCGACTTCAACCTTGTCGCCATCTTCTTCTGGCAAAATGGTCGCGCTGGCTTCAAACAGATCTTCGCGATCTGAAAAAGCATCAAGGGATGCGCGGTCCAGACCTTCCACCAACACCTTGACCGTACCATCAGGCAATTTCAGCAATTGCAGAACAGTCGCAAGGGTACCGATCTTATAAATATCCTGCGGGGCAGGATCATCATCACCGGCATTTTTTTGTGTCACAAGCAAAACCTGCTTGTCCGATTGCATCACTTCTTCCAGAGCCCGAATTGACTTCTCACGCCCGACAAAAAGCGGCACAATCATATGAGGAAAGACAACAATGTCCCGAAGGGGCAGGACAGGATACATGGTACCAGCTGTTGGATCTCCATCACTGATGTGGGTTCCGTCGCTCATATGTTCCTACCTTTCTATTTTTTCTTCTCTGCTAGAAACAAGCCAGAGATAAGTTCCATGCGGCCATAATGGCCCGCCAGAAGCCGATACAAGGTCTTTTCGCAAGAAAGCCCAAAAGACCTGACAGTGTCATCGGCAACAAAATGTGGCAAAGACTCAAACCACTTTTCACCACGGTATCACTCTAGGTGGGGCTTGCCTTCATAACTTTCAAGGCACTCCACAATACAATCGCATGAATGTGAATAAGAGCTGATTATTCAATCACAGGACTTTCAAGAATCTCACCCTCAGTATAGCCGACAAAAAAGGCGACCCTGAGGTCGCCTCTTTCAAATGTCATGCTGAGATCAGCCATTAAGCCGAGGTTGATTCCGCTTCATTTTGAATATCGCTATAGATATAGAGCGGTCTTGCTTCTCCCTTGACGACATCGCCAGAGATAACAACCTCTTCCACACCTTCCATTCCGGGCAGCTCATACATGGTATCCAGAAGAATGCCTTCGAGAATGGAACGCAAACCACGGGCACCGGTTTTGCGCTCAATCGCCTTGGCGGCAATGGCACGCAAAGCATCCTCGTGGAATGTCAAACGAACCCCTTCCATCTCAAACAGCATCTGATACTGCTTGACCAGAGCATTTTTAGGCTCGGACAGAATGGTAATCAGCGCATCTTCATCCAGATCTTCCAGCGTTGCCAGAACAGGCAAACGACCGACAAACTCTGGAATCAGACCAAATTTCAGCAGATCTTCCGGCTCCAGCTCCTTGAACAATTCACCGGTGCCACGCTCATCAGGATCTTCTACTTTGGCAGAAAAGCCAATCGAGGTATCCATACCGCGTGCAGAAATAATCTTATCCAGACCCGCAAATGCACCACCACAAATGAACAGGATATTGGCCGTATCAACCTGCAAAAATTCCTGCTGTGGATGCTTACGACCCCCTTGCGGCGGAACAGAGGCAACTGTGCCTTCCATGATCTTGAGCAAAGCTTGCTGCACACCCTCACCGGATACATCACGGGTGATGGATGGATTGTCAGATTTACGAGAGATTTTGTCGATCTCATCGATATAGACAATACCGCGTTGGGCCTGCTCAACATTATAGTCAGCAGCCTGCAACAGCTTCAGAATGATATTCTCGACATCTTCACCAACATAGCCCGCTTCCGTCAACGTTGTCGCATCGGCCATGGTGAAAGGCACATCAATGATGCGTGCCAGCGTCTGCGCAAGAAGCGTCTTACCGCAACCGGTTGGTCCAATCAGCATAATATTGGATTTTGCCAGTTCGATGTCGGCATTTTTCTTGCCATGGGCAAGACGTTTATAATGGTTATGCACCGCAACAGACAGCACGCGCTTGGCCTGTCCCTGACCGATGACATAATCATCCAGAACTTCGCAAATCTCTTGTGGCGTTGGAATGCCATCTTTGGATTTCACCAAGGAGGATTTGTTTTCCTCGCGGATGATATCCATGCACAATTCAACACATTCATCACAGATGAAAACAGTTGGACCTGCGATCAGCTTGCGCACTTCATGCTGGCTCTTACCACAAAAGGAGCAGTACAGCGTATTCTTGTTATCGCCACCACCGGCCTTACTCATGTAATTGCCTCTTTTCGGTTATCACTCGGGCAAAAGCCCCTTACCAGTCTCAGTTTATGGTGCCTGACAAACACTGCAAGCAAAACCAGACCCTAAAATCGGCATCAAGCGTATTATTTTGCTACAAACACACGCTCGATACCCGGTTCTTGTATTCTGTAAGCTTGGCCATCAAATCTTCAATATTCGCTTAACAGCAACAATTTCTGGCCAGCTTCTCCAGAATGGGATGCCTTTTTCGGACATCAGACTTAATCAAACTTTGCCAAACTTGCAAGGCAAAGCAAGATATTAGCCTTTGTCTTTATCGTCGTCAGACTTGGACGCATCCTCCGCCAAAGTATCACGATTTTCCACCACGCGATCCACAAGACCCCAGTCTTTGGCTTCGGTTGCAGTCATGAAATGATCACGATCCAGCGTCTTTTCAACCGTGTCATAATCCTGATCGCAATGCTTGACATAGACTTCGTTCAAGCGGCGCTTCATTTTCAGAATATCTTCTGCATGACGCTGGATATCAGAGGCCTGCCCCTGAAACCCACCGGAAGGCTGATGCACCATGATGCGCGCATTTGGCAAAGCAAAGCGCATATCCTTGTGACCGGCACACAGCAACAAAGAACCCATAGAGGCGGCCTGCCCCATGCACAGCGTCGCAACGGGCGGCTTGATGAATTGCATGGTGTCATAGATGGACATACCAGCAGTTACCACGCCACCGGGGCTGTTGATATAGAGCGAAATCTCTTTCTTTGGATTGTCTGCTTCCAAAAACAACAATTGCGCACAAATCAGGGTCGCCATGTGATCTTCGATCGGACCCGTTACAAAAATGATCCGCTCTTTCAAAAGGCGGGAATAAATATCATACGCGCGCTCACCACGGTTGGATTGCTCCACAACCATCGGCACCAGATTCATCGCAAGATCGATTGGATCCTTCATCATTCTTCCTCGTCGCAAGACCTGTCATCAGCAAGAAATCATTCAATGCCAATGTGGTCCCCTCTCCATCATGCCCCGCATCCGGGAGCGCCTGCAAACCATTTTGGGATCACATATCATCACACTTTCGCGAATCAGACTTTGCACCCCAATGATGGTCTTTTAGCATCCTGACTATAAATAATTTACTGACGAACGTTCAAAGCCGCTATCGGCGCACAGATGAAAGCGCAAAAGCGGATCTTTTCAACAAGCGCCAAACCTGTAGGGCTAACCAAAGCAGCAAGCCCAAGACAAGAAAAGCGTCCCCAGCCATAACTAGGGACGCTTTTGATTTTTTCAAGCAATCAGACGAGACTATTCTTCGTCTTCGGAAACCTGCTTTTCCAACTCTTCTTTGGAAACGGTCTTGTCTTCGACTTTGACCAGTTCCAGAAGATAGTCAACAACTTTCTCTTCGAAGATTGGCGCACGAATAGAAGCAAGCGCTTCTGCATTCTGGGTGTAATATTCAAACACCTGACGCTCTTGACCCGGGAATTGCTGGGCGCGGGCCATGATACCGCGCTGCACTTCCTCATCAGAGACCTGAATTTCGTTCTTCTCACCGATTTCAGACAGAACCAGACCCAAACGCACGCGGCGTTCTGCAATAGTCTTATATTCTTCCTGCGCTTTTTCTTCGGTGGTGTCTTCGTCTTCAAAGGTCTTGCTGTTTTCGTTCATTTCAGCAGTCACTTGCTGCCAAATATTGTTGAATTCCTGCTCCAGCAAGGTTGGTGGAACGTCGAACTTGTGCAGCTCGTCCATTTTATCCAGCAACTGACGCTTAACGCGCTGACGGGTCATAGAACCATACTGAGACGTGATCTGGTCCTTGATGACTTCTTTCAGCTTTTCCATAGATTCGAGGCCAAGCTTGGAAGCAAATTCGTCATCCAGCTCCAGCTCACCGGGAGCCTGAACTTCCTTGACGACAATATCAAACTCAGCGTCCTTGCCAGCCAGATGCTCTGCACCATAGTCAGCGGGGAATGTCACCTTGATGGTTTTCTCATCACCTGCTTTGGCACCGATCAGCTGATCTTCAAAGCCGGGAATGAATTGACCAGACCCCAGAACCAGCTGTGCATTCTCATCCGCACCGCCTTCAAAAGCTTCACCGTCCACTTTACCGAGGTAGGACATCAAAACGCGATCTTTTTCCTCAGCAGCGCCGTCTTTGGTTTCAAACGGGCGAGAGCCTTCTGCGATCATGTTGAGACGCTCTTCAACTTCAGCTTCTTCAACTTCAACAACAGGACGCTCAATCTCAACACCGGAAACATCGGCAACGTCGATCGCTGGCAGCACTTCATAGATGATATCGAAAACCAGATCGGTTTTCGCATCCATGATTTTGTTTGCTTCTTCTTCGTCTTCGGTCAGCTTGTACTGAGGCTGCATAGCAGCTTTCTCGCTGCGTTCTTCCAAAGAAGTGCGGGTTGTTTCACCGATCAGATCCTGAACGATTTCACCCATCAGAGCCTTGCCGTGCAATTTGCGCACATGAGATGCTGGCACTTTGCCCGGGCGGAAACCATTAATCTGGATCTGCCCTTTAATCTCTTCAATCTTGCTCACCAGACGAGCTTCAAGATCAGAAGCAGGAACAACGACATTCAATTCGCGTTTCAGTCCTTCGGACAGGGTTTCAGTCACCTGCATATCAATCTGCTTTCGTAGTTTAGATCAAAATTCATCACGGGGAAGGTCATAATAAGACACATCGCCCTTCATTTTCTGATTCACCTGTCGCCCAACAAAGAGAGGCCGCCATAGCAGCCAAACTTCTTTTCAGCCACCCCCGAACCAACAAAGCAAGGGAGAGATTTGGCACGGGTGGAGGGACTTGAGCCCCCACGGCTCGCGCCACCAGAACCTAAATCTACTCAGTCTCAATGGAATCAAAGACTTAGGCTCTCCCCAGTGTTACCAGTGACATCTTTAGTGACACTCAATGTCACCAACATTTCGCCAAAGATAACAGCAATTTATTCTTTTGGTGCGGATGGAGGGACTCGAACCCCCACGCCAGAGGCGCTGGTACCTAAAACCAGTGCGTCTACCAATTCCGCCACACCCGCAGTTCTAAGATTAGATGGACAGATAGCGCCAAGTTTTGAGAATATCAAGTCCTTTATCAAGTTACTGTGGAACAAGGTGCGCATAACGCATCGTTGTCTCGATTCGCTTGTGTCCCATCCACGTCTTCAGAGACGTGAAAGGAAGTCTTCAACAGCCAAACGAGTACAGCACGTATGGCGGAGCATATGAGGTATGAACTCAGGGTCATCCAGCGAGTTCATGAAGCGCCGTCCACGGTTCCAGTGGTCTCTATAAGTGTGTTGAGACATGACAAATGGTCGGCTGTCGCCCCTGCGTCGTGCCCATTCAAGAGCCTGAACTACAGCTTCATCACATGGCAAAGTTCTCGCCATGTTGTTCTTTGTGCGGATGAACGTGACATACGTGTTGTCGTCTTTGACTTGGTTCCAGTCCAGCTTCAACGCTTCACCGAGACGACATCCTGTATACAACAAAAAACGACTGAGTTGGTATGTCTTAAGCAGTGTGGACGAATTTTCACGCGGATCGGATTTGGGATTCCCTTAATTTATATTGTGTGATTCATAGATGGCCAACTGATTTGGAGAGTTGGCGATATCTACACATATGACAGAGGATGATTGGGCGATAGCACTGGACGTGTTTGAGGCCCACCTGCCCCGCCGAGGCGCCAAGGGGCGCGACACTCGGCTTTTCCTTGAAGCTGTCCATTATTTCTGCGTCCATACCATCACCTGCGAGCCTTGCCTACTCAGTTCGGAAAGTGGAATTCTATCTGGAAACGATTTGACCGGCTGAGCAAGGCTGGTGTCTTTGAGGCCTGTTTCGACAGTTTGGCGTCACTGAGTTCATCGGCTCATCTGGTGCAGATGTTTGACAGTTCTGTCGTCCAGGCCCATTAAAAACAACATAGTAAAACACTAAAAATCAAAT
>JAOXSH010000069.1 GCA_025800145.1 Cohaesibacter sp.
TGCGTTGTCTTTCTAGGGCGCGCCTCATTGAATTGTCTTGACAATTCAATGCAAAAGGTTCGCATCAAAAAAGAAAATGCCCCGGCATTGTCCGATCGAGCCGACGCCTTGCCATTAAACCATTTCAAGGCATCCTATGGGTCAATCTTTCATGCCGTTGGTATTACCCTTTGTGGCCCAGCAATTCATCATCCATTTGGTCTTGGCTGGCAAATTTGTCAAAACGCAGGCGCATATCATCAATCCATCGTCTGGATAGATTGTCATCGCCTTTTTGTGCCAGACGATCCAGCTGTCGCAGCGCAACCTTCACAGCCACACGCCCAAGTCTGGTTTGCGTTGGCTCAAAAGTCGCCGGATCACTGGTCATATGGGCTGCATCAAACAGCTTTAATTTTTCCATCACATAGTCGTTGGTGCCATAGAGGGCGAGTATTTTTTGAAAATGCTCAAAACGGCTTTGATTGAAATCGATATCTCTGGCCAATTCATCATAAACGGCACTGGCCGGGTGAATGCTGGCCACAGGAATCAAATCATCCGGCACCGGAATGTTAGCAGAATGGGTCCGCCCTGTTCGCAGCAATTTTGGCAAGACATGCGTGTGCGGACCATCAGGGGAGACACCCCCTGTCTCCGGGCCGCCAATTTTTTGATAGACTTCCACGCGCCCAATCCGCGAGATGGCAACCCGGTGAGGGTGATGCTTTAAAATCGCCATCATGGCAGGGTTGCCCGCTTCAAACAGAGACCGCCCTTCTTGCGCGCGCAAAAGCGCGATCAGTTCAGCATCTTGCGTGCGGATGCAAAAATCGACATTGGCCAGATCCAGACCCATATCAAACAAAAGAGAGGCACGATCACATGCTCTTGGCGCATCTATATCCTCTCCCAATTCGGTGAGGTTTGCGCGGCCAGAGGCATGTCCACGCATTTTTTCCATACAAAGCACAAGGCCATGGGTCCAGCGATTGGGTCGCGGGCTTAAGGTCTCATAGGCCAGGGCCTGAATATGGCACAGCCGGTCTACATTCAGCGCAATACCACCCTTCTCACTGATCCGCACAAGTTTTTCTGGATGGTCGATAAGCAGCTGATCACTGGGGCGTTGATGAAATTCGGCAATGGCGCCAAAAGACCCGATGCTCCAACCGGTATGGATATCGCTTAAATAAGAGATCAGCTGTTTGTGCAGTAAGGAAAAGCCATTATCTGTCATGCGTTTGACCTTCAGTTAAGGAGCCATGAGAGGAGCAGGAAGTAACCAGATGAGTGGGGATGGAAATGATACGATCCTGACAGGCAAGATGCCCCATACCAATGCCAAACACCGATGCCATATTGTCATCGGATAAAACGATATCGGGAGAATTATCAGCCACCAACCGTCCTTGATGGACAAGAAGCAGCCGATCACACCAGCGACTGGCAAGAGAGAGATCATGCAGCGAGACCAGAACACGGGTGCCTTTGGCGACAATGGCGCGCAAGATCTGCATCAGGCTGATTTGATGCGCCGGATCCAGACCATTGACAGGCTCGTCCGCAATCATCAAATCCGGCTCTTGCGCCAACATTCTTGCAATTAGAACCCGCGCTTGTTCGCCGCCGGACAGGCAGAGAAAATCACGATTGGCAAAAGCGTTGACATCCATCTGTTGCATGGCGTCAGCCACAATCTTGCGGTCTTTTTCAGAGGGGCGTGCAAAGGCACTGCGATGGGGCATACGTCCCAACATAACGATATCTTGGCACTGCAAGGACCAGTGCACGCTTCGCTCTTGGGGCAAAAACGCAATGGCTTTGGCCTTGGCTGTGATGGATTGCCGATCAAGCGCTTGCCCATTGAGCGCAACTGCACCAGATGTCGGCGATAAAAGACCGGCAAGACACCGCATCAAGGTTGTTTTGCCCGCCCCATTGGGACCAATGATGCCAATCAATTCCGGCTTGTCAGAGACAAAACCCACTTGATCCAGAACCAGTGCTTGGCCCCGATGAAAAGAGAGCGCATGGCAGGAAAGCTGTGTCATCGGGATTTGCCTCGCAAAGATAAAAGCAACCAGAAGAAAAAAGGCGCCCCGATCAAAGCGGTGACCACGCCCAATTTCAGATCGCGCAAGGGCATGGCAAAGCGCACAAAGCAATCCGCAGCAAGCAGGAAACTTGCACCTCCTAAAGCGCTGGCAAAGAGCAAGCGGCTTGGTTTGTTGCCAACCAGAGGACGCAATAGGTGAGGAATGATCAAACCAACAAAGCCAATCGCGCCGCTGACCGCCGTTGCCGCCCCAACGCCAATGGCTGTGCCGAAAATTGCAAGGCTTTTCGTTCGGCCAAGGCGAATGCCCAAGGTTTGGGCAACATCCTCGCCAAGGCTCAGGGCATCCAATGCTCTGGCGGTACTGAACAAAAGCACCATGCCAATCAAAATAAAAGGCGCTGCCAAACTGACATGCAAAAGACTGCGATCAGCCAAAGAGCCAAGCATCCAGAAAACAATTTCCAAAGCGGCAAAGGGATTGGAGGATAGATTCAAAGTCAGCGACGTCATGGCACCGGCAAGAGATGTCAGGGCCACCCCTGCCAAAATGATGGTGAGAATATCCGCCGTGCGCCCAACCAAAAGAAAAAGCACAAAGACGGCAATCAGGGCGCAGAACAGCGCAGAGACAGGCAAGGCATAGGCAAACAAACTTGTCCAGCCCAAATGAATGGCAAGAACAGCCCCCAAAGACGCTGAGGCCGAAATACCAAGCAGGCCTGGCTCTGCAAGCGGATTGCGTAAAAGACCTTGCAGAACGGCCCCGGACAATCCCAAAATCATTCCGATCAATAAGCCCAGCAAGGCGCGCGGCAAGCGAATGTCATATAAGATGATGCGATCCACCATCTGGCTTGATTGGCCCGCATCCGGTGTTTGCTGAAAAAAGACAAGGGGCGAAATCCATTGTTGGCCCATGGCCAGCGACAGGCAAAACAGCAACAAAGTCAAAAGCCCAAGTCCACATATCAGGGCCATATAGCGATGGAATCCGCGATCAGTCATTTGCTTGTCCTTGGGTCTGATGCTGAAGATGCTGGATTGCTTCAATCACCAAAGGAAGGCCACAGATCCAATAGCGACTATCAGCATAAAGGCGGCGCTCTTTACCAAATGAGCGCTCCAAAACCGGATGATGCAAAATCTCGGTTGAACGTCCCGGCCGTTCGGACCATTGCTGCCAGGACATGATATAATCAGGTTGCGCGCGCAACAGGCTTTCCAATGGCAATTTGATTGTGCCTTTGACGCCCAATGCCTCGCCCATATGGTTAAGGCCCGCCGCTTTGATAATGTCATTTTCCAATGTGCCAAAGCCCGATGTATAGCTATTGGCCCCATAAGAGCCGATCACTTTTTGATTCGGAGTTTGCTCGGCCTTGATGTGTAATAAATCACGTTCAAACTGTTTTTGCAGCTCTAAAGCACGCGCCTGTTGCCCCAAAAGGTGGCCCATTCTAAGCAGATTGACCTTTATATCTTTCATGGAATAGGCAGGGGGAAATTCTTCGACACGAATATCCAGTTTTTTGAGCAAATTGACGGTCGCGCGGGTGGTGAAGGTTCCGGCCAGAACCAAATCGGGTTTGAGGCGGAAAATTTCTTCAGCCAAACCATGATTGGTGCCAATGCGTTTGGCTTGGTCCACCATAATGGAAGAGCTCTCACGGGCGGCCAAATAGGAAACCGAAATCAATTGCTCCTTGCCTGCAAGCAGCATTGCCAATTGATCCGTGCATAAATTCATCGAGACCACACGTGCAGGGGCAGCGGCCTGTACATTGGGCAGATGATGGGTTGCACAAACAATCACAATCAAAAAAAGCAGCAATTTTGAAAGCAAGCGGCACGTCACGAGAAAACTTTCCAAACAAGATGAGACCATGATTTGAAACGATGCAGTGGCTCGATGGTTTGGGATGCTAGGCTCAGGGCGCCCAAAATGTCCCCGCAGACAGCGCTGAAATCAACAGATCCTGAGCCTAGCCCTTTCCGGCTCCATAAAGAGCCGGAAAGAAAAGTGCGAAAGAGAAGACGTTAGAATTTCGCTTCAAAACCGGCAAAGAAAGCGCGGCCTTGCGTGTTAAATCCAAAGACTTCCTCATATTTGGTATCGAGCAGATTTTCGACACGGGCAAAGGCTTTGACTGTGTCGGTAAGCTGGTAATCACCGCCAGCATTGATCAAGACATAATCATCCAAGGTAGTGCGTCTGCGCGGTGTGGCATTGACAAATTCATTATCTTCCACCGAACCGCGGTAAATTGCATCCGCAAACAGATTGGCCTTTCCATCCCAAAAGGACCAATTCACCCCCATAGAGGCAGAATGTTTGGGTCGGCGCACCTCTTTCAAGCCAGTGGCTTCTTCAGACAACAGATAGGTATAGGAGCCTCGGACGCTCAAAGCATCGCTCACTTGCGCATTGGCCGCAATCTCAATGCCCTGACGTTTGCTGGTGCCATCCATATTCTGCGGACTGGACATAAAAGTTGGGGTATAGCGGGTGAAAATCTCATTTTTCAAGCGCTCATTGAAATAGGTCACGTCAATTTTGGCGCGCTCATCAAAGAAGCTTTGTTCAATGCCGATATCCCAACCAAAATTCTCTTCTGGCTTGAGATTGGGATTGCCAATGAAGCGATCAGGAGTATAGCCAAACTGCTCGGAGAAAGTGGGGTTGGTCACACCACTGCCAATCGATGCATGAAAGCGCGTATTGGTGCGATCAATCAAATAGGCAATATCGGCATTATAGGTGACTGCATCTTCAAATTTGTCATTCTGGTCAAAGCGCAAGGCACCACCGACAAACAGCGACTCCCAAAATTCCCCGCGATATTCTGCAACATATCCGAACAAATCCCGCGTCTGGGTCGGGATTTGCGATGAAGCAAACGGAAAATCATTGGTATAGGTCTCATGCTCCCATTCAAAGGCGGTTGTGACACGATGCTTTGCATTGGCAAAAGAGGGGGTGTCAAAAGACAAGCTTGCCTGATGACTGGCATGAAAGCGCTCACCGCTATTGCCATATTTGGACGAGCCCATGCCCTCACGCTTCACCTCGCTATATTCAAACCGGCTTGTTTGAAGCAGCTGATCATCGAACAAGGCAACATCAAGACCAGTACCGACATAAAATTCCTTGGTCTTTGTGTAAGACGCTGTATCAATCACCAGACCTTGGGTTGGCTGGGCAGGAAAGCGGAAATCCTGATTGTCAGTGTCCGAGTTGCGATCCACATGGCGCATACTGGCATGAAAGGCCACCTGATCACTCAAATCCCAATTGAATTTGCCATTCAGCGTGACATTGCGATCGCCGTCTTTCTCTGTGCCAAAATCGGAAATGTTAAACCCATCCGTTTTGCGAAAAGACCCAGATACGGCCAAATCAAAGGTCTCACCACCACCCCGTGCAGCAAGGCTGGCCAGCATCGTATTGTCACTGCCATATTCCGTACGGGCAGTGACCTCACGTCCTTCACGGCGGCCATCTTTGGTGATGATATGGATAACACCGGCCATGGCATTGGAGCCATAAAGCGCACTTTGTGGGCCACGCAAAACTTCAATGCGCTCAATATCGGCCACTTGCAGGGAGCCAAAATCATATTCCCCTTGCGATGTTTCTGAAACTTCAATGCCATCAATCAGCACCAGAACGTGATTGCCCTCAGAACCGCGCATACGAATTTGCGTCAAGCCACCAAAAGAGCCTGTTCGCGAGACAGACAGTCCGGGCACTTCGCGTAGAGCATCGGCCACATAGCGGGTTTGGTGCTTCTCGAGCGTCTCACCCGATAAAATACTATGAGAGCGACCAACTTTTGCAGCTTCAACCGGAAGACGCCCTGCACTGATAACAATGGGCTCCAGCATTATATCGCTCTTATGATCCTCGGCCCGAACGGCAACACTGGCCAGAAGGCTGGCGCTCAAAAAGGATAAAAAACCGATTTTTGTATGCATGTCGGCATACCTCTCCCGCTCGCTGGATCTCGCTTAACAGTCTGATCCAGACATAAACTTCCAAACAGCTCGTAGGCATAAGGATCTGGCCAGCGACATGACAAAGCAAATCATCATGCATAGGCCCGCGATCATGCCGAGCATTATATTTTTTGATGTCACCTAACGGGAATCCGCACCTTAACACACCCCGTGTCAAAGGTCGGGTGACCAATTATGGCAGGTATCCTGGCTTGCGGGTCAAAACCTGTCACTCACCTTCCCAACCAGCTCAAAAGCCGGTCAGTGGCATATCGAGTTCAAATTCACCGCCTACAGTTGCGGGGGCAGCCATGGCTTCGGCCCCTTTTGGGTCGTCCTAACCATGTTCCCTCTTTCGTCCGTTGTCTGTCACGGAACCATAATCTTGGCGAAATATGATCAAGGCAGCTTTTAAAGTCAATATCGTTTTCTACGGATAGGCATAGAGGATAAGAAAGATTTTGATACAATCTGGCCCCAAAACGGGACAAAATCAGAGCTGTCAAAGCCTGTCACAGGTCCTTTTCATAGACTTGGCTGACAGGATGAGAGGCAAAAGTTGAAAGTAAATCACATTTAATAATCTTATCGGTCTAAAATTTAAAATATTGATATATCTATATAAAAAATATTATCTCGCATTATTTTAACCCCAAAACTCGACTTTCGTCGATGTTTGACTGGCATTCGCTGGCCAGCTGTCATACGCTTGGCAAAAATATTAACAAAAACTTTCCAACGATGATGGGTGAGCTTCTATGAAACGATCGCTACTAATCGCACTGTCAACCATTTTACTCTCAGGAGCAGCACAGGCAGAAACATTCCGCTGGGCTGGAAAAACAGATCCGCAAACCATGGATCCCCACGCGGTGAATTCCGCCCCAGTTCTGGGATTTTTGAACAATGTCTATGAGGGCCTTGTGCGTCGTGGCAAAGATATGGCAATTGAGCCAGCTCTTGCCACCTCTTGGGAGGCGATCGGAGATGGAAAAGGCTGGCGCTTTACACTCAGAAAAGGTGTCAAATTCCATGATGGTAGCGATTTTGACGCAAAAGACGTGTTATTCAGTTATGAGCGCGCCTCTGCGGAAGAATCCGACACACGCAGTTGGTTTGCGCCGGTCTCCGAAGTCAAAATTGTTGATGACTTTACCATCGATATTATGACCAAAGCGCCAAATCCGATTTTCCCCGATTCAATCGCCAATTGGATGATTATGGATTCTGATTGGGCCAAGGCCAACGATGCCCTGCGCCCGGACAAGAAAAACAGCAATTTTGCCACGCTTAACACCAATGGCACCGGTGCTTTCATGGTGAGTGACCGCCAGCCCGGCCTCTCTACAAGCTTAAAGCCCTTCAAAGGCTGGTGGGACAAGGCAGAGCATAATATTTCACAAGCCAAATTCACCCCAATTGACAATCCGGCCACAGCGGTCGCGGCGCTTTTGTCTGGTGAGGTGGACATGATCAATCCTGTTCCCATTCAGGATGCTGCACGCGTTGACAGCCAAAATGGCACCAAGGTGATCCGTGGTATTGAGGCCCGTGTGATCATGCTGGGTTTTGGCCATGATCACGGAAAAATCAAATTCACCAGCGATGCAGACAAGGCCAATCCGTTTCAGGATGTTCGGGTCCGTCAAGCTGTGGCAAAGGCCATTAATGTCGATGCCATCCGTCAGACCATCATGCGCGGCTCAGCAGAAGCGGCCAGCCAGTTGGTCAGTCCGGCCATGCGTGGCTATTCAAAAGCCAATATGGCGCCAACAGCCTATGATCCTGAAGGCGCAAAAAAATTGCTGGCTGACGCTGGCTATGGGGATGGTTTTTCCTTTGGTTTGAAATGCCCTAACAATCGCTATCTCAATGATGAAGCTGTCTGTCAGGCCGTCACCGCCATGCTGGCGCAAGTGGGCGTGAAAGCAGAGCTTGATGCCATGCCGGTCCAGACTTACTGGCCAGAGCTACGGGCAGATAATTTCGATATGTATATGCTCGGCTGGTCTCCTGGCACCTTTGACCATGAGCATCCGGTCCGCTTCCTTGTGAGCACGCCAAACAAGGAGAAAAAGCTCGGATCATGGAATTTTGGCGGCTTCTCCAATGCTCGCGTTGATGACTTGTTACCTATGGTGCAGTCAGAAATTAACAATACCAAGCGTCAGGGCATGATTGATGAAATCGTTTCCATCTATCAGTCAGAACAAGCTTATGTGCCGCTTTATGTCCAGCCTCTGGTCTGGGGGACAAGAGACAATATTGCACTGACACAGCGCCCGGATAACTTTTTCATCCTGCGTTGGGTCAATGTAAAATAGGCACAAAACAAAATTGTGCATATAAGAAATGTGCATATAAAATGGCACAATGCGCATCTTAATGCCTGATTTAGAAGTCTCAATATGAGATTTTAGGCTGCATATCCAGCCCTCTCCCCCTAGCAGACCGCCCATGAGGGGACCATGGGGGACCATGACGGGTGGTATGAGAGGGGAGAGGCTGGCTCAGGACTTTTAAGTCAAGCTCTTACGGCTTTGCGCATTGTGTCTGAACGAAAACAGACATATCGTTATCGGGCTTTTCTGATAAGCTCTATACGATACGATACGATACGATAAAAATGAAAATTCTTGGTCAAAATCACAGGGATTGAAAAGAGAGGGATAAGACGTTGCTTAAAAAAATTTCTATGTCCACTATGGCTATTTTGCTGGCATCGACCAGTTTTGCCGCCGCTGAAACCGTCAATTGGGCGCGGGCTGGCGACAGTTTGACCATGGACCCCCATGCACAGAATGAGGGGTCTACCCATACTCTGGCTCATCAGATTTATGAACCTCTGCTCATCCGCGACATGACAGGCAAGATCGTACCTGCTCTGGCCACAGAATGGGGTCCAAGCAAGGACAATCCCAATGTCTGGTCCTTCAAATTGCGTGAAGGCGTCAAATTCCATGATGGCGCGGATTTTGATTCCGAAGATGTTGTCTTTTCCTTTGAACGGGCCATGACACCAGACAGCGATATGAAAGAGCTGCTCTCGTCCATCAAGGCTGTGCGAACCAATGGCAAATATGGTTTTGAGATTGAGACCAAAGGCCCAAATCCGATTATGCCATCCAATTTGACCAACCTGTTCATTCTCGACAAAGGCTGGGCTGAGGCCAATAAAACGGTCAAAGTACAGGATTTTGAAGGTGGGGAAGAAACCTTCGCCTCACGCAATGCCAATGGCACCGGCCCTTATGTGCTGGTCTCACGCGCACCAGATAGCAAAACAGAGCTAAAGGCCTTTGACAATTATTGGGGCAAAGGCGAATTCCCACTGCATATCACCAAGATCAATTATACACCGATTAAAAATGCTGCCACCCGCGTTGCCGCGTTGCTGTCCGGTGAAGTCGATTTTGTTCAGGATGTCCCTGTGCAGGATTTGAGCCGTGTGGATTCCGATCCAAAACTGAAAGTGATCAAGGCCCCACAAAACCGCGTTATCTTCCTTGGTCTCAATCAAGGCGATGCGGATCTAAGCACCGATAATGTCGAGGGCAAAAACCCATTTGCCGATGTACGTGTGCGCAAAGCCATGCGGATGGCCATCAATCGTGATGCCATCATGAAAGTGGTGATGCGTGGCCAGTCCATTCCGGCAGGGGTGGCCATGCCTCCGTTTGTCAATGGCTGGACCAAAGAGCTGGACATGGTGCCAGCCGCTGATATCGCTGCCGCCAAGGCAATGATGGCTGAAGCAGGCTATGGAGACGGCTTCTCTGCCACACTGCATTGCCCCAATGATCGCTATATCAATGACGAAGCCATCTGTCAGGCCGTGGTTGGCATGTTTGCTCAAATTGGTATCACCGTGAATCTGGATGCCAAGCCAAAAGCCCAGCATTTCCCACAGATTACCAATCTGACTACAGATTTTTATATGCTGGGTTGGGGCGTGCCAACCTATGATTCTGAATATATCTTCAACTTCCTTGTTCATACAAAAGGCGACAAGCGCGGCAGCTGGAATGCCTCTCGTTTTTCCAATGCTGACATTGACGCCAAGATCGTCTCTCTTGCCTCGGAAACTGATCTCGACAAGCGCAATGCCACCATTGCAGACATCTGGAAGACGGTTCAGGACGAAGTGCTCTATTTGCCAATCCACCATCAGGTCCTGAACTGGGGTATGGCAGAAAAGATTGACACTGTGGTTGATCCAGAAGATCAAGCCAAGTTCAAATATTTCAAACTGAAATAAGACAAATGCGGCGGTGCTAGGCACCGCCGCATAATCTGTCTGTATCCATGCGTCAGCTCACCCATCACGGGCAGGCATTGATCATGGATATCAGGATATGCAGGCATAGGGCAGAGAAGCTGCATGATTTCTTATATTATCAAACGGGCCATGCAATCTGTGGTCGTACTGCTAGCTGTTGGCCTCGTGGCTTTCGGCATGTTTCGCTTTGTCGGAGATCCGATCGACAATATGCTGGGACAGGAACGCACAGATGCAGATGTTGAACGCTTGCGCGAGCTTTTGGGGCTGAATGATCCCTTCATCGTGCAATATTGGGATTTTCTCACCGGAGCCATTCAGGGCGATATGGGGGTCAGTTTCCGGCAAGGACGACCAGCCCTTGATATCATTCTGGAACGCTTGCCAGCAACATTGGAATTGGCGACCGTCTCAGCCGTCTTTGCCATGGTTATGGGCATTTTGCTGGGCATTTATACCGCCATCAATCGTAAGGGCTTTGTGACCACCACCATCCTGACCACATCATTGATTGGTGTGTCTCTTCCAACCTTTTTGATTGGTATTTTGCTGATTTATATTTTTGCCGTGGAATTGGGCTGGCTTCCAAGCTTTGGCCGGGGAGATGTTGTTGATTTTGGCTGGTGGACAACGGGACTGACGTCGTGGGGCGGGATAAAATCCCTGATTTTGCCAGCCATCACGCTGGGGCTTTATCAAATGACGCTGATCATGCGTTTGGTGCGCTCGGAAATGTCCGAAATTCTGCGTCAGGATTATATCCGTTTTGCCCGCGCCCGCGGCCTGACCGAAAAAACCATCAATTTCCGCCATGCCGTCAAAAATACCCTGATTCCGGTGATTACCGTGGCCGGCCTTCAAATCGGCTCTATCATTGCCTTTTCCATTATCACAGAAACCGTGTTCCAATGGCCCGGCGTTGGCCTGCTCTTCATCGACTCGGTTCAATTTGTCGATATTCCGGTTATGGCCAGCTATTTGATGCTGATTTCGGTGATGTTTGTGGGCATCAATTTCATTGTCGATATGCTCTATTTGGCAATTGATCCGCGCTTGCGCGATGGCAAAGAGGGTTAAGTCATGGATATGCTCAAACGTGCCATGGAAAGCGATTTATATTGGTCTTTCCGACAAAGCCCTGTTGCAATGGCTTCAGCCGCTGTTGCCCTGTCTTTGATCCTGGCTTCAATCTTTGCGCCGCTTATTGCCCCATATAATCCATTTGATCCGGCATCGCTCAATCTGATGAATGGATTTTCCAGCCCCATGGAGCCAAACCAGTTCACACAAGACGTTTTTTGGTTCGGCAGTGATGATCAGGGTCGCGATGTCCTTTCAACCATCCTTTATGGCATGCGCATTTCGCTGTTTGTCGGCTTTGCCGCTGTCTTGTTTGCCATGATCATTGGCGTTGTGCTTGGCTTGATCTCTGCTTATGTGGGTGGGCGTACTGATGCTTTCATCATGCGCATTGCCGATATTCAGCTGACTTTCCCCTCCATTCTGGTTGCCATGTTGATTTTCGGCATTGCTAAAGGTTTTACGCCCGTTCATCTGCGCGATCAGATGGCTATTTGGGTGCTGATTGTCTCTATTGGCCTGTCAGACTGGGTGCAGTTTGCCCGGGTTGTGCGTGGCGCGGCTCTGGTTGAGAAGAAAAAGGAATATGTTGAGGCGGCCACCTTGGTCGGGCGCGGTCCCGTTGCGGTGATCTTTTTGCATATTTTGCCCAATGTTCTCTCGCCCGTGCTGGTGATTGCCACCATCTCGCTGGCGCTTGCTATCATTGCCGAAGCAACCTTGAGTTTCCTTGGGGTTGGCGCGCCACCAACCGAGCCATCTTTGGGAACCCTGATCCGCATTGGCCAAGGTTTTCTGTTTTCCGGGGAATGGTGGATCCTGTTTTTCCCGGCAGTCACCCTGCTTCTGCTCGCCCTGTCTGTAAACCTCTTGGGGGATTGGCTCCGCGATGCCCTCAACCCCAAATTGGATGATTGATATGACGCTTCTGGATATCAAAAATATGCGGGTGGAATTTCCCGGCCGCCATGGTGTCTTCACATCCGTCGATGATGTCAGCCTAACGGTTGCAGAAGGCGAAATTCTGGGCCTGGTTGGCGAATCTGGCGCAGGCAAGTCAACGGTTGGCAACGCCATTATGGGACTGTTGCAACCGCCGGGAAAAATGGTTCAAGGCGAGGTTATTTTGCATGGAGAGCGGATTGATCAGCTCTCCAAAGCTGATTATCGCTCTATTCGCGGCAAACGGGTGGCAATGATTTTTCAAGACCCAATGACTTCTCTCAATCCGATTGAAACCATTGAATATCAATTGGTTGAAACCATCCTGACCCATCTCGACATTTCACGCGAGGAGGCGAAGAAGCGGGCGGTTGATTTGCTGGATCAGGTTGGCATTCCTGATCCACATATTCGCATCAAGCAATATCCGCATCAATTTTCAGGTGGTATGCGCCAGCGCGTGGTCATTGCACTGGCGCTGTGTGTGGAGCCTGAATTGATCATTGCCGACGAGCCAACCACGGCTCTGGATGTGACCATTCAGGCGCAAATTTTGCAATTGATCAAGGATCTATGCCGCAATCGCAATCTGGGCGTTATTCTGGTCACCCATGATATGGGCGTGATTGCCGAAACGGCCGACCGTGTGGCCGTCATGTATCGCGGTCGCCTGATCGAGATGGGAGAGACGGATCAGATCATGCATGATCCGAAAGAACCCTATACCCGCTCGCTGATTGCTGCGGTGCCGCCATCCAACAAAAAAATTGATCGTTTTCCAAAGGTTGCGATTGAAGAGAGTGATGGCAATGCTTTGCAAAATTTCGATCTGCAAGGGCATTGGCTGGGGCAAGGGGATGCCTTTGATACCAGCCACAGCAATTTGCTTGAGATTGAAAATCTGAACAAACGCTTTGTGATTCAGGATGCCTTCTTCAAGCGCAATCGCAAATATCTCGATGCCATTAAGGATATCAGCTTTAACGTCAAGGCAGGAGAGACTTTTGGTCTTGTCGGAGAAAGTGGTTCTGGCAAATCAACGGTTGCCCGCGTGATTACTGGCATTCACACAGCCAATGGCGGCTCCATGCGCTTTGCTGGCATGGATCTGACCGGAGATGTCAGCGCCAAGCAAAAAAGTCAGGTGCGTAGGGATATCCAGATGGTCTTCCAAGACCCTTATTCTTCGCTCAATGGCCGTATGAAGGTCGGCTCAATCATTGCGGAACCGATGCTTGTTAACAAACTGACCAGAGGCAAGGAAGAGCGTACGGAAATTGTCATGGATCTTCTGGAACTGGTTGGCCTTGGCAAAGAAGCTGCCCGGAAATATCCGCACGAATTTTCCGGCGGCCAAAGGCAGCGTATTTCCATTGCCCGCGCTCTGGCAACGCGTCCACGCTTTTTGATTTGTGACGAACCAACCAGCGCACTGGATGTCTCGATTCAGGCCCAAATCCTCAATTTGCTGAAAGATTTGCAGGAAGAATTGAAACTGACGCTGTTATTCATCAGTCATGATTTGCCCGTGATCCGGCAAATGTGCGATCGCATAGGTGTCATGCGTCACGGTGATCTGGTCGAAGTGGCAGAAACAGAAGCCTTGTTTGAGCGCCCTCAACACAGCTATTCGCAAGTGCTCATCAGCCAAATGCCCAAATTTGCCAAATAGCTTTTTGAGATTTTCACTGGATTGGATCTTTATGGAATGATCCAATCCAGTTCTCTCTCGCACTCAACGCAATGATGATCTACGCCAGAAGTTTTTGATTTTGCTGAATTGTCAGATCTTATTCATGCGGATTTCTTCAAGTATCACAGATTTTTCCACATGCCATCTTGTGGTATGCACAAATATTGCATCTATGGCCAACATTGAGCCCACAATTTTGGGTGCATTGTTTAGATGCATGGAGATACAGCATGATACAGCAGCAGGAGATATAACTGAAAGTTGGTGATGGCCCGTTATGGGCTGCATATCATGGCGTTGTTGATGCGCCGCAATTCTCGATGAGAAAAGGATATGCCACATGACGAAGAGTACCATCACAAGCTTGCCCGATCCACATGGATTTTCGACTGATCCGTTGACCGACCTTCTACGTGCTGGTGCGCGTGATCTGATCCAGCAAGCCGTTGAAGCGGAACTCAGTTCGCTACTGGAGACGCATTCCAGCGAGCAAACCAAGGATGGCCGCGCGCGATTGGTTCGGCATGGGCATCTACCGGAACGTGAGGTGATCACTGGGATCGGTCCCGTGCCGGTCAAAGTGCCGCGCATACGAGATCGTGGCGATGACCAAAAGAAAGTCAGGTTCACATCCGCGATCCTGAATATCAGCGGCATGGATGACAACATGCAGCATCAAGCCAAGGGTGTTGGTAATGATATGACGCTTGATATGGCGCTTGCGACCCTTGATCTTTTTACCCGCATCATAGCCCCGAATGCCGCCGCTTTCTGTCATTTTGACGCT
>JAOXSH010000149.1 GCA_025800145.1 Cohaesibacter sp.
CATAAAAAAACGGAACGAGCCTTAAATCTCATAAGCACAATATAAAATTGCACTAAAAACAAAGACCAAGCCGTCCACGTTTCCCTTCATTCAATACTAATTGTCAAAGAACAAAACACCAATAAAATGATGCTAAAAAAGCCTAAATACCTAAACCAAGGACACAAGACCCCGACGCCAGCAGCAAGCCGCTGTCGATGAAGCGCGTTATAAACACACAAATAAAAACTGTCAAAGAATAATTCGCTTTTATGTCAAAAAAATCACAGACCGGTGCATAACCGACTTTGGTTGTAGATAACTCAATCCCCACAGCCTGAAATTTGCCGCATTGCTGGGGTCTTTTCCATCGCACAATTTCACGCTAGAAAGACACAGAACCAAATCAGCTGGCCAGAGCCTATCCCAAAAGGGGCATGTCTGTGGCACTTTATAAATAGGACCGTGCAAGACAGCCATGTCAAAGAGCAACATTTCCTTGCCACATCATCGCTCAATTCAGCTGGGGTCCTTGCCTGCTTTGCTGACCCCCTCTGCACGTCTCAATCCACCTGATCGCAGAACCTTAAACATGCGATGGCTAATTGGCACAATCCTCACAGGCTGCACATCCATCTTTCTAATGGGTGGGGCTTTGGTCGCAGGCATTCAAAGCCAGGACCAAATGTCAGAAATGGCCCGCTATCAGGGACAAATACAAAAACCCAGCACCCTGCCTCCCGGCACCTTAATAAGCGCTGGCAGCAAAAGTGATCGCCTGTCGCGAACCATTCGCCCGGTCTCTCACAGGAAGACAATCAAGGTCAGTACCATTTCGGCTCTTGGCAATGAAAATCTAATTTCCAGCCGTCCTTATATGCTGATTTCAGCCTCCTTGGACACAAAAAGAAACAGCGACATCTCACTACCGAAATTCGATGCAGTGCGTATTTTTGCCAGTGCCTCTCAAAATTCCATTCAAGACCGCAGCTCCATCGATGAGGACAGCATCTATGGAGCCGATATTGAAGGAGAGATGCGCATTCGATCCGAACCCTTAAATTTGCAATCAAGCTATCAATCAGAAGCGGGCGGTCCCAATGATTTTATAGTCCAGAAAATTGTCGCTCGCTCGTCTCTCTTTTTAGCTGATGAGCAAAGCAGCTCATCCAATCCTTTTGATCTGATCGACCCGTCCCGTTTTGAATTTCCCGGCGCATCGCTTGGCTCAGTCTCTGATGCCTATATCCGCGTGATCCCGGAAAATATGGCATCCATCACCAAAACAGCCATTGAAGGCAACAGCACGGATACAGAGGAAAAAATTGTCATTGCCGTGCAAGGCGATACCGTACGCGATCTTTTGCTGGAAAATGAAGCCACCGAAGCGGAAGCAGAAGAATTGGCTGCTCTCTTCACAGCAGAAGCAGGCATCACAGATTTGAGCAACAACCAGCGCATGCGGATCATTTATCAATTGATTGGCGACGGCATTCGCGAGCGCGCCCCTTTGCGCGTCAGTCTTTATGATGGTGAAGAACATCAGCTGACCTTGGCACAATCGGATCTGGGCAGCTTTCAGGTGGCCGATGAACCACAACAAGGCTTTGCCGCCCTGCCCGACAATCTCAATGCCCTTGAAAGCTTGCGCGCAGGTCCGCGTCTGAATATCTATAACTCACTATATCAAACTGCGCTTAAAAATGGCATTGATGCCGAAATGATTGATAAAATGGTGCAGATCTTGTCGTTCGATATTGATTTCAAAACCAAAATCAAACCCGGTGATTCCCTGCAAGTCTTCCATTCAATTCCCGAAGATGGCTCAACAGACAGAGCCGAAATCCTGTTTCTGGAAATTCAGATCAGCGGCAAAACAAAACGCTATTATCGCTACCGAACAAATGACGACAATTATGTCGATTATTATGACGAAAATGGCCGCAGCGCTAAAAAATTCCTAATGCGCAAACCAATGCAGGGCGGCAAATTTCGCTCTCCATTTGGCTGGCGGCGACATCCAATCCTGAAAATCTCCCGCTTGCATAAAGGCGTTGACTGGTCCGCCCCAAGAGGCACACCCATTATGGCTTCTGGCAATGGGCGCATTGTCAAACGCAAATGGTCCAGCGGCTATGGCAAATATATCCAGATCCAGCATACCAATGGCTATGCAACCGGATATGCCCATATGAGCGCCTTTTCCAATGCCTTTAAAACCGGAGATTATGTCAGGCAGGGCCAGATCATCGGCTATGTCGGCTCAACAGGCCTGTCAACCGGAGCCCATTTGCATTATGAAGTGACCGTCAATGGCCGTCATGTGGATCCAATGCGCATTCGCCTGCCGCGCGGCAGAACATTAAAAGGCAATATACTTGCAAAATTCCAGGACAACAGAACCCGCATTGACGAATTGCTGGGCAAACCAAAGACAACGCAAATCGCCCAAAACCACCAATAACGCCAGACTCGTCAGCAACGAAGGTAGCCTACCAAAATTCAGTTATTTAAAATCAAAAAACCTGAAAAATACCAACAAAGAAACTGATTGTGCCCAATAACACAAAAACATGCCAAATCGCATAGCGATAAGGCATGGATTTGATCACGTAAAAAGGAACCCCTGCCAAATAAAAACCGGCCCCAAGAAAAATGGCAATGGCCGTGGATGTGGGCAAATCCGTAAAATTGAAAAGCAGGCCAACACCCCCGAAGACCCCCAACCCGATATAAGACAAGGTTGAGCCTTTGCCTTTAACGCGAGATCCAAAAATTTTCCAAAGCATGGCGCCAAAGGCCAAAAGCCAAACAAAAGCAGCAAAGATATAGAGAAAGAGTGGATCCATACCGCTCAACACAGCGGTGATGGTCGCCGCAATCAAAAGATAAATGGCAGCATGGTCAATCCGCCGCAAAGCCAGCCTGACATGAGACCATGGCCCAAAATGATAAATGCCAGATGCAACCGTCGAGCCCAACAAGCAAAGCATATAAAGAATGCTGAACACTGTCTTGGGCAGACCAATGCCATCAGCAATTTTCATACAGACCAGCCCACAAATAACACCCACTGTAAACAGCGACAAAACATGCACAATCGCATCAGCTAGTCTGTGCTGAAACAGCGCACTAGGATAAGGGGCAAATCCATTCATATCAGGTCCAAGAGTGTAAAATCATCTAAAGTCTTGGGACACATTACATGATTTCATCAAGCTTGAAAATATTACCATTAAAAAGACCAATGAACCAAAGAAACAAAATTCAATCAAAAATTGCGTCAACATAGCTTACTTTTTAATGGTTTATTTTTGATGTAATCTTACCTCTCGGTTCAATCAACAAAAGGGCAAAAGAAAGACCATATTCATTTAAATATTTTGCTTCTCCGCTTAAATATTCGCGGGTGGATTGAATTGAAAAGACCATTATATTTCATATTATTAGGACCAATATCAATGAGCATATCTTCATCCCGTCGCGGACTGTCAAACCTGACCAGATCCAAACAATATAAAGGCCCCTTTGGTCGTCTCTTTCGTGAACTAGCCCCTTGGCGTTCACCCCATTCTGATAAGGACGCGGCCATAAAAGCGTTACAAGAGTTTGCAAAAAATTCCATGAGCGAAACAGTCGGCGAAGACTCACTGGACAATCACAATCTGCCCAGCGGCTATACCTATTTCGGCCAATTTGTCGATCATGACATAACCTTTGATCCCACCCCACTTTCCATGCGCCAGCAAGACCCGGACAAGCTGGAAAATTTCCGCACGCCCCGCCTTGATCTGGATTGCCTCTATGGAGAAGGCCCCGATGATGAGCCTTTCCTATATGACAAAAAACGCAAAGGCTTTTTCCTGATTGGCACAGTCAAAAAAGATTGGAAAGGTGAAGAAATTGAAAATTCCAAAGAACCCGACCTGCCGCGCAATCAACAAGGCACGGCCTTGATTGGCGACAAACGCAATGATGAAAATGTCATTGTGTCTCAATTTCAGCTCGCCATGCTCAAGCTGCATAACCGACTGATGGAACATTTGATCAATAAGAATGAAACAGCCACAAACAAACGCAGCGATGGCGAATTGTTTGAAGAAGCGCAAAGAAAAGTGCGCTGGTTCTATCAATATGTCGTCTGGAATGACTTTATAAAGCGTCTGGTTGATCAGGATATCTGGGAAAGAGTGCTGGATAAAGCAAATGGCCACAGCTTCAATGGCACCATCTATGATTGGAAAGATCAGCCTTTCATGCCGGTCGAATTTTCAGTCGCGGCCTATCGCTTTGGCCATTCTTTGATCAGACCGGGATATCAGGTAAATCTCAATAATGATGATGAAACACAATTGGGATTAGGTGTGGAACTCCCCATTTTCCATCCCGACGGACCAAAGGATGACGCGGACAAGATACGCCATGATTTGCGCGGCTTTCGCCCTTTCCCACATCGTCATACTGTGCAATGGGATTGGTTTTTTAAAATAAACTCTACAGAGGGCTTCCCGCAAGCAGCCAGACGCATTGATCCCAAACTCTCATCCGCCGTTTTCAAACTTGAAGAAGGCCCAAAAGACAGCAGACCCAATATGCTGGCCTTTCTCAATCTTTTGCGCTCCATGCAGCTGGAATTGCCAAAAGGATCGGATGTTGCGCGTGTAATGGGCTTTGAGCCTCATCCAATCGATGATCCCCATGAAGACATTCTCTGGCACTATATCCTCAAAGAAAGTGAATTGCTGAAAGGAGACAAATCAGGTCGTGAACTTGGCAAGGTGGGCAGCACAATCATTGCAGAAGTCTTTGGTGGCCTGCTGGCAGGCGATCCAACATCTTATATCCGTCTATGGCCAAATTGGACCCCGGCAAAAGATCCCGACATTCTTGCTCTCTTCAAAGAAGGCGAACAAAATCCCGTCAACGAAGACGGCTGGCAAGTCGGCGATTTGCTACGCGCATCCGGCGCTCCCATCAATCCCGACGATGTGCAACACACAATTGAGCATGGCCGCAATAGGTCATAACACAAAGCACAAAAGAGAATAGGATATAACGAAGGACAGGGCCGGGTGGCCTGTCCTTCGTGCCTGATTTAAAAGTCTCGATATGAGATTTTAAATCAGGCCCTTATACCAACGGCATGAAAGATTGACCCATATGATAACAAAATAAACTATTGATCATTCAGCATCTTTCTAAGCCAATTTGAAAAAATATGACCACCTTTGCTCAAGGCACGCATCTGATTTTCCCTGATGACATAATTGGCAGGGGATGGCGTCTGAATCCCCCCCACCTGCATCAAAACCCCACTCTCCAGCGCATCGCGCACCAAAATCGAACGCCCCATGGCAATGCCTTGCCCAAGTTCGGCCAGCAACAAGCTCATATTGGATTGCGGATAACGACATATCCCATTGGGAGTGGGAGCAAGGCCCGTTCCTTTCAACCACTCAACCCAAATATCATCCGCATGGGAAAAGCTATCGCCCAACAATGGCAGCAACATCAATTTTTGCGGCAGCTCTTCATCCGGGCAAGCATCCAGATGATGCGCCTTGATAAAATCAGCAGAAGCAACAGGAAACAAACGATCCTGCGTCAACCAGTCTTGCTTGTGGGATTTGGTATAAAGAATGGTCAAATCAGCATCACCAGATGCCTCCGGCCCATCCCCGGGCAATGTCAGAATATTCAAATTCACCTCTGGATGGGCTGCAAAAAACAGTGACAGGCGCGGCAAAAGCCAGCGTACAGAAAAGCCGGGAAACACCTCAACCGAAACATCAAGGCTTTCCTTTTTCTTGCGCTCATCCAAAATGACTTCACGAATGCCGCCAAAGGCACGCTTTTGAGCATCCAGCAATTTTTTGCCCGTCGGTGTCAGGACAATCTGCCGCCCTTGCTTAAAAAACAAAGTAAGACCAAGAGTGTTTTCCAGCATTTTCATTTGCTGGCTCACAGCGCTTTGCGTCACCCCCAAGGCATGAGCCGCAGCCGTAAAGCTTTGATAGCTCGCACACATTTCAAACACTCGAAACACTTTTTCCGATGGCAGTGACCAAATAGACATTAGAAAAACCTAATAGTTAAATTAATAACTTTGTATTTTTCTAACCAATAAACACTGCTAAGTCTACGGGTTATTACCACTAGCCGGGGAGGACGAACGTGGAAAATAACAAAACAAGCCCATCCTTTGCGCAATCTGCGCTGACCTTTGGTCTAATCGTTGCGACCATCGGAATTGGACTTTTCATTCTCAAAATCAGCCTGCATAGCCTGATGCTGGTTTGCCTTGCCATTGGCGCGATCAGCGCATGGCGTTTAACATCGGGCGACTTCACCGCCATCCGCAATGCCATGAATGATGGCATTTCACGCGCCTTTGGCGCCATTTATATCTTCATTCTCATCGGCGTGCTGGTTGCTGCCTTCATTCAGTCCGGCACCGTTGCTACCTTGATCTATTATGGCCTTGAATTCATCTCTCCAGCGGTCTTTTTGCCTGCCGGACTGGTTCTATGTGCCTTTATGTCCGTAGCCACAGGCACCAGTTGGGGAACTGTCGGCACAGCCGGTGTTGTTCTCATCGGCATGGGCGGTGCCATGGATATCCCATTGGCCATTGTCGCCGGTGTTGTGGTGTCCGGCGCGTGCTTTGGTGACAAAATGTCACCCGTTTCCGATACAACCAATCTGGCCGCCATGTCCTCACAAGTGGATCTCTATAAACATATCCGCTCAATGGCCTATACCACAGGCCCGACTTTCTTGATTGTCTTTGTCATCTATGCTGTGATCGGTCTGCAATTTGCTGACAATGCCATGTCCGTTGATCGCGTCAATGCTATGATTGAAGCCCTAGATGCCACTTATTCTATCAATCTTCTGTGCCTGTTGCCTTTCATCGTCATGATCGCCCTGACCGCAGCAAAAGTCTCGGCAGAGCCTGCCATGATTGCCGCAGCCGCAACCGCAGTCCTGCTCGCCATTGTCATGCAAGGGGCAGATCCAATCGCGGTGATGAATGCACTCTATGGCGGTGGCGGCAAAGGCTCTACCGGCATTGAAGCACTGGATGGTCTGCTGGGCCGTGGCGGCATTTCTTCCATGATGTGGACCCTCTCACTTGCTCTGATGGCACTGGCCTTGGGCGGCATTCTCTATGGCTTTGGCTTCCTGCAAACGCTGATTTCCGTTGTGTTGCTCCGGGTTAAATCTGCTTTCAGTCTGGTAACCTCGACCATCATGGCCTGCCTGCTTGGCAACATGACCATGGGAGAAGCCTATATGTCCATCATTCTGGGCGGCCAGCTCTTTGGCACAGCTTATGATGAGAAAGGCATTGATCGTTCTGTTATGTCTCGCTGTCTGGAAGAAGGGGCAACCCTGACCACAGTTATGATTCCATGGACCACAGGGGGCGCATTCTTTGCAGCTACGCTGGGCGTGAGCGTACTGGATTATGCCCCTTGGGCCTTGCTCAACTGGATGAACCCAATCATCGCCATCCTGTTTGCGCTCTTTGGTGTCTTCATTTTCAAAGCCAAACCAAAGCAAGAGGCGACAAAAACAGGCGAACCAACACCGGTCTCCGCTGGTTAAATGAATGGGCCCTGAGCCTAAAAGACCGGGCCGTATCACACAAAACGACCCGGCTCAAACCTCATGAATAATCAGGAAAATTCCATGTCGACAAAACCGTCTTTGGCCCTCACCTATGACGCTTTGCAATTCACTCGCGCCATGCCCCAAGACCTGATTGACAGCATCCCGGTTCTGATGGTCAATCGTCTTGGCAGCACAGAAACCTCCTATATGCGCACCGAAAATTTCATCGGTCACTGCGAACCCGATAAAGTTTATCAAGTCAGCCATGAGGCCGGTTTTGTGGCCAGCAATGGCGAACCGATCAAACTGGCAGATCCTGTTCAGCCACCGCATTTGGTGCTGAACGGGGAGTGGGAAACAAAAATTGACTATACCAATGATGATTCCAATATCTTGGGTGGCAATGGTCGTTATATCCTTCCCCACGGGGACAATCACATCACCATTCCAGTGGCAGAGACCACACCCGAGCATCTGGCCTATTATGGCAGCTATCTGGTTAAATCCGGTGATCTGGTGCGCTTTGACAGCACAGGCAATCTGCCCGTCACAATCACCTCAGTGGGCAAGGATTATCCAGACAATTATCTGCTCAAGGAAGAATTGGGCGGCGGTGCCTATCTGGAAGTCCACGACCGCCCCCATTTCCATATGCCACTGGATGCAAACTGCGGCGGTTATTTGATCGTCGGCAAGTGCGGCGATGATGACACCAAGCGCGTATCCGCCTTCCAGATCCCGTTTGGATATGCAATTCATATGGGCCCATGGACAATCCACTGCGATGCTTACATCATTGGCCGACATCTGGTCATCTATTCTGCCACACCAGAATTTTCCACCGTCATCCTGCGCAACAAGGAAAATGCTCTGGCATCCATCCAGTTTGCAAAATAAATCGGCTCAATCAATGACAGGGTGAATCTCTTTTGATTTTCACCCTGAAGGGCCTGAACCCGACACTGCCACCAAAAGATTAGGATCCATATCCAACACCAGCAAAGCGAATGCCACTCAGATCGGCAATATCGCGTTTCCAACTGGTAATGTCCCGCGCAGTAAAGGCTGACAGACTGTCATGACCGCAAGCACGTGCCAGCACCTGCATCAATTCAACGGATGCGCCAAAATAACGGGCCAGCCGTTCCGCCCCAATCTGAACATCCAGCCGTTTGCGCAATTCAGGCCTCTGGGTCGCAACACCCACCGGGCAATTGTTTGAATTGCACATCCGCGCCGCGATACAGCCAACCGCCTGCATGGCCGAATTGGAAACCGCAATCGCATCTGCGCCCAGCGCCATCGCCTTGGCAAAATCCTCGGCAACACGCAAACCACCGGTAATCACAAGCGTAACCTCTCGACCGGTTTTTGCATCCAGATGCTTGCGTGCACGCGCCAATGCCGCAATCGTTGGCACCGAAATATGGTCCCGAAAAATCAAAGGGGCCGCACCAGTGCCACCCCCGCGCCCATCAAGAATGATATAATCAGCAGAGGCCGCCAAGGCAAAATCGATATCCTCTTCAATATGATTGGCTGACAATTTAAAACCGATAGGAATACCACCGGAGCGCTCGCGCACCTGATCAGCGATGCGCCTGAAATCTTCCGATGTATGCAGCTCAGGAAAAGTGGACGGAGAAATCGCCGATTGCCCAGGCTCCAGCCCCCGCACTTGGGCAATCTTTCCCTGAACCTTATCACCAGGCAAATGACCGCCGGTGCCCGTCTTGGCCCCTTGTCCGCCTTTAAAATGAAAGGCCTGCACCTTTTCAACATGATCAATCGACCAGCCAAATTGCGCCGAGGCAAGCTCATAGAAATAACGATTATTTTCCGCCTGTTCTTCAGGCAGCATTCCGCCTTCACCCGAGCAAATACCGGTGCCCGCCAAGTCTGCCCCCCGCGCCAGCGCTATCTTGGCCTCTTCAGACAACGCACCATAACTCATGTCAGAGACGAAAAGGGGAATGGAAAGCCTCAATGGTTTGGCCGCCCGCGGCCCAATCATCACATCAGTTAAGACTGTCGCCTCATCCAGCAAGGGTTTATTGGCCATCTGGGCTGGAAGGATCTGGATATCATCCCAATGTGGCAAATCTTTTCGCGGCACCCCCATGGCACCCATTTCACCATGATGGCCAAGCTTTGACAATCCATCACGCGCAAGCGCATGAATGCGCGCCACAGTGGGCTCTTCTGCTGTCGGAATGGCTTGGGGCACATCAAATGCCGGCTCCAATGAAACATCACCTGGCTGCAAATCGCCCAATCTGGTGTGAGAACCATCGCAAAAGGGGGGATTCGCTGTGGATTTGCATTGGCACAAAGCCGCCGTCTCGGCTTTCTCCGCCGTGAATTTGAGAGGGGACAGACCTGTACCTGCATGAGAACCATCACAAAATGGTTGAGTTTTAGAGCGTCCACAGCGACACCAATAATAATCTTTGCCCGCCTCCAGCTCAACGCGAACAGGAACTTTGGCTGCAATAATAGGGGCTTTGTGTTTGGTCATAACATGGCTCCTTGTTGAAATATGCAAAATCATGAGGCACAGGCCATCAATGTTCGGTCCCAACAGACCAGTCCTCATCCAAGACTCTAGCTCACGATCACCATATCTTGCACAGCAATCAAAAGTGACAGTCTCAAAGTCATATCTGTCTCCTTACCATCTCAAATATCTGCAGTTTAATACCAACGAGAATAAATAATGACCCATATGACCGGATTTTATTGGTTTTCTGGCAAGGAGCTTTTGCTGTCATGGTCTGGTTGACCATAAAGTAAGAGCGACGCAGTTCAGGGGGCCAATAAAACCGGCCTTAGGCGCCTTGAAATGGCTCACTGAGCAGCGTTATCTTGCTAGGGCGCGTCTCATTGAATTGTCTTGACAATTCAATGCAAAAGGTTCGCATCAAAAAAGAAAATGCCCCAGCATTGTCCGCAGAAAGATGCCTTGTCAGTAAACCATTGCAAGGCATCCTATGGGTTATTATTTATTCTCGTTGGTATAAGTGTCGCCTCTTTGGTCGTATAGGCAGAAAATAGTAACCCAAAGGGTCACATAATGAGAACCGCGTATAGGTCAAATAGAAGATCTTCGCCTCTTTACAACAATTGTTGACAATAGCAGCATAGCACGCGCTGCCACTCAAATAGGCATTGCCAAATCAGCAGTTAGCCGCAGGCTTCATCAGATTGAGGCAAGATATGATGTGAAACTGATAAACCGCTCTCCCGGCAAATGGGAGATTACGCCAGCGGGACAGGAATTATATCAACGGGCTTTGCCCATAATTGTGAATCGGCGTGCAAAATTGATCCACTTAGGTGGGTTATGATCGATTAAAATTGACCCACCTGTATCCGTTAGTGCCCGATTTTAAAAGTCTCTGCCTGAGACTTTTAGAGCATATTTTCGAAAAGTGTGTGCGGTTTTCGGACAAAAATATGCTTAGAAACAAAGACTAGAGCATTGTTCATCAGTCAAAATTGTACGATTCAAAACCAATCTCCTTTTAGGACTTTGAATCAGATTGTAAAATAAAAGGGAATCCTTAAATCACGAACGTCAACAAACCATAGGACGTAAACTCATTAATCTGGCGTATTTGGCGCTTAAATGGGCCGAACTCGCGCGAAAAAGTGTGAAGGATGGGCTGGTTGCCCATTCAAACACTCTTCTTTGCACCTTGCCACCCACCAACCCAAGGGGATGACAAAGCGAGAACATGGTCATTTAAACATCCGCAAGAGAGGGCTTATTTTTTCTCTCACTCAAAGTAAGAATTTGAAAATGAACCACATTGTCTGTATCCTTGCTCCTAATGGGAGAAAAAATAAGCCTCTATCAAATGCATCACATTTATGAGTTGACGTCCTAAGGCTGATAGCCCTTGCAGGAGCGCGTTTGGCTCGCTAAATGATGAAGAGCAATGAATAGCAGAGATTTGCTTTGCTTGTTTCGCCCTTTGGAAAGAATAGCCTTTATGCGGCTTTGTTGAGGATAGTATGACTGCTGTTATTAATCTGTTTGATTTTGTTCTGAGCCTTTACACCTATGTTGTGATTGCAAGCGCTGTTTTTTCCTGGCTGTTCACGTTTAATATTGTCAATCCACGCAATCAGATTGTTGCAGGTATTTATGAAATGTGCTGGAAATTGACCGAGCCGGTTCTCTCGCGCATTCGTGCTTTCTTGCCGCCAATGGGTGGCATGGATTTATCGCCAATTGTCTTGTTGCTAGGTATTTTCTTTGTGCGCAATTTGTTGCGAACCGGGATCTATTAGGACGTCAACTCATACATCTGGTGCATTTGATAGAGGCTTATTTTTCTCCCACTAGGAGCAAGGATGCAGACAACGTGGGAGAAAAATAAGCCCTATCGTGTACGACGTTTAAATGTATCAAATTTATGAGTCTAAGAGCCCGATTTAGAAATCTCTTGATGAGACTTTTAGGCCGCATATCCGGTCCTCTCCCCCTTGCAGACCGCCCATGAGGGTACCATGACGGGTGGTTTGGGAGGGGGGGGGAAGGGTCGGTTCAGGATTTTTAAATCAGACTCTGGAGCATATTTTTCGAAAAGTGTGTGCGGTTTTCGGACAAAATATGCTTAGAAACAAAGGCTAGAGCATTTTGAATAACGACGTGTTTATTCAAAATGCTCTAAGTCCCAGGCTACGTTCTAAGCCTGCTTTGATTGACTGGGCAAAAAAGCGCGAACCAAATTGGGTCGCGCCTTTTTGATGCCTTATGAAGAGGTTATT
>JAOXSH010000153.1 GCA_025800145.1 Cohaesibacter sp.
CCGACAAAGTAGAGCAATATATCCCCGAACGCATGGCGGCCCGTAATCCAGAGCGCATGACCGCCAGCTAAAACGAAAGGAGCTACGCTCATGTCACTGAATGAAGCCAACTTGATAGGACATCTAGGCCAAGACCCAGACATCCGCCGCACGCAAGACGGGAAACCCGTCTGCAATCTTTCCATTGCTACATCCGACCACTGGAAAGACAAAAATACAGGCGAGAAAAAATCTCGCACAAACTGGCACCGCATCGTCATTTTCAATGAGGGACTTTGTAATATTGCAGAAAATTACCTCAAAAAAGGATCTCAGGTTTTCATCAAAGGCGCGATTAAAACCCGCAAATGGCAAGATCAAAACGGACAGGACCGGTACACGACAGAAATTGTCCTACAAGGCTTTGGCTGCACCCTGAAAATGCTTGGCAAAAACACCAGCGGCCCCAGCCAAAACACCGACCCCGACGCGTATGACGGAGAGAGCCAACCCGGATCGAACATGTCAGACATGGATGACGACATACCATTCTAACTTGTCCCACCTAACCATATGGAACACCACCTCACCAAAGGAAACGCCCCCATGGAACGCCTGATCATCCCAATCACCGCCACCCTAGCTGCCCTTGGCGGCACCCTCTATTTTGCCGCCATCAAAGCAGGCGAGCTGATCACCCCATATTTTGCAGGATAAGAGGCGATTATGATGACCAACCTGAAAGAAGAACTTGAAGCCCTAGCTGCCAAAGCAAACGATGAAGACCTTGC
This sequence comes from Cohaesibacter sp., assembly GCA_025800145.1. Lineage (GTDB taxonomy): Bacteria > Pseudomonadota > Alphaproteobacteria > Rhizobiales > Cohaesibacteraceae > Cohaesibacter. The sequence continues at coordinate 771 of JAOXSH010000153.1, forward strand.
AACAGAAGGCCACTATTGGAAAGACAGCCTCAGCAATCTCACATCATGCAGTCATGGCGATTGCGGCTATTTTGCCAATGATGCAAACGGCGAGCTGATAGCCGCCCTCTGGAATGCGTACCGCGCCGGGCAACTGGACGTGATTGAACCCAAAGGACAAGGCCCAATCATAGGCATAGCTCTAGCCCAGTTTGCTTGCGAACCAGTTTTTTATGAGCTGCTTATCCATTACGCCAACGGCATTGAAACAAGCCTAACTGTTGAGCGAAACGCCTTTACCTTATTTACAGCAGATCTGATCAATCTATTTCACCAGCCAGACAAAAAGGACGCCCGCATTACGGAGCTGGAAGGAGCTTTGCAGGCAATGCGATGGGCGTTTGATTCGCCCATTGCACGCAGAAAAATAGGCGGCGCTTGTGCAGATGAAGCAAGGGATCTTATGCGCACCGCTCTCCTACGAGAGGGCGAATAGATGCTGACAACGACCTTAAATGAAATACTCGAGGTGGACCCCTGCCAAGATTGCTGGAAGAAGCTCCTGCGCCATCTCTGCAAAACCCAGGCCGATGACGATCCCATCAACTTTTATGTTATTTTGGAAAGCAATGGCGTTTTAGACGCTTTTTTTTGCCTTCGGGCCTTGCCAGAAGAAATGGACGATGAAGTCCGATTTCTCGCCTGCCTGATTGCAGAAAAAAGTCGGGAACATATTCCAGAGGGCGCAAGCCGCGCGCTCAAGGCTCTTGAAGTGGCTGGCAGAGCCTTGAGAGGCGAAGCCACAGAAGAAGAGCTGTCGGAGAGTTGCTGGGAGGCGGAAGAGGACGCTCGTGAGGCCGCACGGCGCTCCTACGAGCGGCCTCACGAGGAGCGGCTTTGGCAGCCCGCTTGGGCGAGCGCTTGGGCGGCCTGCGCCGTTAACCCTTGGTCCGCTTGTGATGCCTCTGCGGCCGCAGCTTTCTGCCCAGATGGATCTGAGGCTTGGTCTCTACAAAAGTCAATCTTTCTAGATTGGCTAAGGCTCTTTGATGAGCAGGAGGGTGCGTGATGGCGTCTTGGGAAAAATATGATCAGCTCTGCCCATGGCTGGAAGGCACAAAAACCCAATGGGGTAGCAATGGGGTGGTCTTGGGCAAAAATCCTTACAGGACCGCCTTTTTTGAGGCGTTCCCGCCAGACGCGTCATTCCTTCGCGGTGAAGGAAAAACAATCACAGAGGCTGAACAGGACGCCTTTGCCCAATATCAAAAAGTCACCGCCTGCAATCGCAATGGTGGTCATCTTCTAAGTCGGAATCGTGGCAAGGTCACTTATAAAAATGGCGCGGGTTTTTGCAAGCAAACTATCCCGCCCATTCAAATTGCAGGCACCAGAGATGAAAGAGATAACGCTCTACTCCCCTGATGATGCAGCTAAGTTACTTGGCATGTCCAAGCAAACACTAGCCGCATGGCGCATGCGAGGCGATGGGCCAAAATTTTTAAAATTTGGCAATCGCATTAGATACTCTCATGATAAAATTGAGGAATTTCTAGAACAGCACACCCAAACGCACACCGGACAATCAGGCGGTCAATCCGCCTGATTTGAGTTTTTCGCCATCATAATAGAAGCTGCATCTTCAGCTACGCCTTTCTTGGATGACGGCAAAGAATGCGCATAATGCCTACGAGTAGTCGCAACATCTTCGTGACCAAGCAAATCACTTACATCCTCAAGGCTTACCCCAGAATTAAGCAGCTGCGAGCCAACCGTACGCCTTAAATCATGGACTTGCAAATTAGAAATAGCCGCACGTTTACATATTTCTTTATGAACTTTATAGAGCGTGTGTTCATTGATTGCAGTATTACTCTTTCCAAAACTCGCAAACACAAACTCACAGTCCTTTAAATGCGGAATATCTTCAAACAAAGCAACAACTTGCTCCGCAAGTTGAAATGTTTTAGGTCCAGTCTTTGTGCGTGGATAAGAAACCGTCGCTCCTGCCAAATCAAGCATACTCCATTGCAGCCCCAACACTTCATCCTTGCGCCTGCCTGACAGCAACATATAGCGGATTGCATAAAAACCCATTTGCCAAAGCCGCCCTTCTTTCTGAAGCTCATCAAGTGCTGACCAATAACGCGCCAGCTCATCCTTCTGCATCCAGCGCCGCCTCGGATTTCTAGGGTTCTGCCCTACATGGAGCCAAGGATTGTGAGCTGTTTGAGGCAAAGAACCATGACCAATCGACCAAGTGATTACTGATTGCAAAAAAATCTTTGCCGCATTCGCAGCAATTGGGCCGTTTTTCAAAGAAATATCAGCATGACGCTTTCGACACATTTCAATTGTCAAATCAGAAGGCCGCAATTCAGCCCAATCAAAAAACCTGTTTTGCCAAATGCGATTATATTGATAGCGCGTCTCCTCACCTAATTCCGGCCCTCTGATCTTAAAGTAACGATCAACCAACTCCTGCAAACTATCAGCACCAAAACCGCCCTCACGAATTGCAGCCTTTTTTACCCGCGCCTTATCTCGCGCTTGGTCTACAGAAATTTCTGGAAAATATCCAAGGGTTTCACTTATCTGCTTACCACGCACCCGAACAATAACAACAAAGGTCTTTTTCTTGGCCCCAACAACCAATCCAAAGCCAGATTCCGACACATCCATAAACCGTTTTTGCTTGCCTTCAAATTTAACATTTTTTACAAAAGTATTATTGATCTTTACAGGCATACAATCACCTTCAAAACAGCATTAATCACTCAGTTAAAATACACCCCAAAAAACTAATCACCCTATAATCACTTTTGCAAGAAAAAAAGCGGAATTCAGAGAAATCAAACGACACCCCGAACCCCGCAGAAAACAGCCCATTTAAACTGTCAAAAACTCACATCAACTCACGCCACCATAATTGGGGCTTATTCACCTATATTACATATAATTATTAATATTCAGATGTTTGCTTTATTTTTATATTTTAATAATCACTCTATAATCACCTATACAATTTAGAACTAAGCTTATAATTGAGCGATTTTTAATATATAATCACCTTAGAACAGCGACCATATCGTTGCTCTCAAGACACAAAAAAAGCCCGCCGCATTTCTGCGACGGGCTTTGTTATTTTGATGAATTGCGCCAGTTTTGCCAGAATTTCACCGGATCACGACTGACCCGCAAAACAGTCTTGACGAGATTGTTGCCTGTTAGAGCAAGCCCCCCAGCAACGAGTGGCACAAAGGCTTGGTCTAGCTCGAAGTAGGTCAGGGCTGCATTGGTGCCAATATAGGCCCCAAACAGGCCCGCCGCGAAGGCCGCACAGCGCTGGATCATTGAAAGGTCTGGTGACAAGAGTGCCGCCAAAAGAGCGCCCGCGACCATAACCAAATGGCGCGGGCTAATTGCTTCAAAAAACTCCTGCAAGGTTAATCTCCCTGCCCCAGCTTGGGCTTTGGCAACGCCTGCAAAGACGGTCCTTCGCACCACCACGCTGCTTTGGTGCCGCCAGTATATTCAACCGCATGGCCGGTTTTGATCAAATCCGGCCCAAGGCTTGGACACTCTGTCAGATCATATGGATAGGCCAGGCAGGCTTTTAGCGCTTTTTGGTTGGGCGCATAATGCGCTTCCGCCACGACGCGCCCCTGATATTTGTCTGGCTTTACATCGCTCAAAATTAGCCAGTCTCCCGGCTTTATCAGTTTTTTGACAAAATCCGTCGCCTTTAATCCAAGGTCATTCTCATAAGCTTTGATAAAATTCGGCAATTTCTTTCCGCGCCACAGCGGATGAGAGCGACAACCCGACCCTCTTTTTTCCGGCGTGTCAACGCCGGAAATCCGCACACCAATCGCTTTGTCTGTTTTGAGCCACACCCTAGCCTTTACATAAATTGTATCGGCATCATAAACCCTCTCCACTTCGGCGGGCACCAGAGCCGGGCCGTTAAAAACGGTTCTTGGCCCAGCATTGGCGAGAGAAGCAAGGCAGATCAGCGCCATAAAACCAGCCAACACATATATTGAAGCAATCCGCATCTTATTCAGCCCCTCTTATGCCTGTTTGGTTTTGTTCAAAAACCGGATCAAACCACCAAGAAGCGGCGATTTGAGTTGAAAATAGGCGAGAGCGCCAGCCACGCCAAGCGCCGTAAAATCAGCAGAGCTGATTTGCCCGGATTGAATGGCGGCAATGCAGGCGTCCAGCGCCGGGTTGCCCTCAGGCGCACCACCACCACCGCCTGAAAAGCGCGCAAGCAGATAACCAACCAGCCCCCCGCCTGTCAGTTTGCTCAAAAGCCCACCTTGGCCCGGCTCTGGTGCCCGCCGAAGTGGAGAGGGTTGTTTTGTGTTTTGCATGTCGTTTTCCTCATATTTTGGAATTTGACCATTAGGAAAGGCAGCTTTAAGCGCCTTGTGGAAGTCTTTTGCGAATCGGGCGAATTTATCGGCCTTGTCCATGCTGTTGACAATACGCCGGGCGTTTAGCCAATGCGTGTGCTTTTGCCCAAAATAATCGGCCAGTTTTTTGGACGTGAAACCGCCAGTGCGCATTCCATGAACCAGCACAAAAGCACTCACCTTGTCTGTCAGCATCAAATCTGGCTGGGTGGTGAGCGGCAGGCCTGTTAGGCGCGCATACTTTTCGTAATTGAAAAAATGGGTCAGTTGGACCCATCCTCGACCGTAATAAGATTGACCGGTTTTTTTATGCCGCAAGGCATAATTGCGACTGATTTTCCCACGGCGGTGAAGATTTGCGACTGCCTTGATTGCGCCAGCATCTGATTTTGAAAACCCCTCGCGCACCGGCAAAAAGGCGGAGCCTACTTCCCCGCGCGGTGTGGCCAAAACATAAGCGATTTGGCGGAAGTCGATAACACCCTGATCAATGCATTCATTGATGATGCAGTGAATTGCCTTGACCGCACTAGCGCGTACACGCTTTGGAAAAACAGACGAGCCGCGCAAAACATCAAAGAAGGTCTTATATTGGGCAGAAGCACTCATTCCTTAGCCTCCTTTTCCAGCTCAATGCGGTTATCACGCCGTCGAATGGTCTGGACCAGACCATAGAGCGCGCCGGGGCTTAGATTGGTTGGCTGGATATCCAGCGCGTGGGCGCAAATTTCCGAGCAATACCACCGCTTTTTTTGACCACGATTGAGGTTCAAAATCTGGCTCAAGACAATGCCGAGCCAGTCATAGCCCCGGCCTGATTGGCTCTTAACGAAATCAATCGCGCGAAGGGGCGGCGACGGAAAGGTCACAAGATCCCACTTATCAGGATCCAGCATTATTTCTTTTGCCCGCACGCCGCCGTCCCGCTCAGAGCTGGAAAAGCAAAGCGCTGTCTGGCCATAGGCTGGCCGACCTCGCACAAGCTCCACATGGCTGTATTTTGAGCGCGTAGCAAAGCGAATGAGCGCAGCGAAAAGCCCGCCCCGCCCTTTATAAAAAGCAAGCGTGATCATGGATAACCCCAATAAAAAACCCGCCTCAATGGACGAGCGATCAAAGTTGTTTTGTGAAAGTTTTGCCGAATTTATTCGAAAATACACTTTTTTGTTGTTGACATAGATAAACTTTTAGTGCATATTACAACCATAAGCCGGACGGAATAAACCTCTGGCGACAGGAAAGAACCTACAATGATCAACTTCAATCACAAAGCAATCACAGAACAATTCAAAAAGATCCTGGAGCGCGCGGGGGCAACCTTCACAATACACACAGCGCAAACCGGAACCGTTTACATGACAATTGCCGGTGCTGATGATGATCACCAAGACCTTAAAATTCGCATCGCTGATCACGGCGAGTGCTATTGCAGCGAAGATTTTTCTATCGACCCAGAGGGGATCAACCTCAAGCAAGCCGTTGAGTTCACAGGCAAATATTGCGGCTACAACGTAACCCGCTCACTCGCGGCCTTCAAAGCAGCGCAGACCCGCCGCGCAGCAAAACACGCAGAGGCAGCAGCACAATTTCAACCAGCCCTTAAAGCAGCAAAAGCCGAATGGGAAGCCCGCGAAGCTTTCCAAAAAGCCTATATCACAAAGAACCACCCAGACTACGACCAGCAGCCACCCAAAAAGCGCAAACGCATCCGCCATAGAGCAAACAAAGCCTATGTCGGGCAAGGAACATCAAAATGACAAACACAACCTTCAAGGCAGCCCTGCACACATGCGGGCTGTCTCACAATGAAGCAGCCGAGTTTCTGAAGGCGTCTGAATCTGCCATAAAAAACTGGAGCAGGGGCAAAAATGCGCCCCCCCTATCAACTTGGCTAAAACTTGCTGCACTCTATGAGAAAATCGAAAGCGCCGCAAATTTTGCAGCAGAAACGATCAGCCTCGATGAGGAAGCAAGAGAAACCCTCAACAGTCTAGCCGCGGACCTTAGCACCGAAGAAGGACTGCCCGGAGGGGCCGACGCCACAGCCGGTGCGCTGGCGATTTTGCTTGCTGCGCAAGATCAAAAAGACGCAATCAGATCAGAGGCAGAACGGCCCACGGTCAACCTCACAGACCTGGACCCGAATGACAAGATACTGTGTTCCTATCGGGAGGGGCAGCACTTCCGGGAATGGGAGGAGCCGCGATACGCGGTGATTGTAGTTGGGCGCGCAAATTTCTGCGATAATAAATGGACCGTACCCATCCCAGATAGAAAAAGTCTGGCCAATTGGCGCAACTTCGCAAGAAAAAACATTTTACAAGACGCGCCCCACCGCAAAATTATCAAAATAGAGTTACTCGATCGCAAAACAAAAGAAATTATAGCATAAATCATGAGTGCAACGCCCGGTGGGCGCACCCACCGGGTCAATTTGGTGCAATCGAATGCTTGTTAACCGAACCCAGTAGATTCAGCAACTAACTACAATTTTACACCGATAGACCTTAGCAAGCATCGACCCCAAAAGCAAATCCCAGAGGCTAACAACCTCAATGGGAGGGTGATCGAAATAAACTATTGACGTGTGTGAATTAATCGCACATAGTCATTATATAGAACGCGACGAGATCGCTCGACGCAAGAGGTAACGGGGCCTAAAATGATCAACTACAAATCCATGTTTGCAAACCGCCAGAAATTTGAACGCACACTCGGTCGAGTAATCGTAGAAGAGCTTGAACAGCATGGAGGCCTGTCAAGCCTCTACGATAGAAAAAGGGGCGCAGTAAACGGCACGGACCGTGCCCCCCTTGCTTTAATTATGCTTTCGTGCGTAAGCGGGAAGAGAAAAGCCTCCGCGATTAATGTGCTTTACAAAGCGCATCCAGAAACACAGCCAAAACTATGACCCCATTTTCTACAATTCTTTCAATCAGCAGCCTTTCTCAAAGAGAGGCTGCAAACTTTCTGGCGGTATCAACCTCCATTGTTGACAAATGGAGCAGAGGCGTCCGAACCCCCCGGCCCGAAGTTATTCGGGAGATGACTAATCTAGTCCAAAAACAACAAGAAACAGCAAGACAAATGCTTAAAATCGTGAATGAAAATGAGATGGAAGCCATCGAACTAGGCTTCCCCACAAACGATCACGAAGCTCAATGCCTCGGCTGGCCATGCGTAGGAGCGTGGAAAGGAATGGCAGGCCGCTTTATCGCAGACTGCACAAAACCCGTCAATCTCGTACCGCGCGGCTCAACACCAGCCGCAGCCGCAGCGAGAGATCAACAAGATTTCCAGCCAGCAAAAAGAAAAAAATGAACAAGCGGGATTTTTATTGATGGATGACTATAAGGAAGTAACCGTAAATCTGAAAGATCATCACGCCCTACGGCTCAAATGACGCCCGGCAACGTGGATAACTGCGCAGAGAAAACAAAATAAATGCAAGTTTTCGTGCTTTTTTATTGACATAAAGCACAAAAACTTGCATATTATGAATGTGCAGAGGGGGCGGGATGGTCCCGCCCCGCACAGGAAAGAAAGGAAAAGGAAATGAAACTCATTCATATCCAAATCCTAATTTCCTTGATTACCTTGGTGCTGATCGCCACAAACGTCTGGCACCATTGGTAAGAAGGACAGTGGCTCCCGCTAAAGCGGGGGTCATTGCCCTCCTAATATAAGGCAAAAGGCATGGACGCTCAAGTTTTACAGAACTGGCTTGATCATATGGGCCTCAAAAAAGGAACCGACCTAAGCAAAGCTCTTGGGTGGAACCGCAATCGCGCTCAAGAAATCATAAAAGCAATGAAAGCAGGCGAAGCCGTTGAGCTTAAAAAAGTTGACGAACTCGCCATGAGCGCCCTTGCTCAAAACCTCAAACCATGGAGTGAATATGACCGATAAAAAAATGCAAATCCTGTCCATCGGGCTGACTTTAGCCATTCTGGCCGGGGCTTACCTTGCCTTTGGCTGGTCATTCCCGATCTAAAACAATATCCCGCCCCGGTTATCTGGGGCGGGCCTATCTCTCATAAGATTTTGTAGAGCTATCAGCCACCTTTGCCCCAGAAGAGCTAGGTGGCTTTTTAGGCACGCGCTTGTCTATGCCTGCATCGCCTTGTGGCTGTTCAAGCTGGCAATCGGTGAAAAAGCCGCTCTTGTCCAGATTGTGCGTACAGGACTTAATTCTATATTGCCCATCAATGCCGGGACGAACCCCTGAGATTGAAATGGGTGAGCCTGCATAAATATTTGCGTCCCCATCCAGCTTGACAGAGCCAGACCCAGCCGCCCTGTCTGCCCCGTCTTTTTCTGCCTTTGCCGCCTGCTTTGCCGCTTGCTTGTTGGCATAGCGCACAGGGCTGAGTGATTTAGCTGTGGCATTGATGCTTTTGACTGCCTTTTCAGCCTCTTGCACCCACTTACCCAGCTCCCGGTCAAAATATTGGCTGATATGCTCAGTAAATCCCGCGCTGGATTGGCGCGGATTGATTGTGCCGCTGATTAAATTTTGACCCTTCACAGCCTTGATAGCTGGTAAAGTCAGGCCGCTGATTGATTTACCGCTATTGGCCGCCAGCAGGACCGGCATATCACCAAACATTTTGAATTTCCCACCCAGCTCAGAGGCTATTTTCTGGCCAAACTCTTGAAGGCTAAGACCATCGACAACATCATCAATTTTTATGTCAGCAAATTGCTTGTCGATTTTTGGCATTTGCAGGCCAAGCTCTTTTGTCAGCTTGGAGAAAATGCTTTCCACCTTTTCATTTTTAAAGCTCTTTTGAAGCGGTTCTTTTGCCCGACCGGATGGATTACCAGATTCACAGCTAACCGTGATTGTACTGCCAGACTGCCCGAATGCGTAAGGGGCGCTGGAGACAAAGCCCACAAAGCGCGTAACGAGCGAAGATTTATCCCGGCCAATCCTGATCAAGACCGGGTCATTTTTTTGAGGAAGATAGATTTGCCCGCCGCTATCATCAAGCGTGATGGCGGCTGTATCCTGCCCCTCCCCATCCAGATCGTTGATGGTGATCTTGCTTAATCCTGAAAGTCTGGAACCTGACAGGACGGTGACCGAGCCAACCTTTACCTCAAAATAAAAACCCTGCATGACATCCTCAACTAAAGATCTGGACGGGGTCATTCACAACGCCAGCAGGCAAGCTCTCTTGCTCGATTGGCACAATGATCTCAGCGCCAAGCGGCAGGATTGTATGAGCTGAAAGCCCCGGATTTACAGCCAGAACCTTTTCCAGCAAGCCCGGCTCCCGGCGCTGATTTTTATAATTGAACAGCAGGTTAGAGAGGTTGAGGCCAATGGAATTGACAATGATAATATCGCGCTCATCTTCACGCCGGATCATATTGGCAAGCCCCCAACAATATCTTTGACAATGGATGTGAAGCGTTGAACAGCACCAAACACACCCGAACCAGCGGCAGGGCGGTCTGTTTCTTCCAGCTCAATGGTAAAATCAATCAACCGACCAATGCCATCGACATCAATATGACGATGGCGAAAGTCGCCATTTGTCACAATGAACCAGCCCAAAGGCTCGAACCGGCCCCGCGTCATAAAAACCGGTTCACTGTTTTTGGTGGCGATTTTAAGATGGTTCAAATTTTGCAAACCACCAAACTCCTTTGGCGCAATTTTGCCAGCAAGGGAGATTTTTAAATCCCCCTCCCGCACCTTTTCATGACGGGCTTTACCGCCAAGAATTTGCTTTCGAACCGCGCCAGTGCTGACCTTTTCAGCAATCGTCAAATTGCCAAGGTCATAGCCCTCAAAGGCTATGCCGTCGATGACAAAAATCTGAGACATAATAAGACCTTATGCAAAGCTTGATGAACCGTAGGATTGATTGAGGGCATCATTGACCACCTGCCCGATTTTATCAGTAACAACTTGCGCAACTTTTTCCTCATCCATGCCCGGCGCTGCATGGACCTGCACATTGACAGGCACATTAGCGACTTGCTGACCGGCAGAAGCAGGAGCCAGGCCGCTCGATGTTGGCTGTATGCTGGCTTGGGGTGGAGCGGCAGCAGGGAACCGAGCAGACGGAATATGCAAAGAACCAACACGCGCCGCTAAAATCTGCAAAGATTGCGGCAAGCCAGAATTTACAACGCCATCGGCTTGTTGTTTTACAGCATCGTCAAGGCCTGATTGAGCAACAGAGGCGGAAAGCGTTTCTATCTGTTCAAGTAAAGCCGTTTTTTCTGCCACCAATGGCGCAACCAGCATATCAGCCGATTGCGCATTGACCGCACCAGCACGCGTGCGCTCAATCTCCTCATTAAGATTTTTGAGGCTTTGCTTGGCCAATTCAAGCTCACCACTTTGTTGACCCGTCTTAACATCCTTGCTTGTCAGGAAGCTGATAAGGTCACCACCTTCCCCAAACATGCCCTCGCGGACAGATTTAGTCCAAGAGTATAAATCACCAATGGCCGGAATATTTGCGGCCCAATCATCTTGCTTGTTGGCAAGACCCTTACGCTCCTCGGGGGTCATAGAGTTAAACTTATCAGATTGTTCAGAAACACCTAACGCAGTAAGACCAACACCCAAAAGCCCCATCTTACCTAAACCACCAAAAGAACGACCCAATCGACGATTGCTTTTTGCGGCCTTGTCAGCCTTTCCTGAAAAGCCAGCCAAGGACCCTGAAAATTTATCAAGCCCCTTCGCCAAACGAAGCAAACTGCCCCCATAACGCAGCATGACGAATGTGCCAGCCAAGCCCGCCATAGCAAAAGCCGCACCACCAGCAGCCACAGCAATACCGCCAACGACAGCAGCCGTCCCAGCCATCGCTTTTACAATACCCGGATTTTCCGCCGCCCATTCTCGCATGGCCGTTAGCCAGCTTGTTGTTGTCTCCAACAACCCCCGATAGGCTGGAAGTAATTGCGTGCCAACCTCTGTTTGCAAAGCGGACCACGCGGAGCCAAGGAGCTTTTCTTCACCCTTAGCACCATCGCTCATAACTTTTGCGATTTCGCTAGCCTCACCTTTTGCACCCTTCAATTCATCGCGCAATTTACGGATTGCATCGCGCTGATTAAGCAAGACAGTGAAAGCGCTCGACCCTTCCTCACCAGCAATTTTCTTAGTCAATTCAATGCGCTCAGCAGAGCCTAATTTCTGCATTTTGCCATGGATTTCATCTAGTAATTCTTCGAATGGTCGTAAATTACCATTCAAATCTTTTGTCTTGACCCCTAGCCTATCGAGTGCCTTTTGCGCCATTTTGGGCGGCCCGGCAAGGCGAGAGATAACCGAACGCAAGGCCGTGCCAGCCATAGAGCCCTGAATGCCAGCATCACCAAGCTTGCCAGTTGCAGCCGCCACATATTCCAGCGACAGACCGGCCTCTTTTGCTTTTGGGCCGACATATTTCATTGTTTCACCAATTTGCGAAACATTGACATTAGCGCGGGTGAATGTGCCGACCATGACGTCAGCAATTCGGCCCATGTCTTTACCCTTCAACCCATAGCCCGACATAATGTTTGAGGCAATGTCAGCCGTGCGGGCAAGGTCAGTTCGGCCAGCTTTTGACAGGTCCAGAACAGAGGGCATTGAGGCCAAAATTTCAGGCACTTCCATGCCTGCCATGCCTAAAAAATGTTGCGCTTGGCCCGCCTGTACATTTGTAAAACTTGTGCTTTCACCAAGACCTAACGCCTGATCACGCAGCGCCTTAAATTGCGCATTGCGCTTTTTGCGCACCTCTTCTGTCATATTGCTGGTGACAGACGTGCGCGTCACGGCTTTAACACCCAGCATCACATCCTGAAAGTTTGCAGCCTCATCAATCGGGTTTTTCAGACCAGACAGAATACGCCGACCAGTATAGAGGCCAGAATAGCCAGTCGCAGCCATACCAGTTGCAAGACCCATTCCATCGCGGAATTTATCCTTGGCTTTTTGCGCATATTCCTTACGCTCATTCTGCTTTTTAAAAGCAGCCCAGCTTTTCTCTTGCGCAGCAGAGGTTTCCTTGATAACAGCAGCATATTCACGCTCATGCTTGGCCAAATCCTTGAGAGACATCCCGTTTTGTTCGAGCAAGCCCTTGCGTTCACGAAACAAACCAAGATTTTTTTCATAAACCCCGTTGGCGCGAGAAGCCGCACGCCTTGCCTTATCCAATTCCTCCCGCATTTTTCGGGTTGGATTTTCTGCCTTTCGATAAGCACTGGCGAGGCCTTCTACCTTTTTCTTGGCCGCAGCGCTGTCACTCGCTGATTTTCGCAACTCTTTTGACGTCTTGCGAAAATCCTCAATCATTTTGACAGGACCGCGCATCTCATTGAGACGCCCAAGGTGCTTTTTCACCTCTTTACCAAGAGAGCCCGACGCCTTGCCCATTTTACCAAAAGGCGCAGTGAGCTTATCAACACCACGCACCGTGAGTTTTGTTTCTATTTCCCGTGTAGACATGTGAGGCCTCATAAAAAGAAAGCCCCGGCGAACCGAGGCTTTATTGATTATTGTTTCCCGCCCCAGATCAGGGCTATATCAGTATAAAAATAATTTCGCTGACCACTCGGGACCGTTTTATCAATTCCATAAGCGCGGACCCTGCGCCCTATCACCGTCATATTAAAAGCAGGCTTGCCATTTGCCTTTGCCCAATCTTCGTACGCTGCGCGCAAATCGGCACTGGCCACAGCATTGCCACGGGCAGGCATGGTGCATTCTGCCAAAAACTGATTGACCGGGTGATCATCCATTTCCGGTTTTGGTGGTTCGATATAGGGCAAGCCCACCTCATGCCACATGGCTTTGGCCATTTCCTGACCAAAGGTTAGACGTGCCTCGCGCACCAAAGACAATTTGAGCGATGTTTCACAGATTTCACTTTCAGCCGGGGGCACTGTTGGTGGGTCAACATCATAGTGACCGGTTTTGCGGAGCGAGGGCAAAACCTCTCCCGTGACCCATTTACGAAACCGATGTTGCACCGTGCCGGGGGTGACAGCCTTCTGAGAACGGAGAATAACAGTATAAAGCCCACCCTCAGTGACATAGAGCACCTCCTGAATACCACCAAGGGTACTAAAACTTTTAGCACCCTTTTCATCATCATCAAGCTTACGCAAAGCACCCTCTGCCTGCTTTACCTCCAAACAGTTACAAACATCTTTGGCGATGAAACAGAATTCCCCATCTTCCCGCTCAAAAGAGCGCAAGAGATGATCTTCAAAATCATGCAAAATCATGTTGGTCATGACGCACGCCCTTTCATCTGATTTTCGCAGGAAAGCAATTCTTGTTCGGCGATTTGCAAACGATCTTCCATCGCTTGACGCAAGGCCATCACCCCGCGCAAAGGGTGATCGCTCAATTCAACGCAATCAACCACCAAGCCCATGGTAAAAAGACATTCACCAAGCTCAGCAATCAAACCATGGACAATGAGAATATAGTCATCTTGAGATGAACTAAGATCAGGAACAGCAGAAAGGGCCATTTCAAAAAACTCCAGTACGAGTGTTTTAACGCCACTCACACAAAGGAGTTTTTCGAGACCCCACTGGTGAGCGGGAGGTCGAAAACCTGCGTACAGACAGGCGGGTTTATTCCCCTCATTGGCCCGCGCGGGGACGAGGGTATTGTATTCGCCTCCCTCCCGCTCATGGGAGTTTTTGTAACCAATCATGACCACCACAGTCAGAAAAAAGGCACAAAAATACCGCAGGCTTTCGGGTGCGGTATCCGCTGTACGCCAAGAGGTTTTCGAGCCTCAAATGCAAATATGTGTGAATTAGTCAAAAAAGTCAACCATTAGGGGTGGACTTCTCCACTAGTGGTGATTGAGCCTTCACAAACACAATCAACGCAGGAAACACAAAATGCGATATATTTTAATTGCGTTCTTTTACCTATTTACCAATGCCGCAACCGCCGACAGCTATGAAATAGCCAAGAAGATTGCCAAGGTCATCGCAGCAGAGCGCATGTGCGGACTAAGCCTCAATGAGCCTGCAATCCAAGCTTGGATTGAGCAAAATGTCAAAGCCGACGATATGGAATTTCCTGACAATCTCAGCCTTGCCTTAAGTGGTGCAGAAGATGACCAAGACGAGTTGTCCGACACAGCGAAAGTTGCTTATTGCAAACAAATCACCCGCGTTGCCAAACATTATAAATTCATGGAATAGCAAATGTCAGAGAACAACGAACAATATGACGAAGACCTAGAAAAACTAAAATCAGGAATGAGAACTTCGTTCAACATCCTGAAAATTATACCACTTATTTTTGGATTGGCCTGTTGGATATTCGCCGGGATGATTGCATTCATCGCAATATCGATGCAATGGCAACAAGGTTTCAACTGGATCACAACAATTGTTGGCTTTATCGGAACAGGCTTTCTCCTTTTTATAGGAAACTTATTCCTAGCCAGCCTTTTTCTATTTCGGCGAAAGAGGCCGTCCGCAGACTAACCAGCCTTTTGTCGCTTTTCAATAATTTCCAGAAACAGGTTCAATTTGCTTATGGGCAGAGAGAGCAGGCTATCCAAAGGCCAGCCCGTTCTTTCTGCAATCACAAAAGCAGCCGTGAGCAAATAACGCTCGGTGGGCGTTATTCTGGACGTGTTTCTGGTGGCATAAAAAGCTGGTTACCACGCTTGACCGCCGCCCAGAAGTCATCACCATGCATTGCGAGAATTTCCTCTTTGGTACGACCCGAAGCCTTTGCCGCAGCCAATGCGCCCGCTTCGACATCTGTCATATTTTCGACAGATGAAACCTCTTTTAACAAACCGATAATTTCAGCCCCGCTAGGCTCTTTGAAATCCAGATCTTCAAATTTGATTTGCGTGTCAGTCATTTCTCTATTCCTTTGTGAGAGATAAAAAAGGCGAGCCATTGCCCGCCTTTGGATTGGATTTGATCAGAGGTTAGCCAAGGATGGCTGTGTCTGCTGCGTCGATTTGTCCGCCATGAATGCGGACGCCGCCTTTTCGTGACCAGCGGTAAATCTCTTTACCGTCCTCAATCACCTGAATTTCGGTGACGCCTTTGAACTCATAATCATGATGGTGCAAGCCCTTGTTGGATCGTGCCTCGGGGGCGATTTTGCCAATCGAGCCACGGGCCATGACCTTGTATGGCGTCTTTTCGCCTGTGTCGTGATTGACCACCACACCCGAAAAAGTCCAAAGGCCCTTTTTCAAAAAAGCCTTGAAGAGTTCCGGCGCTTGACCAAGAAGCTTGAGTGTGACCGTGATCTTTTCCAGATTACCGGTAAAGACTTCCACCGCGTGACCCGCTGGACCGGCAGAGACAAACTCCTCAAAAGCCGCGTCAAAGGCGGGGAAACCAAGTTCGGCAATTTCGTGCTTCAACACCTGATCTGGCAAGAGGCTGCACACGGCAGAGACCCCTTGCAGCATTTTTAGATCTGCATATAGCATGTTACGCTACCCCCAATGTGCCGAGATTTTTGGACAGATTTTCCAGTTGCGCAATTTCGATTTTGATGCCCCGATCTGTCGGGCGCAGATCCTGATGGGTGCGCATCCATGGAGAACGGAACTCCACCTCACCATCCAGCACCAAGGCACCACCGCGCCAATCGGACGCGCTGTTAGCGTTTGGCTCAAAAATGATTTGAGGGGCGGTGTAGATGTGCCGCTCATCTGCCAAACCATTCAGCCAGAATTGAGCGCCCATAATCGCATTCATGAAGACAACAAAATCGACATTGTTGATCAGGTTGTACTTTTTATAGTAACGCGCCAGATTGAGCGTCACAAAGCGCGTCATGCGGGCTTTGTTATAGAATTTCAGGTGATCATCACCAGAAAGGCTATGAGCACCCACATAGATGGTGCCGCCTTCGCCAGCGGCAAAGTCTGCCCCCGCATCGCCACGCACCAGAATGCCAAGTTGTTTTTCAAGCAGCCGCTGGCCCTCGTTTGCGCCATCTGATGAGTTGAAGTAAATCTCACGCGCTGGACCCGCGACGCGAATTGGCCGCATCCCAGCCACATGGGATGGAATACCATCATGCAGAAAATCAACACCAGCCTGCAAACCGGCGATATAACCGGACGCGCCACGGGTGACAACATTGCCGTCCTTATCGCGGTCCAGCACCGCAGTCTCAATCATATGCGCATCTGGTGTATTATACAGCTCCCGTGCTGTAACAGCCCCGGCCTCAGTGGTCGATGGACCATTGATGAAGCTAAAGCCGAAGTCAGCTGCATTGACCTGATCCAGCGCATTGACAATGGAATTGGCCAAATTGCCGGTCGTATCAGCGTCATAAAGGCCAGCCACCGTTTTTAAACGCGCCACAAGCGCTTGGTGCGTGGTCGCCCGCAAAAAAGCATAAGCGCCGGAGCCATCGGCAGCACTGCCCGCCAGTTTGGCTATGGTCTGGCTTTTCTTGGTGACCGGGTCCGCGCTATCGCCTTCTTGCCCTATGACAACCGTCACATTGGCAGCCCGGACACCAGAGGGCAGGCCTTTGCCTACCGCCATGATCTGGTCAAGGACATCCCCTTTCCCAAATTTTTCTTTCAGGTCAGTATCACCTGTAGAAACAGTATAACATCGGTTATATTCAATGCCCGACGCCTTATTCGGCGACGTGCCAAGAACACCGACCGTTGACATTATAGCATTTTTCACGGTTTTTCGGGCAGACGCAGTCTTATAACTGGCCGTTGCGCCGACAGTCGGCAAAGCCGTCATGATGATGCACCTCATAAAAAGCCCGCTCACGGCGGAATGCCGGGCGGGTGGTTGGGTTTTAGTTGTCAAGCATTCCTTGACAACTGGTCTAGTTGGTTGGCCAATGTTTAGCGTCTGCCCAGTCTTGCGGGATTGGATCGCTGTCCTTCAAGGTCCAGCTTGCTTGCATGACTGTCTTTACAAAAGCCGCGCCCTTGGACCAAAGCTCAATAAGCTGGTCATTGGTCAAATTGTGCGTGTTGTTTTTCGCATCGCGAAAGGACGTGTGCACATTTTGCCCAACTTGTTTTCGAAGCAACGCCGCCTGGGCTAGGCCCATAAGCACCATTTGTTCATTTGGCGAGCCCTTTATTGGAATGACACCAGCCCCCGTCACATCAACCGCGACGCCGGCAGCAATCAGTTTGGCCCGGTGGGCGTCAATTTCATCATGCAGTGGATCGCGCCGCGCTTGATGCGTCATGCGATAGACAAAAGATCCATCGGGCTTTTCGATCAATTCAGAGCCGGTGATTGGCAAGTCTTGAGCGCCAATATGCTCATCAGTGCATAGGCCAACACCATAAGACCCACCATCAAAAGGCTGATCTTTTTGAAGAGGTGACCCCTCATAGCCTTGCAGCTTCAAAAAAGCGGCGACACTATCAGCATTCCAATCGGTCAGAAGATCAAAAATATCAATACCAGCCGGAGCGCGTGTATAAAGAATATAACCCATTGCCACCTCCTTAAATCAGCGCCGCAGCCAAGCCAAAGTCAGACGCCGCCAGCTTGGCCCCATCAGGCCAGACTTTTGGCAACCAAAGATTGGTTGAGGCGGTGCCAGCCCTATGACAAGGCATGCTTTCATAAAACGCCAAATCACGATTAAACGCTGTTGTTTCAGTCGTATCTTTATCGGCTGGAACAAAGACCACGCCTCCCCTTGTCAAGCCTTGCTCATAGCCGTTGCTCACCGTTGAAATCTGGACAATGGGTAAACGACCATCAATCTCGGGGAAGATCATCAGGTTCAGATGCTGATCCTGAACATCATACGGCCCAATATTTTGAGAGCTCATCGGATTGGGCGTGTGGAGCTGCTTTTCAGACAGAAGCGAGCCGTCAGAGCGCTTGTAAATTCTCAGCACACACTGACCATAGGATTGATCAAGCCGAATGAAGCAGTAAATAAAGTCTGCATTCTCATACATCCCGCCAATGTTGACCTTATAGATTGAATAGCGCTTCTCCCAGCTTTGCGGGCCGGCAGAAAAAGATCCGTTTGAGAGATTTGGAGTGATGATATGCTTTGCGAGAGACCAATAAGAGTAGCTGTACGACGACAAAAACAGCAATTGGCCATTGTCCAGCCTGTAAAGCTTGAGCTGGTCAACCAGAGTTGTTCCAAAACTCAAAATGCTATGGCCAAAGAAAGATGCACTCACATGAGTGATTGCTGACCCAGAAAATTCAAACAGCGACATACGCGCTGTTCTGTTACTGGGTGCCGAGACGATCACTGCAAATTTGCCGCTCCCGACATAAACAGCATCATAATGCTTTGGAAGGTTACTGTACTGATTGTTGACCCCCAAAGCCGAGTCTACATCAAATTCAGCACGAGCCTTGATGGCTGCATCAGAGCCTGAAAGATTTATCACAGCCGCAAAAAAATGGACCTTGTAAGGATTGTGAGAATGAATAAAAAAACAATACAGATATTGCTCATTCCCCATCGGTTTGATGACGGGCAGGCCCGAAATGGACGGCGACCCCGGCAAAGAGCCGTTATAAAGATCAATTGTCGAAGTCAGTGACAGCGCTTTGCCGTCGACCGACAAAATCTGATAGTTTCGGCCATTGGGACGGAAAATCTTTTTCCCGCCGCCAAAAAGAATATCCTCGGATTTCAGGGCCGGATATTGCCCAAAAGCAGGGCTGTTGAGCCCTTGATAAAGCGCTGGACCATTGGCCGATCCAGATCCGCCGGAACCAAGAAAATCTGACAGGTCACTCATTATAAGATCCTCCAATCCGCACCACTCCAACGAAGCACAAAGACAGGGCTTTTTTGACCAACGGTCACATCTTCTGCCAAACCCATGATCGTCTTGGCGTTTCGAGCGATCGTGACAGGATTGTCCTTGTCCATTGCCTCACCGAAAACCAAGCTAATTGCATCGCCCTTTGAAGGATTTGCAGGCAGAGTTAGGGTTAGGTCCGTGGCGTCAATGAAATAGGCTTTTCCCGCTTCCAAATCCGCATTTGCAGACAGCTCAATAAAATCAACGTTTTTTTTGCCTGCAATCGCTTGCGTAAGCGAGGCCGAGCCTGCCTGCAAAACCTTGATGAGGCCCAATAATTCAGCAATGGCCGCTTTTGTATTATCTGCCGTTAGGCCGTCAACACCAGAAATGCTGACATTTTCACCAGCGACCCCGCCCGCAAGGATAGATTGAAGCTTGCCCTCTGCCTCTATCACTTTGGCATTGATTGCCTGAAAACCTGCACGCTGGTTCGTTACCAAATCAGACAATTGGTCAGTTGCCGCCGTGATCGCCCTCTGCACTTTTTGTGCTGCATCGCTATCAATGCCTGCAAGGCTTGCCTCAGCTGACTTCAGGCGGGCTGAAATGTCAGAAAACACACCATCCAAAAGACTAGCGGCCAGACTGTGACCGGGCAGGATTTTATAATCATTTTGCCTGCTTGGCACTGCTAATTGCTGACCCATCTTTTTGCCCCAAAATTTTGTTTAGGATTTTGCCCGCCATCCTCAGGCCTTCACGCGGGAAATAGGTGAAAGCGCCAACCGTGACAGCCCGATTTAACCGGACGTTGTAATAAACGTCCGGTTTGTATTTTTTACCCATGCCAAGCATGATCAATCCTTTTTAGAAAAAGTTGGACTGGATATCCTGGCCAAACGGAATGCTGGTCACATCCGTCGACGAAGTGTCCAGCCGTAAACGGCCAGAGGTGATAGGAGCCGATAAATCAAAGTCCGCTTTAAATTTGGTCCGACTGGTCTTGTCACGATCCTTTACAAAGCTGATGCTGTCAGCATCTTTTACTGTTCCATCTGGCAAGATCAGCTTTGGAGTGCAAGTGTGCTTGTTTGCATCAAAAGCATCCATATTGACGATGATGGACACGTCATTGGTTGGATTATCGAAATCAATCACTTTTGTGATTGCCCTCATTGAGCGCTGCATTCGCCCAACCGTTACCCGTGCATCAGCATTCAAAACCAGAATTGGTGCAATATCAGGCGTACCGACCAAAGTCGCACGCAGAGACATTTGACGGGGCAAATTGTCAAAGGCCGTCGCATCATGATCATCCTCAATCAGGACCCATTCCGAGCCGCCGTACGGCTTGGCTTCCCAAACAATGTCTGATTGCCCCTCAATTACCTTTCGGTAGATCAGATGTAATTCCGTCATGCCGCCATCAAGGGCAATGGGATCAAATAGAACTTCTGTTCTATTGTTTTTAAATTTGCCGACGATTTCACGGAAAGAATAATCTTCCATGATTGAGCCTTGCGCCCAAGCCCCATCAACCGACTTACCAGCCGTTCCATGCGGGAAGGCGTTGTTTGTGGTTTTGGCGATGCTGTGATTACCACTTGTGATGGTAAACCAAGCATAACGCTTGCCGGGCTGGCGAACCCATGGATCTGTCTTAAAATCAACCCATCCAACTTTTAAATCTTTATGCTGGACGGTTGAGGTCTTGATGATCCGATCAAAATTCGGCAAGCCCGTTGGCAGAACTTCGCACAGACATAGAGTGACATCCTCAGCAGACCCCACGCTCTTGAAATAGAGCGAGATGCCGAGACAAACCGCAAATTGTGAGCTTGGGAACGTCTGGAAATAAGACGCGCCTGAAAGACCGACACGCTTTGTGTCATACACAGTGTAAGAAGTTGTGTAGGACCGCGTGAAGACCTGCCGGACTAAATGGTTTTTGTGACCAACGGAACGACTATCATTGTTCCACGGGTCCGCGCTATGGCCCAAAGCCACAAAGGTCTGACCTTTGCGGGCGAAGGTTTGCCCAGCGCGAGATCCTTTCAATGCCCCCCAGCCTACGCCGTTTTCACACTGCCTGAAAGTGGAGCCGTAAGACGTGCTTGTGTGGCTCTCCGTCACTTGCCGAGCTGTACGAATGACATGGATCGCGTTTGAAATATTCTCAGAGGAATTCCCCAAAGGAACGACTTCGCGGTAAATAAGGTCGTGGTCTGGCAACACAAAGTCACCATAGCGCACAACGTTCGGGTCATTTCTGTTTACGGGCGTTAATGGTTCTGTGACCTCTTTAATATATGAGGGCCAAATGCCTTCATTAATACGAAATTGCGCATCTGGATGATCCAAATCCCAATGGACAGGAACCAAGCCCTGATCAAAGAAATAGTTATGCGCATTACTTGGAATGTTGGCCTCACGAATGAGGCGCGCCACATCATTGGTGATTTGGTCTGCCCACCAATTTTGCGGCCCGGCCTTGACCTTGGCCGCGACACCCGCCAGATCTGTCTGCAAGGTCTCTGTGGCTTTTGACAAAGCCCGCAGATCCACCTCAACAATAGTTTGGCGCTTGTCCAGCTCATAAACGGTTTTGACACGCGCCGTCTCATTGGCTTCAACGCGCTCAACGCCTGTTTTTTTGAGCAAAACATAGGCAACGCAGCAGTGATTTTCTGCAATAGCAGGCTTGACCGCAACAGGTGCTGGTGCACCCATTTGGGGGGAGACGCGCATAATGCGGCGCTCTATTTTTGGTGTGGGCTGGACCACAACCTTGCTTTCTTTGAGCGGTTCAAGGCCAGTCTCAAAAGGGCGGTTTTCTGTTGTGGTTTCCACATCGCCAGACAACAAAATAGCCGCCCAAATTTCGTCACTTGACAGCAAAGGCTTAAAGGCCTGCAAGTCAAGATCTTGGGCCAGATCAGCTTTATAAACAATGCCCGAGACATGGACCTCTCCCGGCGTGATCCGCACAACATCAGCCGCAGCAGTTTTTTCAACCTTGCAATGGCTGTAATGGGCAGGCCAGCCAAGCCCTCCACGGGTCACACCATCAAGCCCAGCCCGCGCACTTTCTCCAATAAACTCAAGATCAGACGGCGGCAGAATTTCCGCATCAGCAACTTTTAACAGGCCAGACATATTTACAATCCTACCAAATTGGTGCGCTCAACATGCGCATTAAGTGTGTGATTGCCATCAAGTGGCAAAGCATCGGCAAATGCGGCTTTGTGCAGCCACGAAAAACTGACAAGCCATTCTTGGTCTGGATCTTTTGCAATCCGCAAAGCTTGCTTGGCTCTCAAAATCGGGGTTTTGTCCACCGTCCGGG
Source organism: Cohaesibacter sp. (assembly GCA_025800145.1). Classification (GTDB taxonomy): domain Bacteria; phylum Pseudomonadota; class Alphaproteobacteria; order Rhizobiales; family Cohaesibacteraceae; genus Cohaesibacter. The sequence continues at coordinate 23,267 of JAOXSH010000153.1, forward strand.
CGGCGACTTTTCCAACCCCACCCAGACCTACCCCAAAGCCGTTAAACGGGCTTGGCAGGTTGATTTTGACAAGAAAGCTTGTTCGGAATGGCGGGTGATTAATCGGTGTGGACGAGAAACTGGACTGCCCAACAACAAAGCGGGCTGGATAATCCTGTACAGCCTCTATCTCAGCATCGACAAACCAGAGATAACGGCGCGCGCCCTCAATCGTGCCTTTCAGGCTGGCCAGCTCTTCGCCGGGGTAAAGCGTTGACCGGCCTTCGCATTGAGCGACCATTTCGCGCTTTTTCTCAACCGACCAATCGTCAAACCAAAGATCGACCGACGCACCAGCCGCTAAATGAGGCAGCCATTGCTCATCAGTCCGATATGGATCAAGCAAACGCTCATATTCTATGGGTAATGGATCTTCCATCGCCTCAGCGATGGCCCGCTCCCAGACATCCGCAGCATCATCAATCGGGAGTTTGGTCATGCTGCTACATCCACATTAACAGTCAGATTTTCGAGATAAGGCACGCTGTAAAGATCTGGCTGTATGGCAACTGGATTACGATCAATCACACGCAATACATTGGAGCCGTCACCATAAGCCGCGCCAGACAAATAGCCCCGCGGCAGCTCACCACCGCACAGCGCCCGCACCAGCGCGGCCTTGCGCACACGCTCTTGCGCATCTGCCCTCACCTGTTCAGGCGCGGGGCCATTGGGCGGCACCACGATCAGCAGATTACCCTCATATTTTTGCTGTTTGGCCTTATGGACGGCGAGGCTCACGCCTGCCTTGCGGGCATTTTTCGCGCGGACCTTTTCGCGAACAACATCAAGTTGTTCATCCGTTGGCAATGCGCCCGCCTCACCAGTGATGACCAGATCCACATCACCAGCCCGGCCATGGTCAAGCTGTTCAACAACCCGCGCATCACCCAAGCCCGGCCACGCGCTAACCGCATCAAACAGATAGCGGCCAACAGACCCAGCGGCAGGCGCATCAAAAGACAGCAAATAACGGCGCACCAATTGTGCGTCCGTTTCCATCAGCGCAGCCCGATTACCATCGGCAGCGCGTACAACCAGCCGCTTGAGTCTACGCCGCAAGACCAGATTATCAAGATCGCCAGCTTCCGCCAAATGCGGCAACAGGGCCTTGATGGCGTCATTCACACGGCCCCGGTCCAACGTGCGCACAAAGGCAAGAGCCTCACCTAGCGCAGCAGTGCTTTCACCTTCCAGATTTTGGGCGGTGTAAGTTGGCAATGTCGGGTCATCCAGTCGAAACCTATTCCAAACAGCAACAAACTTATTCAGGAATTGCTGGATATATGCCTCACTATCAAGGACTTCCAGAACTGGTGGGACAGGCAGGCCAGTCAAATCAATGGCCGTTGGTGCGTATGCAAAGGACATGGGCCAGCCTCCGATTATGAGAGATTTACTGAAACATCAGCATCTTGGACCGTGAAATCACCAAGATGGGCGCGAGGCATAAAATCACCCACCACCCGAGTCCCTGAAAAACCTTTGCGCCGATCCTCGACATCTTCAGACGGGATGAAACGCTTAACCCGGAAGCGCGGCTCCCACAGATCCGCCGCCACAGAAAGGCACCAAAAATAAACGGCCAAAGGCCGGTTATCCATATTTTCGCGCAAGATTAGCTTGAGACCTATATTTCCAAGCTCCTCACGCAAAACGCGCGAGCCGATTTTGGTTGCGAAAATCCGCTTCAAGCATGCGGCGCAATGGGGCCAGCCGACAAGTAGCTTGCCCGTTCGGCTGTCAAACCCCGCCATTGGCTTAGCCCTCCTCTGGTGGCGCGTCAGCGTCCTGTTCGGCCTTGGCCGCAGCTTCGTCAGCGGCCTTTTTGTCTGCCAGCTCTTTAATGTGAGCCTTGGTTTTGGCCTCAATTTGCTTGCTGGTGATATGGCCAACGCGCAGCAAACTATTGATCTGGCTTTCGGTCAGCTCCAACGCATCCTTGTCTTCACGCGGCTTACTGGAAAGCTTATCGACCTGTTTAATTTCGGTTTTGCCCGGCACAACAGGCTGACCAAGAAGGCGCACAGGTGCATTCACAGAAACAAAATAGTCCATATTAAAATCCTGATTTTAGAGAGAGTTATTTAAGGACAATGCCAGTTGGCGCAGGGCCGGGCGTCACATCTTTATGTTTGTGACCCTTATCAATCGACACACCATCATTTCTGACATGACCGTTATTGTGATCGACATTGCCCTCTGTCACGATGCCGCTTTCTGTTATCGTGATCGAAGACCCGCCAGCGCTGATCACCACTTTTTCAGCGTCTGCAATGATTTTGACCGCGCCGATGGTGAGCATGACCTCATCAGCATTTGAGCTTGGACTTTCATTCTTGCCAGTCCAATCGCCCGGGACAAAAAAGGCTTGCCGGGCATCGCCGCCCGGACAAAAAAGCGTAACCGCCTGATCTTTTGAAACAGTTATCCGAAGCTTGACCGCACCAGAGCCAAATGACATAGCGCGGGCATCAATTGGATCACCCTTACCAACACTGATTTCAGCTGTGTCTTTTTCGTTGTCAACCGCAACCACGTTACCGACACGGATCATGTTTTGGACAGCCCGCTCAAGTGCAGACAGACGATTAAAAATTCGCCTGAAATTGTCAGCCAAATTCGTCAACATCAGTCTATGACCTTGGTTGAAGGATCAATGCCGTTGATAGATTTGATCCAAACAAATTCCGACGGCTCAGGCGCAAAGCCGGAAATGCCCAAAATATTACCCTCAGCACGATCAAGACCTAACCGAACAAGACCCAAATAATCGGGGCCTAAATCAGACAGGTTTTCCAGATCAGCCAGCAACAACTCAGCCTCTGGCTTTGTTTCCGGCACTTCAATCAGTGCGTCCAATGCATCTTTAATCCAACCTGAAACAGGCTTATCGGGTGCAGGCTCATACAAGGTTTTGCCAGTCAAATGCAATTGCCGGGCCGCGAAGCGAACACCACCGGAGCGATTTCCGCCAAGCAAGCTCTTGACCTCATTATCTCTCCAATTACAACCACGAGAAAACAAATCAGCGAAGCGGCTGGTTGTAGGTTGCAGAGCCAGCAGAATACCGCGCTCCAATCGGGCAACATAGCTTTGCGCGCCGGGGTCAGAATAGGGCAATTGCCATTTTTGATTGTCTGGCGATTGAGCGGTTTTCTTGTCCGCATATAACACCGCCAGATCAATTGTAAATTCCAGCATGGCAGACGCCCCGAACGGCGCCAAGGCCGGATAGGTGCTATCGCCCTCATTCACAATGGCGATGGGGGCATGATGATATTTTTCATCTTGGATAATATTGCCTGCCAAAGCGTCAAAAATGCGTTGGCGACCAGCTAAAGTACTGCCAGCTTTCAAAGCTTGCACAAGCAACATACGAAGAATTGCCCGATTAATCATGCCGTTGAGACCCTTACCGTGATCAAGCCAGCACTTGACGAGATGATCTGATCAACAACAAAGGACGCCAAAACAGCGTCATTGTCATCAGGGTCCAACATATCCAGCCGGTCATTATCCTGGAATTGAAAATCAGCCGGACAGTCCACCGCACGAAAGCGAATGACAGGCACCATTAGAGCGACTTCGCCCTTGAAATTGACACCCAGCCGCTCACCATCCAACTTTTGCGAAAACTCTTTATCCAGCGGCACCGCAACGCATTTAAAAGAGTGCAACGGTGCGCCGGTATCATTGCCATATTGGTCAGTATCTACCCGTGTGACACCGTATGCCTCACCAAAGACAGTATTATTGATACCGGCAGCAACCGCCGCCATGGTCCGCCGCAAGGACATGATTAAAGGCTAGGAACCAGGACGATTTCAACCCGACCATTAGCCGAGGCCGAAGCCGCAAGAGCAACCTTCGTGTTACCAGCGGCAACACTGGTAAAGACCTTTGTATCGGCTTTCCAGTAAATTTTGGCACCTTGCGCAACGTCCGCACCATCAAGGGCGACATCATATTTGCCATTGCGCTCAAGACCGACAGGTTCACCCTCAGCCGCACTTGTGACATAACAGCCAAACATTGCGCCAATCATAGCAAAAACGCCAGATTTAGCACCGCCAGCAGGGGCCTCCACTGTGATGACAGAGCCGGAAGATAGATAATTTTTCATAAGTCTTGCTCCTACAAGACGAGCAAAGCCCACCACAAGGGCAGGCTTTTGCTCTTAAATCAAATTATGGATTGAAGTCTTAAGCGCCGGGGTTCATGACCGCGCCGCGGTAATCGGACGCAGAGACATAAAAATCCAACACAACAACCAGCTCCACCCCGTCAACCGGGCTGGAGTGATTGCGCATGAAAATCGGACCCGGATTTTGTTGTAAATACCCATAGATCAAAACGTCATTGACATTTGGGTCAGCAAACAGACGCCAAGAATCATCTTCAATCTCACCTTCTACGACCAGATCAAACTTACCGCCGAACGGGTTGTAATCTTCCTGTCTGGTCGGAGTGACCTTCGTCAGAAACATTTCAGCCACCGTCTCAAGCTCAGGCCCAACTACCAGCTTTTTTGCTGGGATATTGAGACGCTGACCATCTAGACTTTGCTGACCGCGCAAGGCCTTGCGCGCAACGGACATACCATCAACCCCAATAGGCGCAACAGCCAACAGGTTGTTATGCCCCGCATGAAAAAGCTCTTTGCCATCTGACAACTTTGGACCCTTCCCACCATTGGACAACAACGTTTTGTATCCCAAACCATTTTCAAACAGCAGAACAGCCAAAGCAGCACGGCGACCAATATCAGCAAACGCGCCCAGATTGTCATTGACCAACATTTGGCGAGTGATCGAAACGCGACGGCCAAAGGTTTGCAGTTTCGCGCTTTCTTTCCCTTCCGAGATACCACCAAAATCAATTTCACCTTTTTCTGTTACTTCTTTCAGAACCGGGAAATCACCAAGGCTGTAAGAATGTGAAGCACGGAAATCTGGCAGATCACGACGCCGCATAATCTCTCTGTATGTTGGCATATGGCGGTCATATTCCGCCCGCATGATCTGGTTATTCACGCCCTCAAGAATGAGAGGGAAATCACCGGTCGACAAAGCACGCTGGACCACATCAATATCATTGCGGCCAAATTGAGCGCGCTCCCCCATAGAAGCAGCAGCAACATCAGCAATCGAATAGCTCATAAATTGGCGAGATTGCTCAGACGGTTGCGCCCCCATGGCACGAGAGGCCAGAGCGTCAGACATTGCAGCGCGCATATTTTCTGGATTATCCAGAGTGCTGTCATTGTGCGTACTATTAACAGGCGCAGACGTGCGTTTTTGCAGGGCAGCGAGCGCAGCCGCATTAACTTCATCCATGCTTTTGCCATCCATAGAGCGGATGAAGGCCATATCCAAACAGGAGCGCTCTGCCACGTCACAAATTTGCTCAGTTGAAGCAACAGAGCGTTGCTCTGGCGCTGGATCATTCACCGGCTGGTTGTGCTGATCCGGTTCAGAGGCTGGGGTATCACCACCATTGGTGGAATTATCCTGATTATCGGACGGCTTGGTCCGCTGAGTGTCAACTGGATTGGGCATGTTGCCATCCTCATTGTTTGGGTTTTCAGAAATTTCGCCTTTCGGCAAGGATCGAATATTTGCGGCGGGATCAGCTGGGACAGACACAAGCGAGACCTCAAGAAGCTCCCATTTGCGCGCTGTCCAGATATCGCGCTCATCTTCAACGCCGGTTCGCTCCCAATTGTCGACCTTGTAACCAATCGACACACTAGAAAGCTCACCGCGCTTGACCTGCCCTTCTGCATCGCGACCAACATCGCTATCAGCAAAGGTAAGAAGGCCAACGAGCTGACCGCCTTCAATCCGCACATTACTGACAGCGCCAAGCACCGCATTACGCTCATATTGGTTGTGATGATCCAAGAGCTTGACTTGGCCGCTATCCGCACGGGTCAAATCAATCGCGCTATCGCTGATTTCCAGCTCTTCAAAATCCCACCAACGACGAACGCGGGAGCCAGTAGACAAGACAGCCACAACAGAGCGGGCATTTTCGTCATAGGTGGACGGCGTCAAATCAGCAGAACGGGACAATTGCTGATTGCCCGGCTCGAAACGCTGTTCTTCAATCTTTTTGGGCATCGTCGCCCCCTTCTTTGTCATCGTCGTCGTCCGCATCCTCATCAGGATTGTCAGGCGGGTCTGATTCGCTGTTTGGGTTGCCGCTATAATCAAAGCTGACCCCGGCATCTTTCAGCACTTCGTCAGCCTCTTTGAATTTTGCGACCACATCGTCAAAATCACGCCCCCACCGCGCTGTAAATTCTTGCGGAGGCATCGCACCAGCTTTGACCGCCAATATATCGGCCTGCATATCCTTGATAGGATCCAGATTTTCTTGCACCGGAACCACATGGTCAGCCGGATATCCATCTTTCCGATCTGGCAAAGCACCGGAAAGCAAAGCCGCAGCAATAACCGCTTCCCAAACCACAGCGCAGAAACGCGGGATCAGGAGCAATTCTTGAGTTTGCAAAATGAAGCGATAGAAAGGCAGACGTCCCGCCCGCATGGAGCTGTAATTCGCCTTGCGCATATCACCAGAGACCAGATCGTATGTCATGGACACACCAATTCCGATCAGCATTAAAATATTGGTGACAAACATGTCAAAACTGGAGTTGCTTGACGGCGCGACCGAAGTGAATTTCTCACCCGGCTTTCCATCAATGATCAGACCGGGGGCTAGCTTACTGATGGATGGACCATCATCACCCTGCACCTTATCGCCCGGCTTAAGCCTACCCGAGCCTTCCGGCCTTTCTCGAAAGACTGCAAAACAGGCCTCAATCTTGGATTTGACCAATGCCGCCTCAAAAAATTCTTGCAAATCCTTAAGCGTAGGCAGAACCGGAGCCAACCAAGAAACACCGTTAATCTGCCCCGGACGGTCTTTGCGATACAAATGGATCACATCTTGCGCTTCAAAGCGCTGGCTTTTCAGGCCATCAAAAATATAAGCATCGCCCGGATGATGTTCAAAGATATGGTAGGCAGTACGCCGACCGGACCGGTCAAACTCGATGCCCATATCAATGCGACCACCACCAGCAATTGGTCCATCTTTGGAATTATCCAGATGATCAATTTCCAGCACTTGCAACCGAAGCGGCAGAACCGAGGCCGAAGCATCCCAGCGCTTGATAATCAGCACTGCGCCACTTTCAGCCATCGCCCGAACGACCAGCGCTTGCAGAGCGTAATAGTTCAGCTCCCCGCCAAAATCGGCCACCTCAGCCCATTTTGCAAACAGATCATTGACCCGTTTGTTCAGCTTTTTATTGCTTGTTCGCGCTTTGGGCTTGATCCCACGACCAATGAGGTAAGCTTCAAACAGGCGAACAATCCGCTCACCGATTGGATTATTCCGCACTGCATCACGAGCATTTGCCCGCACACGTTCAGCCGATGGCCGGACCTCAGCATTTGCAGAGGTTCGGGGCGCGATCCAATTGCTAAAACGCTTTTGCAAAGCCTCAGCCGCATAGGCCCGCGACCCCATGAGCATCATGCCCATGCGAGAGCGCATCGCTGCAATCATGCCCATGGTTTCAACTCTCATAGATTGTTTCGATAAATTCAGAGCAACGATTGCCGCTTAACTCTTCTTCCATCATGGCTTTGATTTCTTTCATTTCAGCGAGTGAGCGATATCTAACCCGCTCACCGCCGATTTGCGTTTCCAAAGCACCAAGCCCGATAGCCTTTTTCAGATTGGCTAAATCCTGTTTTGTCCAACTCATCAGCCAATCCAATCACTCCCAACGTCAATCCAGTCATCACCACCGCCCGACGAACCATCTCTGACCAGCTGACTTTCTGGTTCTGGTTCTGGCTCTGGATCTGTTTTCGGTTCGGGTTGCGCCAAAGCCTTCACCGGCTCTGGCGAAAACAATTCCTGTTGCGCACCAACATCGCCCAACAGCCCGTATTTTTTTTCGAGATAATGCCAATTGTGATCTTCAAACTCAGACAGACCGAGACCTTCCGCGCCCGCGAGGGCGTAGATTTCACAATCGAGCAAATGGTTCTCGCCTCTAGGCTTCCATTCTTGTTTGGGGATTCCAGAAACAACGGTTTCTTTAAGATATTCAGAGGTGATTTGCTTGAAGTACCAATCCGGCAGAAAATCGCCGTGATAGCAATACCCCGGGGGGTCTTCCGAAGCCCCTGAAACGCGGCCTTCTTTATGCAAGCGATCATAGAATGTGGATTTCAAATCCCACGTGCCAACAGCACGAAGCGTAGCACCATCCTTAATGCGCGCTCCCTCGTAATCGAAGGTAACCGGCTTTTTCGGCCCAATTGCAGGCTTTCCCCATCCATCAACACCATGGATCGCTTGAGCGCGAATGCGAGCACCGCACCAAGTATAAACCTGACTGGCCCGACCGCCGTCGCCAGCATCAACCGTCATCACCTCAATTGGCCGCAGAACGCCATTCACATCTGGAAATTCTTCCTCATAAAGCTTTGAAAGCTCTTTCCACGCACCCTCATTCACATCCGTTGTATCGCCATGCAGCCAACGCGCTGTAATGGTCCAGCTTTTTTTGCCCCGGCCAAACGCTTTAACAATGACCCAAAGACCTTTATGTTGCACATCGACGCCCCCCACCACCATCAAAGCTTCACGCGGGAGATGGTTTTCTTTGTAAACAATGGACCGCTCCATCAGGCGCTTCCATTCGGGCGCATTACCTTTCATGGTGAAAGGCAAGCCTTGAACCAGATTACAAAAGCCTTTAGGCCCTTTCGACCCACCATTTTCTGACGCTATATAATCCTCAGCAATCGCCTCATAGCTCATCATAAGCGAAACAAATGCATCTATATGAAAGCCGGGTTCGCGGCCCTCATCTGGCTTATGAGCGCGATAGTGACCAGCTTTGACAGCGTGCACTCTCTCAGCCTCACTCACATGATGCACACAATGCGGACATTCATATTTGCTTTTGTGTGGTGATTTCTCATCAATTTGGAGTTTCCCAAATTCTTGATAAAACCAGTCTTGGCATTCGGGGCATTGAATATACCAAAAACGCTGGTCCGATGCCTGAAAAGCGCGATCGATACGACAATGACCAGCGCCCTTACCATCTTCCTCCCCAGCATCCCATTCAGGGGTGGAGAGCTGAAAGATTTTATAAGTCTTAGCCCGCCTGAAAGCCGTAAAACGGCCAAAGAACAACGTTTCCGGATCATCTTCCCCGGAAATGTCTTGCCACTTTGAAACCTCATCCTTGATCCCATATTTCGTCGTCTTAGATGACAAATCCATTGCGGAGTTAGCATTGGCAAATTTGATATAACCGCCGGGAAACTTCTTGAGAAATTTTGATGACCCCTCATCTGACCGGCTGGTCATAGGATAGATCACTTGACGTTTAATGTGGTTTTCCCACGCTTCAATCAACGGCCTGAATTTCTGATCACTCATATCCTTTAGCGCGTCAATTGACGGAACAGCAAACAGCGTGTTCGCCGGGGTCTGGTCTGCGATATACAGCGCCCAAGCCAAGGCCAGAATTGACACGCCGGTTTGCTGGCTTTTCCGAATGGTCACCAGATTGCAGGGATGCTCCACACTCAAGCATTCGGCGGGTTCAATAAGATAAGGCGCATTCTCACGGCTCCAAAGCTGGCCCGCATGATCGCCATCAATCAAGACAATATTCCGCTCAATCCATTCTGGAAATCTTAGCGGTATTAACGGCTTAATCGCATGTGACAGCTCCCCAAAGGTGAGCCTTTCAGCTCCTGCAAACAAAGCCATCTCTTCACCACATAATTAAAGCGGCGGGTCACCTTCTGGCGATTGGGCTGCTAGATCGTCTAGCGCCTTCGCAATCAGATCGTTAATCTCTGCCGCAAATTCTTTGAGTTTTAACCGAGCAGCGTGAGGCCCCTTTTCAGCCGCGATACAAAAATCATCAGCTTTATTCTCCAAGCGGTTTATTCCGGCCTGAATAGTTTTACCCGCTTCAAGCAAAGCTGGCTTCAATTGATCAACCCGCACAAGTTGCCCCATATCAAGCGCCTCTTGCCGTTTCTTCCGATCAATATTGAGTTGAGCCTCTTCAAGTTTCTTTTCTTCAAGAGAGCCAGGAGCCGGACCATAGTATTTTGGCGGGCCATCATCTGCTGGCTTTTTGGGGGACTGTTCACGGCCAGCGGCCACTTTGTTGGGGTTGAGAATAGCGCCCGTCAATTCCTCATAGTGGGCGAGTGGAACACCAACCACATGACCGCGCTCATTCTTTTTCAGGGCAAGCCCAGCATTCTCAAGCTTTTTCAAGCGCTTGGAAATAGCAGGCTTGCTAACACCCGCCATTTCCGCAAGCTCGGAAACCGTCTTGTACACGGTCTCATCGTTAACCTGATCACCCATGCCGTTAACCTCGTTAACCCCGTTAACCCAATAATTTCAATAGCCTAACTGGAAAACCCGCGGGAGGTAACACCCCCGTGGCGGGGGTGGGGGTCTGGAAGGACCCGCCCGGTTACCGAAGAGGAAACCGGGCTCAGGCGAACAATTGGGCAATCTGTTGCTGTAGATTGGCGTCCAATTCATCGCCAACAGTGTTTTGAAATGTTTCGGAAGGGCCTTCCTTGACCCCTTCAACCGCTATATTCGGGCCATAGAGCTGTTTGATAGGCAAACGATCCTCACCTTTTCGCGCCAAGATAGCGAAATGAGGCGACCCGTTTTGTTTATTAACCGTCCCAAAAAAAGCGCCTTTGAAGATTTGACGCTGACCCCACGGGCTTGCCTCAATCCCCTCATCCGTTTGGACGGGGTCAAAAGCTGTCAAATAGGTCCATTTTGCACGCACTCGCATTTCAAAAAGAAAGTCAGACCCTTGGGCGTAATTCTTTGTCTTGGTTGCGCGTTGAACATCCCGCGATTTTAGACCCGTGGCCTTTACGACAGCCTTTCTCCATGGCGTTTGTGCTTTTCGGCCTGCTTTCTTTACAAGCCCCATCATCATTTGTGGGGTCTTGTCACCAGCGTGCTCAATCATGCCTAGGGTTTTTTCGAATTGCCCCAAATCAATATGGATCATCAGAACAACTCCAAAGAAAACCCGCCCTGAATTTTCACCCAGAGCGGGCGACCCTCACCACAGGAAAACGCCAATAAAAAACCCGCGAAATGCTGGTGAGCAAATCGCGGGTGCTTTTCGACTATTAGAAGCTATGTCAAACGGAAAGTGTACACAAGCCCCAACCCGCATTTTTTGAAGCATACATTACCGCTTTACAAAAGCTGGAAGCTTAAATGGCCGCATTTTCCAGCGCCGCAACACCGGAATGAGCGCGTATAATTCCTCAAGCCCCGATGCCCAAAGTTCCCATTTTTTCAATTCGTTATCATGACTTTCATAATCGCGAGCAAGCCTCACCTCACAAGCCTGACCCTTTTTGATGGCAGGCCCCTCATAACCGGAAGGCTTGCGGATCTTCAGGTTGGGGATAAAGTCAATTTCCTCATTATCGATAAAGTAACTGGTCTTTCCCAGATCTACGCAACGATATGACGGCACTTCCGAATAAACACCCGGATCAAACCCGGCGCGAGCATAAAGCACCAAGGCCCCGGCGCGCATAGATTGATCTTTGCCCATGGCGGCATAGGATTCGACCACCTCATGAACTGCCAAAGCGTCCGGGTCCAGATCATTGCCCACATTGCCGCCGCCACGGACCAAAATGCCCAATTGCTCAAGCTGATCAAAAGCACAACCACCACCAGCGAAACCAACCGCATCAACATCAGCAAGAATTGAGGGCGCAACCTTATCGGCCTTTTGGTCACAATAGACCCAGCGCAACAAACCTTGAATGTCAATGCTGGTCACAACATCAGCCGCATTAACCGGAAGCAAGGGCCGGTGGGAATCAACACTACCAGGAACTGAGAATTGTGCATTTGAGCCAGATTTATAAACGAGAACCATTTTTCTTGCCTTTGGTGGTGAATTTTGAGCTTGCGATAGTTATTCGAAGGTTTAGCGATAGATGAAAAGAAACCATCGCAGTGATTTTTTATTTTACTTTCAATTACCTCCCCCAATGGGGAGACAGTGAAGACAGTTATGTAAGGTTAAACGTTACACGCGCACATACGCCTACGCATACACAAGATGCGGAAAAAACTATCGCTACTGTCTTCACTATCGCACGGCTGTTGATTTTAAACGCTTTTCCAGCGCGATAGTAGCGCGATAGTTAGCGAAGGTTTTCAAGCTTTAGTCTATATAATCCTCTGGACCATCAGGCACAGGCGGCTCATTTGGGGTGCCGCTAACCGCAGGAACAACATAATTGATACGGATATTCAGATAGCTGACCGTGCGCTTTTTGCGCTTTTCCAGCCCACGTTCGACCATAGCCCGACCAAAACCGGTGGATTTATAAACTGGTGCTTCGTTTTGTTTTGCCCAGCTACAATAGGCTTCATACAGGGTTGTGGCGTTCACTTCCTCTCCCGGCGCAGTCTCGATGCAATCGAGTATGAAGCGCCCCAGCGGGTCACTATCCTCTTGATAGGCTTTTGTCTCTTTTGCGATGATGTCCGGCACCTGCAAACCCTCATCAAGCCAGCGCCGGACACCATCCAGCAACCAGTTTAAAATGCCGTTGCGCTCAGCCCATAATTTGTCCGGCAGCTTCTTATCTTGTTGATTTTCTGGAATATTCTGGTCCCAATGAAACAGGATTACCCGTCGCCATATGCCACGATCAGCCGAACGGATCGAGGGCCGGTGATTGCCCGAAACCATCAGCTTAAATTGCGGGAAAAATTCAAAGAAATCTTCTCGCAATTTACGAACCTGCAACGGCTCACCGCCCGTAATCTCCTTAATCACCGCCTCTGCCAGCACAGAGCCACGTTCCGGCTCAGAAGCCTTGACCAGCCTTTTACCCGGCAATCGCGCGAGGTCTGGTGTTGCCTCTGACCCCCGCTTTCGATCATCCTTAAGCAAGGTAGAAAAGTTGATTGTGGCCGCGTAAGGCCCCATCATCTTGGCCAGCAAATCCATAAAAACAGATTTGCCGTTCCCCCCTTCGCCAAAATTGAAAACAAATTTTTGTTCACTCGTGACGCCTGTCAAACACAACCCGGCCCAAACCTGAATGAAGGCTTGTTTTTCTTTGTTTGGAATGGCCGTATCCAAAAAATGCATAAAATCCGGGCATTTGGCGTCAGGCATATAATCCACTGGCATGACCTTGGCCAAACGATCCTCGCGCCTGTGGGGCTGTAGATCCTCACAGGAGCCTGCCAGACGCATGGTGCCGTTTTGCAGATTGATCACCATCAAATCCGCATCCATATCACAAGGCTCAACCGTCATATAATTTTGCGCCGTGGTCACCATGTTGGCGATACGCCCGGCATTGCCGGACGATATGGCAAAAGAAAAATGCTTATTGACATAATCGTCAATATCATCAGCCGTTTCCAACCTACCAGGCGGGTCAAAGCGCAAAGCCGCCGCTTCGTCCTGAATGGCCTTGGCCGTCTCATGGGCGCGTTGGTGCACAAACTCCCACGCCCCAACCTCGGACCAGTGTGCGCCATCCCAAAAATGCCAGCCCATATCCCGCACATAAAGCAAATCATCACCAAAACGCCTCTGTAAACGTTCTGCATTGCCCAGATCATTGCGGTCCAATTCTGCCAATTCACGATCTAAATCAGAACAATCATTTTGCTTTGGCGGCGTAGAAAATTGCGATTTCCTTTTGCGTTTTTCCTTGGGTTTTTCAGGCTCAGATAGCTGTTTTTCTTGCTCTTTTTCGCCCTTACCGGGTGACTTCCTCTCATCATCAGGAAAGCCATAATCGGCAGGATTAGCAGGGGGCGGGGCCATACCGCCGCCATTGATACCAATTCCGCGATTTGCCCGCCGCGCCGCCTTGGCACGAATGTCAGACAAATCACGCGGCGACAGCGCCCCATCATCCAAACCACTATTAATCGTTGCTTGCGCAGATTTCAGCCCGTCATCGCGAACCATCCCATTTGAATAGGCAGCATCTTGCAGCATTGAAAAGGCCATAGCCCGGCTGACAACACCAGCACCAACCAGCGTGCCGATTGAAAAAGCCGCCCTGTTCAGCCGGTCATTGCGCCCACCTTTACCACACAACCGAACCCCTTGACATTCAGCATCGACAGCAGATAGCGCATATTTGCGCACCGCATCATCTTCCCGTGCCAAGGTGGACGAAAAAGCCCCATAATTTGCCGGGGTAATATCAGAGCCATCCGCCACCGGATCAGCCTTTTTAATGACCAGATCCAACAAGCATTTTGGGGCTGATCTTGGGAGAATGTGATTTCGCCAGTTATAACAAACCCCATCCGATCGAACAGAGGGCGGGGCAATGACGTAACCACCTTGCCCCCGCACATCAACATGCGGCAGCATGGCCCCACGGTTGCGCACTTCCCGGCCATCAGTTGGCCATTTGAAATAAAGATGATAGCCGCCGCGCGGTGTGACCGCCGTTAGCGCAGGCGGCAACGGCTCACCAATAGCTTGCTCTATTTGGTCAATCAGATCCTCAACCGCGATCACTTCCCCGGTCTCTGGGTCAGTTTTGGCGTCCAGATCCAGCACCCAGCAATCACTAGCCGCGCCCATTGGCACACCAATCATGGCTTTTGGAAAGCGCTCCCACCAATGTGTGATTTTTTCCGGGTCCGCACAGGCGTGCTTACCCCATTCTTTAATCAAAGGCCGCTTGGTTTTGGGGTCCGCAGGAAAGACAGAAAAGCCCCTTTTCGCCAGATCAAGAGCATGGCCCAACATTGTTTTCTCATCTGTCATAGCAATCGTCCTTGATCTTTTTTCAAAGCCCGCTCCCGCCGCGCTTTTTGCGCCCTCTTGGGCTGGGGCAACAAATGGTCTGGGGTTGATGACGGCGTCCAAGAAGGCCGAGCGATCAGCCTAGCGGCCTCAGCAATATGACCACGACAAAACCAGAGGCCGGGATCCCCATTTTTCAGGCAAACTTTCAGGCCAAATATGCCCCATTCCTCACATCCCGCCGCCATGCAAAAATGCTTGATACAGGCCGGGTTATGCTTAAAGCGGCTTGGCTTTTTTGACGTGTCAATTTTAATGGTCATGAGCAGACGCCGTTCTGTCTAGCTCAGTTTGAGCCATGGCGATAAGCTCTTTCAGCTCTGTTCGTGTCAACTTTGCCGCCATACCTTTATTAAAATTCATCGGCCCCAAACAGGTAAAATAAACCTCTCCCGTTGCTGGGTCGCGCCATGGAGAGACCAGAACGCGCCGGGTTGGCGTGGTGACGCCGTTGAAAGCTTTTTTCTTACGCGGCATGAGAGACACCCCGTACTTGCTTATTCTGCCGAACATATCTAGCACAGCGCAAAACCGTGCTGGAGCTGGAATTGAGCGTGCGAGCAACCTCACGACTGGAAAGCCCATACTCGCAGACCATCAACCCGATAAAATCTCGACGCAGTTCAATCAAAACCTTTGTTTTTCCATAAAAAATAGCGCGCGGCGTGCTGTCATGATCACGCGCAAGATTTTTCAAGCAATCAATATAAGCGCGGGGCAAATCTGGTTTTTCAGGGTTAAAAGGCGAGACAGGGCCGCTGTAAGCCATAGACAATTTTCCAGCGGTTTGCACTTCAATATCAAGAAAAGCCCCAACCTCTACAAAACTGTAGCCCCACCGCTGGACCAAATGCCAGCACAGCGCCGACCGCGCGCCTGATCCTTCCCGAACTTCAAAAAACCGCCCAAGCCGAACACCATTCTCATTACAGCACCAGACCGCCAGATCACGGCAGTGATGGGGCAATGATTGAATCCAGTCCGGCTCTGTCTCCATTCTATACGTGACCCCACAAATCGAAGCGATGGCAGAGGGACAAACCCCATAATCCAGTGCAATCCGCTGGAGGCTATTGCCATGTTTGTAAAAACGTTCACGAATACGGTTCTTATCCATAACTGACTACCTCACATCTTCGACATGCAGGCGGGCGCATTCGTCAATAAACAACTCAGAACGCCATCCATCTTCTATACGAAAAAAAGAACCCCAACTCGGAGCAGAGCATTGCCGCTTTGACCTCAGAATAAAAAAATCGCTATCAAATTCAATTCGCACAGGGGCGTCACCACGAGCGACCAGATTTTGAGCAGCTTCAACAATTGTCATCATTCCCACCCTTCCACACGCGCCTCAAAGCGCTTGTCCAGCGTCATGCAAATGCGGACCAAGGCCTGCAATTTGCCGCGTAAATCTTGGTTGATAATTTCCCCGGCGCTGATCTGCCCGTCATCTTTCAGGGCTTGTGACAGCGCTTTCACGAGGTCCGAAAATTCTTGTGTTACGGCGCACATGGCCCCATGGCCATGGCCCACCCGGCACTCATCAGGCGCAGGCACAGCAACCCGCCCCGCCAGTAAGCAAAGCTGCTCAAGCGTTCTGGTGGCCTGCCCATCGCTAAAAAGGATTATGCCCGCCATCATCAGCACATTCAGGCTCTGTTGACGGCCATCCTCCCCCACACCTTTGACACGCACGCACCGATCCAGCGTTTTACGGTCATAGCCAGTGACTTCGGCCAAGGCATAAGCCCCGCCAGCGACATCAAGATCCAGCCGCCCAGCCGCCAGCAATTCCGCAACCTTGCGCTGACTGAGATAAGACCCACTCATGCCCCTGCACTCCACAAAGACACATGGACGAGGCCCGGCCAGTCTTGCAGACTGGCCGCAACAACAAGGAGACCGCCAATATGGGCAAGAATAAGCAAACGCCAGAACAGGAAGCACCCACACCGCAAAGCATGACCTACAGCGAGATAGAAAAAGAGGCCCAGTTCATAGGCGGCAGACTGGCCGCGCAGCATAAGAGAAAGAACCTCAAACATCCTCGACAACCTCATCAGGATCTTGAATATGAGACTGCAATCCGAAAAAGTTGTTCGGAGTAACACGCAAGTGTGTTGCGGCCAGAATTGCATTGCCGGTTTTTTGGTTTGGCGTTGTTGTTCCATTCAATAAACGGCGCACAGTCGCATTCCCAACGCCCGCTCGCACAGCGAATTCCTCTGGTGTTTCACCAGTAGCTTCAAGATAAGAGGCAAGGGATTGAGTAATAATCATTGATCAAATCCTCAATAAGATTTCAATCAACAATTATAATATTTTTCTCATTTATGAAAGGGAATAATGATCATTATGATCATTTTTTGATCAATGATTTTATAAAATAAATGTGTTAAAAATTATCAGAAATGAGAAATTGACCCACTATCAACAACTTACGGACCGCAAAAATGCCCGTTAGCAAAGAAAGCTCCATCGAATGGCTTGGGGACATCAAAGAAAAACTAGGCATCGCCCCCTCAAACCTTGCGCTCAAAATCGGGCTGACCGAGGCAACACTCAACAAGGCAGCGCGGCCAACCGCCCCTGAAAAACTATCACAAAAATCCATTCAACTTATTTTACTCTATCTCGAAGAGCTAAAAGAGGCAGACACAAGCCTAAAACCACACATTGTTAAGTTAGAAGAATTTGCCCGCGAAAAATTTGCGCCCGGAGTAACACGCACAAAACATCGTAAAATAAAGCGGAATAAGTCAGAAGTTGTTCTCGCGCCGCACATTCGTGACCGCCAATTAGAAGACTTCCATGTCGGACTGATGGATATACCCGTTCGCGGCACGGCAGCCGGGTCTATGACAGGAGCCATGCAGTTAGACGAAAATGTGATTGAGTTTGTCCGTCGCCCGCCCAGTCTCACCACCGCACAAAATGCTTTTGCCATTTACGTTATTGGCGACAGTATGCACCCAGAACACAAAAATGGCGACCTACGCTTTGTCCACCCAGATAGACCACCGAAGCAGGGCGACAGCGTAATTATAGAGACCTACAACCCGTCTACAGAGGAAAAAGAGGTCTTTATCAAAGAATTTGTGAAACGATCAGGCAATGAAATCATCTGCAAGCAGCACAACCCACCAGCCGAAGTAAAATTTATCATTCCAATTGGCGAGGCCCCTGAAAAAACTGACAAATATGCAATCAGTGTTTTCAAGGTCCTGACCATGAATGAGCTTTTAGGCTATTAGCAATCACCCGTACGACAGACAAACATTACCATATGGTCCAACTGCTTTTTGTTTAAGTCAGACATTTGATAGAGCTGGAAATCAAAATTCTGATCCAAAGAAACCCAAGGCAGATCAATATCATGTTCTGACAAGCCCAACTTTTTGGCCAGAGCCGGAACAAATTTGTCCTCATCCAGCACACCATACTTATCCAAATATTGACCTCTATTATCTTCCCAAGCATTCGCAACCACAATCTGCATTTTGGTCAATTCCTGACCACTCGCTGAGATCTTCCATTTCACATCCATAAAAGGAATTTTGGACGGCTCAGGCGCATAAGCTGCTTTTGCAACAATAATATTTTGCCGGTTGCTCTTCGCACCAGCAGCCACCAAAAACACATCCACATAATCATAACGGATCTCGGCAGCTAATTCATAAGCAAACATCGCCGCCACATAAGCCCGGTCCTCAGCCGTATTAGGAGACAGCTCTTTCTCCTGAATATAGACACGCGCCCGCTTTTGGCCGCCAGCGCTACTATCCTCAACCTCGCGCAAATTAACATCTTTAGCCATAATTTCGACGCGCTTAACTTCCTCCGAACCACAGGCAGACAAGCCCATCAGCGCCATCACAACAATCATTCGAATTAAAAACACAATAAAACCTCATCAAACCGCACAACCAACGAAATACTAAAATTCATTCACACGCACAATTTCAAAAATATTGAGTCGTTTCAAGGCGTTAGAGCAATCATTCAAAAATGATCATTTTTCGACTTTACATATTTCCAAAAATGAGAATATTCTTATTGAGAATTTAATATGATTTTTCATATCGGATAACTCTCATGACCACCACCACAGTCACAAAACCCTTTCGTTACCACCTTTTTCTCTCCCGATGGCCGGGACATCTGATCGGGCAACCAAACCTCCCATTGCCCCAACTGGTGGGCTGATAACGCAGCCAAAGCACCCAGCCCGCCCCTTTTTCTTCAACACAGAAAGCCACGGCCATGCTCTGGAAAGACACACTCGCTCTTACGAGCCTCATCACATTCATGACCGCTTTCGCCCTTTGGGCCGACTTTTTTATTCATCTAGGAGCGTCGCAATGAGCAACACTCGCATCGAGACAGAAGAGGCCGTCATGGCAGAGCATTTTATTTTCGCAAACGGGGTCACATTCCCGCAGCAGCCCACAAAAAAAGATGTCAATTTTCGTGAGATTGGCTTGCTACTTGCCCGCAAGCCATGGGCACCAGGCCTCTTTCACGGGGCCTATTCCTACGCCGATCATCTGATTAATTTGGCCGAGAATTGCCCGCCATCCCTCAAACAGGAAGCGCTGATCTTTTTTGCGCATGCCCCGTTTGATGAGCCTGTCGCACCAATGCTGTCCGACCGGACCAACCCGCCCCGCACAGCCCAATGGATACGGCCAGTGAATGGGCCGAACATCTTTCTCAGTATGATCATTGGTGCTATACGCGAAGCGGCCAATCTCCCCCGGCAAGCCGAGATTGAGACCCTAAAAAAGCTGGCATTGGTTCAAAAGAATGTCATTGAGGCGGAACTGCGAGACATGACCACCGGCCTGCCCGCCTCTTGCTTTGCCACCGCCCCCCGCACCAAACAGCCAATCATGGCCCGTGCACCAGAACGCGCTGCCGCAATCTGGACCGACAAAGTAGAGCAATATATCCCCGAACGCATGGCGGCCCGTAATCCAGAGCGCATGACCGCCAGCTAAAACGAAAGGAGCTACGCTCATGTCACTGAATGAAGCCAACTTGATAGGACATCTAGGCCAAGACCCAGAC
>JAOXSH010000096.1 GCA_025800145.1 Cohaesibacter sp.
AAGATCAAAGGCATCACTTGTTTTGAGGTTCTGGATTTTGACGATGAGGCACTGGAGGATGATCTTTCCGAGGATGATGTAAAGATCTTGCGTTCCAAGAAAAATGAAGCCTTCATGGAAAAGCATGGTTTTGTCTCTCAAGTCCATTATCGCAAACCAAAGGGAAAGCCAATGCCAGCCCATATCAGCCGCGCCCGCTTGTATCGGGTGAAATCAGCTATTGGTGTAGATGTCTGATCCTTGCTGATAAATCGGGCGTTAAGGCAAAGCCTTATTTGATTTTGATAGATCTCTTTTAGTCTGCAAGACTTGATGATGTATCTTGTTGCACGACCGATGATAAAGCCATTTCTAGAGCGGTCAGGCCTTCTGGTTCCACAATCATAATCGTCCTCAATCATAGTTTGCCCCTCCATACCGAAAGCTTGCTGCGCAATATCAGGTTGGTTTAGCCAGTTGATAACGTCGGCAAGACATAGGGTCTTTGTTCTGGTTGCAAAGGGTTGTTTTTTCTTCAGTTGTCGTAACACACACTCCATTCGCATTTCGTGCAGCTATTGCGCACTTAAAGAAAAACCACCGCATATCGGGAAAGTCCGCTAGACCAACCTGCGCTAATTTGACGCATTTAGGGTCTGTGAATGCATGGATGCACCAAAACTATATGTCTCAAATATAGTCAAAAACAGACCGGTATCTCTGCCATTCATTGAGCCATTCAAGGATTTGGGAGGACCTGTTTACCGATGATTCCTGGCGATTTTGACTATTTACGGCCCAAGACCAAGAGCGAGGCACTGGTGATGCTTCGCGACGGTGGCGATGAGGCCAGACCGATTGCAGGCGGCCACAGCCTCATCCCGATGATGAAGCTGCGTATGGCCGCCCCGGAGAAAGTCGTGGATTTGGGCGGCTTGGCCGACCTCAAACATATCAGCATTGAAAAAGATATCACTATTGGTGCTGCAACTACACAGCATCAGCTGATTGAATCCGGCGCATTGTTTGATGCCTGTCCGATCTTGCGGGAAACCGCATTGCTGATTGCCGATCCGCAAATCCGCTATTGCGGGACTCTGGGTGGCAATGTGGCCAATGGTGATCCGGGCAATGACATGCCCGCACTGATGCAATGCCTCGATGCATCCTACATAATTGAAAGCGCCAGTGGCAAACGTGAGATCAAGGCACGTGATTTTTATCATGCTGCCTATTTTACGGCATTGGAAACAGGTGAGTTGATCACTGCTATTCGTTTCAAGACCCCTGAGGCGGGGCATGGCTATTCCTACCAGAAACTCAAGCGCAAGGTTGGTGATTATGCCACCGCTGCCGCTGCCGTTACGCTCTCCATGTCCGAAGACAATGTCACCGGAGCCTCCGTTGCGCTTACCAATCTGGCTGACACGCCGCTTTATGTGGCCGAAGCAGCAGACATTCTGACCAGCTCGCCCTTGAGTGCCGACACGATTAAAGAAGCCGTCAAGGCCGCAGAGGCGATGATGGCGCCTGCTGCTGATGGGCGTGGGTCCAGTGAATATAGAACAAGAATGGGTGGTGTGATGGTCCAACGAGCCATTGAAGCCGCTGTTGAGCGGGCCGACAAAACACCGAAAAAGGGAGGGCTCTTCGGATGGCTAAGAGGTTAATCAAACTGACCGTCAATGGGGATGAGATGGAAGTTGCCGTCGAACCTCGGGATTTGCTGATCCATACCTTGCGTGAGCAGTTGGAATTGACCGGAGCCCATATTGGTTGTGACACCAGCCATTGCGGGGCCTGTACTGTCGATCTGGATGGTCGTTCGGTGAAAAGCTGCACTATGTTTACCGTGCAAGCCGACGGAGCCGAGATCACCACCGTCGAGGGTATGGCCCATCCTGATGGCACGCTACATGCTATTCAGGAAGCCTTTCGCCAAATGCATGGTTTGCAGTGTGGCTTTTGTACGCCAGGCATGATCATGCGCGCTCATCGTCTGTTGCAGGAAAATCCAACCCCGACGGAAGAAGAAATTCGCTGGGGCATTTCCGGCAATCTGTGCCGCTGTACGGGCTATCAGAACATTGTCAAAGCAGTGCAATTGGCAAGTGAAACTCTCAGTCAGAAGGTGGCAGCGGAATAATGGCAGATACAAATATCCCCACAATTCAAGAGCGCACCGATCAACTGGAAGGCATCGGTTGCAAGAGAAAGCGCGTAGAAGATGTTCGCTTCACACAAGGGCGCGGCAATTATGTCGATGATGTGAAATTGCCCGGCATGCTGTTCGGTGATTTTGTCCGCAGCCCTTTTGCCCATGCGCGTATCAAGAATATTAACAAGGACAGCGCCCTGGCCGTACCCGGCGTTGTGGCCGTGATAACGGCGGAAGATCTGATCCCGCTCAATCTGCATTATATGCCGACATTGGCAGGCGATGTGCAAGCGGTACTGGCGCATGAAAAAGTTCTGTTCCAGAATCAGGAAGTGGCTTTCATCGTCGCAAAGGACAGATATGCCGCCGCCGATGGCGTGGAGGCGCTGACCATTGAGTATGAAGAGCTGGAGCCTTTGATGGATCCCTACAAGGCCATGGATGAGAACGCTCCGGTCCTGCGGGAAGATCTGGAAGGCAAGACCGAAGGCGCCCATGGCCCGCGCACCCACCATAACCACATCTTTACCTGGACCGCAGGCGATGAAGCGGCCACGCAGCAAGCGTTTGACAAGGCCGATGTAGTGGTCAAGGAATATCTGGCCCATCCGCGTGTGCATCCCTGTCCGCTGGAGACCTGTGGCTCGGTTGCTGATATGAACCCGATCACTGGTCAGCTTACCCTATGGGGCACTTTTCAGGCCCCTCACGTGGTGCGCACAGTAGCTTCCCTGATTTCCAATATCCCGGAACACAAGATCCGCGTCATTGCGCCGGATATTGGTGGTGGCTTTGGCAACAAGGTGGGGGTCTATCCCGGTTATGTGATGTCTATTGTCGGCTCCATTGTGCTCAAAAAGCCGGTTAAATGGATTGAAGACCGGATGGAAAATCTCTCCACCACCGCCTTTGCCCGCGACTATCATATCGAAGCAGAACTGGCGGCCACCAAGGATGGCAAGATTTTGGGCATGCGCAGCCATGTGCTGGCCGATCATGGCGCCTTTGATGCCTGTGCGGATCCGTCCAAATATCCTGCCGGTATGTATCATATCTGCTCCGGGTCTTATGATATTGGTGCGGCTTTCTGCTCGGTGACTGGTGTCTATACCAACAAGGCCCCGGGTGGTGTCTCTTACCGTTGTTCCTTCCGGGTAACCGAAGCGGTCTATACCATTGAACGTATTATCGAAGTGCTGGCCATCAAGCTGGGCATGGATGCGGCTGAATTGCGCCAGAAGAATTTTGTTCAGCCTGAGCAATTCCCTTACACATCTGCCTTTGGCTGGGAATATGACAGCGGTGATTATCCAACCGCCATGAAAAAAGCTATGGATGCGATCGACTATGACGATTTACGCGAAGAGCAGTCCAAGATGGTAGATGATTTCAAGGCGGGCAAATCCCGCGAAATCATGGGTATCGGGGTTTCTTTCTTTACCGAAATTGTGGGGGCTGGTCCGTCCAAAAATTGTGACATTTTGGGCATTGGTATGTTCGATAGCTGTGAGATCCGTGTTCACCCGACAGGAGCAGCTATTGCTCGTCTTGGGGCGAAAAGTCAGGGACAGGGGCATGAAACCACCTTTGCCCAGATATTGGCCAGTGAAACCGGCATCGCAGCTGACATGATCACCATTGAGGAAGGAGATACCGATACCGCACCTTACGGCTTGGGGACTTACGGCTCGCGCTCAACGCCCGTGGCAGGAGCCGCCGCCGCTCGTGCTGGTCGCAAGATCAAGTATAAGGCTCAATTGATCGCCTCCCATCTTCTGGAAGTCCATCACGATGATCTTGAATGGGATGTCGATGGCTTTGCTATCAAAGGAGCTCCGCAAAAACGCAAAAGCATGAAGGAAATTGCCTGGGCGGCCTATAATAATGTGCCTGATGGCATGGAAATGGGTCTAGAAGCGGTTGATTATTATGATCCTCCGAATTTCACCTATCCCTATGGAGCCTATTTCTGCGTCCTCAAGATTGATGTCGATACCGGTGTTTACAAGATCGAGCGGTTTTATGCGCTGGATGATTGCGGCACCCGCATCAACCCGATGATCATTGAGGGCCAGGTCCATGGCGGTCTGACCGAAGCCTTTGCCGTGGCCATGGGTCAGCTCATCGACTTTGACGAGACCGGCAATGTGATCGGGGCCAGCCTGATGGATTTCTTCCTGCCAACAGCAGTGGAAACCCCCCATTGGGAAACCGATCATACCGAAGTGCCAAGCCCGCACCATCCCATCGGGGCCAAAGGTGTCGGCGAGAGCCCCCATGTAGGCGGCGTTCCGGCCTTCTCCAACGCGGTCAATGATGCCTTCCGCCCATTTGGCGGAATCCAGACCCATATGCCGCATACGGCGGCCAATATCTGGGCCTATGCCAAATCATTGGGCCTGACCGACCAATGACATCAGGTGGCAAGCTTGGCCGGGCGATATATCTGCCCGGACAGGCTATCAATCCATGTCCAAGAACCGGCTTTCAAATCAGGAAATCAGGATAGATGACGTCTGCAAAGGATTATCAGCAGCTGCTTGCCTCTGTCGCCTACGTGGCCGACGAGCGCCTCTCGCTTGCACTTTCCATGGCCAGCATGCTGGAACGTCCGCTGCTGCTGGAAGGTGAAGCTGGCGTGGGCAAGACCTTTGTTGCCCAATCTGTTGCCAAGGCGACGAGCCGTTCCCTGATCCGGCTGCAATGCTATGAAGGACTGGACGCCCAGCAAACCATTTATGAATGGAATTACCAGCGCCAAATGCTGGCCATTGCACTGGCTGGCAAGCAAGGCAGCGCTCTTGAACAGGCGGATCTTTTTTCAAAAGACTATCTGCTTGAACGACCTTTGCTACAGGCCATTCGCCAGTCAGAGCCTCCGGTCCTTCTGATTGATGAAGTGGACCGAGCGGACGAGGAATTCGAAGCGCTCCTTTTGGAAATCCTGTCTGATTTTCAGGTAAGCATCCCGGAAATTGGTTCCCTGCCTGCCATCACCAAGCCGTTGGTCATCATCACCTCCAATGGGGTGCGGGATATCTCAGATGCCTTGCGTCGCCGCTGCCTATTTCATCATATCGATTTTCCCGATATCGCAACCGAGCTGCGCATCATTCAGATGCAATTGCCCGATTGCAGTCTCAAGCTTGCGCAAGGGGTGGCAGCTTTTGTCGCCGCCTTGCGCAAGGAAGATCTGATCAAGATTCCCGGCGTGGCCGAAACGCTCGACTGGACAGCAGCCCTCATTGGGTTGCAGATCGATGATCTGGCCGACAATCTCGAACAATCCTATCGGACACTGGTCTGTCTTTTAAAAACCCGCGCCGATCAGGAGCAAATCCCCTATCCGATCTATGAGAAACTGGTGGCAGGTGCCTCATGACAGCGGAATTCAATCACAGTTATGAAGCTGATATTGGCGGACTGGTGGTTCAGCGCCTGATACAATTCGCGCGACTGTTGCGCGATAATGGCTTTGTCACAGGGCCAGAGGATAGCCAGCAGGCCTTACAGCTCTTCAGCCATCAGCCTAAACTTTTAGAAAAACGCGCCTTTCGCCAAAGCCTGCAGATCCTTTTTTGCACTCGTACCTCTGAATTGGCGCGCTTTGACGAGATATTCGACGCATATTGGCTGAGCAATGCCAGCCTGAAGGCGACCATCTGGCGGGATACCTCATTAGCGGTGCAAAGCGTAGTGGAAAAGAACAGCCAGGGCGATGGCCTGACCGGCGCACAACAAGGTCTTGCGCATTACTTTGAATGGCGAAACGCGCAAAATGACAATGAAGCGCTTGAAGAACAGGACAAGCAAGATGCCAATAGTGCCAAACTGGGCGGTGCATCCGGGCAGACCAGCCGCCAGGCGGCCGATTTTGGCAAAATAAAGGATGAAGAGGAAGCCGATGCCTTGTTGGCGCTGGCCTCAAGGCTTGGCAAGCGGCTGCATTATCGCCTGTCCCGCCGCCATCGCCGCGCCAATCGTGGCGCCGCGATCGATCTTCGTAACAGCATGCGCAAGGCCTTGGCCAGCGATGGCATGCCGCTGCATCTGGCAAGAAAAAAGCGTGCGCAACCACCGGTCAAATTACTGATCTTTGTCGATGTCTCAGACTCCATGGATGCCTATTCCATCTTCTTTGCCCAATTCATGCTGGCTCTGCTGCAAGAAACCCGTCAGACCAGTGCCTTTTTGTTCAATACCCGTCTGGTGCCTGTCTCAACCCGCTTTCACAAGGCCAATGCCAAAGTGCTGACCGACAAGCTCAGCCTGTTGGGGCGTGACTGGTCTGGCGGCACCCGCATTGGCGAGATGCTATCGGTTTTCAATGGCCAATATGCCAGGCAATTGTGCAACAAACACACCATCTGCCTGTTGATGAGTGATGGCTTTGATGCCGGGGACCGATCTGATCTGGAACAGCAATTGAAGCAGTTAAAGCGCCATTGCAAGAAGCTGATCTGGCTGAACCCGATGCTGGGGCGAGAAGATTATGCACCTGAAGCGAGCGGGGCAGCCCTGCTACTGGCTCAAGCCGATTTGGCACTTCCCGTTCACAATTTGCACTCCCTGGCTACCATAGAGAAGGTGTTGATCCATGACGTCTAATGCTTCTTTCTCTTTTTTAACCTCACGGGATCGGTTCCTGAACATTGAAACCGATTTTGTAACATCAAAAATGCCTTATGCTCGTGTTACCGTGGTACGAGTAGAAGGCACGGCAGCCTCCCGTGTTGGAGATCGTTACATAGCCACCAGCGACGGTGAGCTTTTGGGGTTTACTGGTGGAGGCTGCATCCGTTCAGCCGTTAAAAAGGCTGCAAAAGAGGTCTTGGCCAGTGGATTGACCAAATTGGTACACGCAGTGCCAAAAGCCAAGGCTGACGCTCCTGATGACGGGAGAGGCACGCAACGCGTCGTCAATCATTGTCCCAGTCAGGGGGAACTGGAATTTTTTGTCGAACCGATCTTCCCCAAGCCAGCCGTCGCCTTGTATGGCCAATCTTATCTGGCTCAAATCCTAAAAGAATTGATTGCTTTCGCAGGCTTCAACCCTGTGGTTCAGGAGGGAGAGGAGACTGAGGCCTACAGCCCATATGCTGTTATTGTTACCATGGGGCAGGGAGATTTGAAGGCTCTGCAAACAACGCTTACCGCAGGCTATGAACATATTTTATTTGTTGCCAGCAATAAGAAAGTTCAACATCTCAAAAATAAACTGGCTGAAGAGTTTGAGCCATCTTTGATTGCAAGGATCATCTCGCCTGCCGGGCTGGCCATTGGGGCACAAAGCCCGGAAGAAATTGCCATTTCCATTGTCGCCCAATTGATCGAGCATCGCCGCCTTATGGCCGGAGAGGAGAAGCAATGAGCGATTATGCCAATTTCGAAGTGATAGTGCTGGCCGCCGGGCTTTCTAGCCGTATGGGTGCCATCAACAAGCTGTTGCTGCCGATCGGTGATGATGTTCTGGTGCGCCGGACAGCCTCCCTTTATTGCATCCTTGGCATGCGGGTGCATGTGATATTGGGCCATCAGGCCCCGTTGGTGCGCGCTCAATTGCAAGGCCTGCCACTCGTCACCATTGTCAATCCTGATTTTGCACAAGGCCAGAAAAGCTCTGTCCGGGTTGGCCTTCAGCATGTCTCGCTGGAAGGCGAGGGGCTGCTCATCGCGCTATGCGATCAGCCCTTGCTGCAATCAGATGACATTGCCGCCCTTTGCGATACCTTTTTACAAGGGAGGAGAGACAAGGTGCTGGTGCCCCATTTTGATGGTGAGCGCGGCAATCCGATCTTGTTCCCAGCCTCTCTTGCCAAACAGATCAGCAATAAGAGCCGCGTGCCAGGCTGTCGTCGTTTCATCGACACCAATCCGCATCTGGTGCAGTCCTTTGCGGCCGACAACAATCACTTCACCTTCGATCTTGATCATCCAGAGGATGTTGCAAGATCAAAAGCACTCCTTAAAAGAACAGGGTAAATTTATGGAAATCAAAGGTTCTAGCGTCATTGCAGCAGATAAGGAAACTGTTTGGCAGGGGCTAAACAATCCAAGCATTCTGCAAGCCTCTATTCCGGGCTGCGAAAGTCTTGAGGCTGTTGGCGAAAACCAGTTCAAGGCAACTGTGGCCACCAAGATTGGCCCGGTCAAGGCACGTTTCTCTGGACAAGTCGAGCTACAGGACCTCAATCCTCCCAATGGCTACGCTATTGTGGGCTCTGGTTCCGCTGGCGGCATGGGGGCCGCCAAAGGCACCGCCAAAGTGGCTCTAAGCGAAGACCCGGAAGGCACCCGACTGGACTATTTGGTCAATGCAGAGCTGAGTGGTAAAATTGCCCAACTCGGTGGACGGCTTATTCAAAGCACAGCCGGTATTTTGGCTGGGCAGTTTTTTGGCAATTTCTCTGAGCGGATCAGTGGCCCAGATGTTTCCGGCACAGCTGCAATATCCAAAGACCAGCCCGGTTCCGGTCTCTGGCTTTATCTTGGCATAGGAGCTGTGTTGCTTGCTGTGCTCGCTTATGTGATCGCAAATTGATGACAGATCCGGTATCCCAACAGCAAGGCAGCAGTCGGACCGACCACATCTCCATGGGCCAGACCATCGGCACCCTCATACTTGTCCTTGCTATTGGGGCCGCTCTCTCCTCTAGCCCCACAACCGCTTTGGAGCGTAGCTCTGATGGGCGGTTCTGGTCGGTGATCTGCACATCGGATGGCATTTTCTATGTGGATCTGGCTACCGGAGAGCAGCGCAAATCCGACCAACCCGCCAATCAGGATCAGAGTCTGTCCTGCCACAGCGCCAACAGCCGCCGGGCCAACAATCTGGAAAGGAAAACAGGATGAGATATGGAGCCAGCCCCATACAGCTTCAGCAAAAACTGCCAACCTTCAATCTTGCAACCGAAGGAGCCTTTCTGGAACATCCGCAGGATGTGCTCGCCGCCGCCC
This sequence comes from Cohaesibacter sp., assembly GCA_025800145.1. Taxonomy (GTDB): domain Bacteria; phylum Pseudomonadota; class Alphaproteobacteria; order Rhizobiales; family Cohaesibacteraceae; genus Cohaesibacter. The sequence continues at coordinate 9,095 of JAOXSH010000096.1, forward strand.
TTGCCCTTCATGAGGCTGGACTGGAGGTGGCGCTGGTGGTGTTGGTCAAGACGATGGGAGGCGCTGTGCGGGCACCGGGGGCCTTGATGGCCGTATCGCACACAGGAGATGTGGCAGGCTATCTATCCGGCGGGTGCATCGATGCAGATGTGATTGTCCATGCTCAAAACACATTGCAGACAGACCAATCCAAGAAACTAAAATATGGCGCTGGTAGTCCGTATTTTGATCTACCCTTGCCTTGTGGAGGGAGCTTGGATCTAGTGATCCTGCCACGCCCGGATATGAAGGTGCTTAGACAGGCACATGATCAGCTGGCCTCACGCCAAATGGTTAGTCTCGGCATTGGTGAAAGCGGCTTTGTCACCCTAGCATCCGATGGAGACCAGGCAGATTTTAAAGTCAGTTATATACCCAAGCTGAAGTTACGGATTGCGGGCAGGGGAGCCGACTGTATCGCATTGCTGCGGGCAACACGATCATCCGGTTTTGAGGTGTGTTTCCAATCACCTAAGGAAATAGAGCTGTCAATTGCCAGACGCCTGCAAGTTAACCAGATCGACCATCTGAAATCACCTTGTAATCTTCCTTGTCCGTCTGATGATGAATACACAGCCTTCGTCTTGATGTTTCATGATGTGGAATGGGAAAGTGTGTTGCTTAAGCAAGCTCTGTCAGGACACGCTTTTTATATAGGAGCTGTGGGCAGCGCCAGAACTCATGGCAGGCGGTGTGAAGAATTGGGCAAACTGGGATGCGCGCAAGAGGAGATTCGACGTATTTCTGGACCGATTGGCCTGATTCCTTCGCTGCGAGACGCAAGTTTGCTCGCCACGTCTGTGCTAGCAGAAATAATTGCCTCTTTCCAAGCAGATAAAGCGGCGTTAGCATCTTGAGAAGATTTTCTCAATTCAGGACTTTTTCACCAACGCCTCTAAGGATCAGGACCTGCGCGACCAATGCTGACCTATACTTACAGCCTTCCGCTGGTAATGGCATCCATCATCATTGCCATCTTGGCTGCTTTTACCGGACTGGCTCTGACCAATGGCATTTCGGAATTGTCTGTCATCCGCCGCAAGCTGCAGATCGGCATGGCCGCAATCGTGATTGGTGGTGGTATTTGGTCCATGCATTTTGTGGCCTTGCTTGCATTGAGACTGCCAGTTGATATTTCTTATGACCTTGTCTGGACGATCGGTTCGGTTCTTATCGAAATTCTCATGAGCGGGGCTGCATTGCTGATCCTGCATTTCGCGAAACGCAACTGGTTAAACATAGCCATTGCAGGGTCTTTGATGGGTTACGGCATTGTAACGATGCATTTTGTCGGCATGTTGGGTATTCGCGGATGTATTCCTGTCTTTTGGCTCACCGGCAAGCTAATTCTGATTGTGGTGGGCCCCGCCACCGGCATTCTGGCAGTCTGGGCGGCCTATCGGTCCAGAACGCGGCTGAATATCATTCTTGGTTCTATCATTTTTGGCTTATCTGTCTCCGTCATCCATTATGTCGGCATGTATTGGACCGGCTTTGCGGCTTTACCACCAGAAGAGACCATTGTGACATCACTGGACAATGGAGTTCTCGCCCTATGGGTGCTTTTCTCAGCATTTGCTATTTGTGGCTTTTTCCTGCTCACTTCGGCGACCTTCCTTGCTCCGCAATCCGCAAGGCCAGTAATCGCAAGCCCATCTGATCATCCAGAAACAGGTTCTATTGCAGATGATCCTGAAGAAACAGAACCACGGGCTTTGCGTGTACCCTATGAAAAAGAAAGCAGCATTCGTTTTCTTAGGAGTGATGAGATCGCTGTGATACAGGCTGAAGGTCACTATAGTGTGCTATACACATCCAAAGAAAAGCTTTTTTGCCCTTGGTCCATTTCTAACGCTATGGACCGAATGCCAGATAATTTCATTCGTACGCATCGCTCCTATATGGTCAATGTCAATTTCGTTTCCGGCTTTGTCCGAAATAAGGACAATGGTCGCTGTATGATTGACAATATTCGTGAGCTATCCGAAGTGCCTATTTCCCGCTCACGCATTGATGATGTCAAAACTGCCCTTGATCTTTGAGAGTACCACAAAGTGCGGGGCAGTTGACTGCGATTGCCACGATCTGACAATTTGTACTGATGGACACTTTATCAGATATTTTGCAATTGAAGATCCGACTTTTGGGAATCAGTCCGATGGTCTAGAGAACGACTGAACAAGGCCGGTGTCATTACGGATCTTTTTGCTCGGTTTGATCAATATATCCGTGATGCAGGCTATATCCCGATGTCGGGACAGTTGATTGATGCCAGTCTGATAGCCGCTCCCAAGCAGCGCAATAGCGAAGATGAGAAGGCGGATATCAAGGCCGGGAAGATCCCTCAGGATTGGCAGGACAAGCCCGCCAAACTGCGCCAGAAAGACCGGGATGGCCGTTGGACCGTC
>JAOXSH010000100.1 GCA_025800145.1 Cohaesibacter sp.
GTTTTGTTTATAAAAAAACCGCGCTTCTCTAATAGAGGTGCGGTTTTTTGTTTTTGGATTATAACACTTTTAGCGCTTTAGCTCTGGATGCAGGCTTTTGCCCAATATATGAGCGTCTTGACCAATCACATGGCTGGAATGACCAACGATAAGCGGGTCCGGGCCATGGACAATGCGGTGATTCTTATTGGGATAAGGCAAGGAAGACAGGAAGTGCTGCATGGTGTTGAGACGAGCGCGCTTCTTGTCGTTTGACTTGATCACAGTCCAGGGAGAATCTGCCGTATCTGTATAGAAGAACATGGCTTCTTTGGCTTCGGTATAATCATCCCATTTATCAAGGGAGGCTTTATCGATGGGGGACAGTTTCCATTGTTTGAGCGGATCCAGCTCGCGAGAAGCAAAGCGGCGGCGCTGTTCTTCTTGGGTGACAGAATACCAATATTTGAACAAGCGCACACCAGAGCGGCAAATCATACGTTCAAAATCCGGGGTTTGGCGCATGAATTCCAGATATTCCGCCGGGGTACAAAAGCCCATAACCCGTTCCACGCCTGCGCGGTTATACCAAGAGCGGTCAAACAGAACCATTTCGCCAGCGCTTGGCAGATGCTCAATATAGCGTTGATAATACCATTGGGTTTTTTCCCGCTCGGATGGCTTGTTCAAGGCGACAACGCGCGCAGTACGAGGGTTCATATGCTCCATAAAGCGCTTAATGGTGCCGCCTTTACCCGCTGCATCGCGCCCTTCAAACAGAACAACAATTTTTTGTCCGGTTTCTTCCACCCAGCGCTGAACTTTGAGCAATTCCACTTGCAAAAGCGCTTTTTGCTTCTCGTAAGCAGGGCGCTTCATTTTGGTTGTATAAGGATAGACGCCTTGCTCAAAAACACGACGGGCTTCGCCGGCATGATCGGCTGAAACAGTTTCTTGCACTTTTGGCTCTGCCGGAACAGTTTTAGACTCCACAGGTTTTCCAGCAACTGGTGCAGCTGTTTCCGTTTTGCTTGCGGAAGCTGTTGCAGAAGCAGTGCCAGAAGTTGTTGCTGTTGGCTTCACGCTGGCATCTGCGGCATTTTGTGTGTTGTTTGGGTTATTATCCTGCATTCTCTCTCCCGTTTCTCTAAAAGGGCTTTAAAAGTGTATGGAGAGAGTATCTGCACTTTTGCTTATATTTGCTATGATTTGCATCAAGTTTTGCCTTTGTTTTTGCCAGTCATGCACTGAAAAAGTTGCAGAAAAGTCACGTCTGGTTAAAAAAATATATAGTTCAGGCTCAGGGCTTGGTTTTGCCTGCCTGCGACCACATTATGCGGCCATCTTTCTGGCTGTCTTGAGGGCTACAATGAGCAGGCTTGACTGCGTTTTTTGTGTCTCTAAGGCATTTTCCATCTCTCTGGCGTCACATTGGGGCGGCCTTAACATTTTTGTGAGAGGCTTGCCGTAATTGGGCCATAGCGCTGGTTTAAAAGAAGAAAGAGATGGCGAAGAGTGCTGATGAGAGAAGCGCTCTGTTTGCTTGTCGGAAATGGGCAAAAGTGATGATATATAGGTTTAGAACACTAACATATGCCGCTCTGTTCGTCTGGACGACAGGTATGTCTGCCAATGCCTTTGATCCGTCCACCATGACAAGTGGAGAAACAACCCCCATTGATGCCTTTCGCTTTGGTACCCAAGCTTATCAGAATGGAGACAAAAGCACAGCTTTTGATGCTTTGACTTATGCTGCCTCAAACGGGCATATGGCTTCTCAGTGGAAGCTGGGGCGTATGTATGCTGATGGGGACGGGGTGGAGCGCGATAATGGCCGGGCTTTTGATATTTTTGAAAAGATTGTCGTTACTTTTGGCGACGCGCGCCCCGGCTCGGTTGAAGCACGCTATGTCTCCAATGCTTTTGTGAAATTGAGCGAATTTCTGACAATCGGTATTGAGAAAAAAATCCAGCCAGATCAGGGAAAGGCGCGTGAATTTCTCTATTATGCTGCCTCTTATTTTCGTGATCCTGATGCCCAATATCATTTGGGTCTGGATTATCTGGGACAAAGGGGTGCGGGGCAAGATCCCAAACAGGCTGCCCGCTGGTTGAACAAGGCCGCCCGCAAAGGCCATATTATGGCGCAATTGCAACTTGGGGATCTTCTATTATCTGGTGAGCAAATTCCCCGTCAGCCGGTCAATGGTTTGAAATGGCTGACAATTGCCCGGATGCTTGATAGCAATAATGTCGATGTGCGTGATCGTCAGGAAGCGGCTTTTGCGCTGGCTGATTCTGAGACACGGCGGATTGCGGTTTCCCTTGCGCAAGATTGGGTCAATGGTAAGGGGCGATAATCGGTTTTTGGCCCTTCCTTGATTTTGCTGGCTTTTTTTATTCGGCTCGTTTGCCACTTTCGTAAATTGTTTATCTCGATAAAATTTTACTCGACTTTATACGGAAAATGCAGTCAAGCTTTTCTGATCGTGTGGTGATTTCTCGTTCAGAAAGTCGGGTCGTTCATGATTCAGACATTTGCTCCTATTGCATCCTTGCTGTTTTCCGTTGCTCTTTTGATGGTTGGGCATGGTTTGCAATCGACCATTGTTCCTTTGGCATCCAAGGGCCTTGCTTTCGCTGACTTTTCCATCGGTCTGGCGGCATCGGGCTATTTTGCCGGTTTTGTGGTTGGTGGTATCATTGCCCCGCATGTTGTGGTGCGAGCAGGGCATATTCGCGGCTTTGCGGTTATGGTGTCGAGCATGTCAGCTGCGGCTCTGCTGCATCCGCTGATCAGTGATGAATATGCTTGGATCCTGTTTCGCCTGATGACCGGATTTTCTGTCGCTGGGCTTTATCTGATTATTGAGAGCTGGCTGAACGAATTTGCCGATAATGCCAATCGTGGGCTTGTGATGTCGGCTTATGTTATTGTCAATTACGCAGCTTTTACCGCCGGACAATTGCTGGCGACCATTGCGGAACCGGAAGCCTTTTTTCTGTTTGCGATTGCCTCTATCATTATCTCTGTTGCGGTTGTGCCTGTTGCGATGACCAAGGCCGCGCAACCTGCGCCGATGGCGGTGGTTAAACTTGAATTGCGCAAGGTGTTTCGGGTTTCGCCTGCGGCGATTGTGGCGGCGATTTGTGTTGGTGTTGTCCAAGGCTCACATTTGTCTTTTGCGGCGATTTATGCCGTGGACAAGGGCTATAATTCTCTCTCGCAAGCTCCGATTTTTGCCGCTATTCTGGGCGTTGGCGGTATTGTCGGACAATGGCCAATTGGTCGTATTTCAGATTATTTTGACCGGCGTCTGGTTTTGATCATCATCAGTCTGTTTGGGATTGCCGGGTCTGTGGCCATTACCAGTGTCGGGGCGACCAGTTTTACGCTTTTGCTGATTGTTGGCTTTTTCATTGGGGCGATGATCCAACCGGCTTATTCGCTTGCCATTGCACATGGTTATGACCATGCCAGCGAAAGTGGCTATGTTCGTATGGCTGCTGGCCTTTTGGTGGCTTTTGGTATTGGCTCTTCCATTGGCCCGACCGTAACAGCGCTTGCTATGAGGAAATGGGGGCCTGAGGCTCTGTTTCTGTTGCCCGCCTTGGTTCTGGCTATTTTATGTGTCTATCTGGCTTTCCGAATTATGAAGAGCGAAGCCATCGAATCTGACGATAAGGATGATTACGAGTTTGCATCGACCAGTGCCGCAGTTGGTGCTGTTGTGACACCCGAATTGCTCAATGAAGATGATAAATATGTTGTGGTGCCGGACGAGTGGGAGCCAAGCGAAGAAGACGATAGCATGGGGTCTGATGGTGAAGAACCAGAAGGGCTAGAGGAGCCAGAAGAGACTGGGAAGCCTGAAAATATGCAAAATAGCGGGCCTGATGGTGCTCATACCAACGGCATGAAAGATTACCCCATATGACCGGATTTTATTGGCTTTCTGGTAAGAAGCTTTTGCTGTCATGGTCTGGTTGACGATAAAGCAAGAGCGACGCAGCCCGGAAAGCCAATAAAACCGACCTTCGGTGCCTTGAAATGGGTCAATCTTTTATGCCGTTGTATAATATGGCGGCTGAATCTGGTCCATCAAAGAGTGAGAGTTGATTGTCTCTCTGTCAATTTCTTTTGATATGCAAAAGGCGATGCCGGATTGTTCCGCATCGCCTTTTATCTGTCTGATTGTCGATCTTTATTCGCAATCCAGTGTCAGCATGACCGGGACGTGATCGGATGGTTTTTCCCAGTCGCGGACATTTTTCAAAATCTCGCAAGCCTTCAATAAGTTGGCGGCTTCTGGCGAAAGCAGATGATGGTCAATGCGAATGCCCATATTGCGCGGCCATGCGCCTGCCTGATAATCCCAGAAGGAATAGAGGTGTGGGGTGTCGTTGCAGGCACGAAAGGCTTCGGTCAAGCCGGTGGCCAATAATTGGCGAAACAGATCCAGCGTTTCCTCGCGATAGAGAGCATCGCCCCACCATGCGTTATGGTCGTGCGTGTCGTCTGGAGATGGGATGACATTATAATCGCCTGCCAAAACAAAGGCTTCTTCCAATTCTAGTCTTTGTTTTGACCAGGTGATAAGCCGACGCATCCAGGCTAGCTTATAGGGGTATTTTTCGGTTTCGACCGGATTGCCATTGGGCAAATAGAGGCTGACCACCCGCAGCGGGCCTTTGTTGGTGGAGAGTATGCCTTCAATGAATCGGGCCTGCTCGTCACTCTCATCACCGGGTAGACGTCGATTGACTTCCTCAAATGGTTTTTTGGAGAGCAGGGCGACGCCATTAAAGCTTTTTTGGCCATGGGTTTCCAAATGATAACCCAGATCTTCAATGCCTTTTCGCGGGAAAGTTTCGTCAACGGATTTGATTTCCTGCAAACAGGCTACATCCGGGCTTTCTTCCTGCAACCAGCGCAGCAGATTATCGTGACGGGCTTTGATGCCGTTAATGTTCCATGTTGCTATGCGCATGATTCTATCCTGCCGCGTGAAGAAAATGGGAAGTTACGGGGCTATGATCAGATAGCAAAAGACGTACCACAGCCGCAGGAGGCAGTGGCCTGCGGATTGATGATTTGAAAAGACTGTCCCATCAAGTCATCAACAAAATCAACCTGAGAGCCTTCCATATAGGTTTGGGTCATAGGGTCGATCAGGATGATGGCGCCATCTTGTTCAATCACCATATCGTCGTTTTCGCTGTTGGTGACCAAATCATAATTATATTGAAAACCGGAACAGCCGCCACCGGAGACCGAGATACGCAACATGGTTCCATTTTTTTCGTTGGACAAAATGGTTGCGATTCGTTTGATGGCGCTTTCTGTGACAGATATCTCTGGTGTTGTTGCAGTCGTCATGGGGTTTTCTATCCGTAAAATTTGCAGGATGGCGCGCTGATAAGGTGCGTTTGCATCCCTCTCATACAGCAAACTTGTGAGTATGTGCTGCGAGATCGGTCTCTATGCACATTATATATGTCTTTCTGCGGATAGTTAAGGTGCAATAGCGCGATGTCAAGATGATGGGTCGTTGAAAGGGAGCTGTGATGGTTGCAACGCTGGGCTTTGGAGACCGGCCACGGGCTTGTTATGCGGTGAATGCTGCCAAAAGCAGGGGGCGTTTATTTTCTGAACATGATAGCCCGACACGCACGCCTTTTCAGCGTGATCGGGACCGGATTATTCATTCTTCGGCCTTCCGGCGTTTGAAGCATAAGACGCAGGTGTTTATTTATCATGAGGGGGATCTGTATCGCACCCGTTTGACGCACACGATTGAAGTGTCTCAGATTGCCCGTTCTTTGGCGCGCTCTATGGCCGTGGATGAAGATTTGGCCGAAGCTGTGGCGCTGGCCCATGATTTGGGCCATACGCCCTTTGGCCATGCAGGGGAGCGGGCCTTGCATGATCTGATGGAACCCTATGGGGGGTTCGATCACAATGCGCAGAGTTTGCGGGTCGTGACATCATTGGAGCGGCGCTATGCGCGCTATGACGGGCTTAATCTGGCTTGGGAAACTTTGGAAGGCCTGGTCAAGCATAATGGCCCCTTGCAAGATCATGATGGCAAACCGATTGGTCCCTATCTGGGGGGCGAATTGCCGTTCGGTATCCGAGCCTATCAGCCTTATCAGGATTTGATGCTGTCCTCTTATGCTTCTTTGGAAGCACAGGCAGCAGCGATTGCCGATGATATTGCCTATAATGCCCATGATATTGATGATGGATTGCGGGCCGGTCTCATTCAATTAGAGCAATTGGATGATTTGCCGGTTGTTGGGCCAGCTTTGAGGCAGGTTCGAACGCTTTATCCCGGTTTGGAAGAGTTCCGCGTGGTGCATGAGATTGTGCGGCGTTTGATCACCCAAATGGTGGAAGATGTGATCAAGATGTCCCTCTCCAATCTTGAGCGCGTGAAACCACAAAGTGTGCATGATGTGCGGGAGTGCGCAGAGACTTTGGTGTGCTTTTCGCCCGAAATGGCCAAGGCCGAGGCGACCATCAAACGCTTTTTGTTTGAGCATGTTTACCGGGAAAAGACCGTGACACGGATCATGACAGAAGCCGAGCAAGTGCTGGCTGATTTGTTTGGTTATTATTTTGAAAGGCCGGGTGAGATGCCGCAAGAATGGCAATTTGGTGATGATCAGGGGCTTTTGCCCGTACGAGCGCGACGGGTTGCTGATTATGTGGCCGGAATGACAGACCGCTTTGCCTTGTTGGAACATCGACGATTGTTTGACGTGACACCGGAATTGCGCTAGTCCCTTTTTCAAACTTTTATGGAAACCGCCCGGTGGCCTCATGGGATTGAGCGCTGCCCTTTTGGTGTGTCAACAAGACAGGTATGACGATGAACGTCTTCACGGAATTTACCGCTCGCATTGTCGAGGCAATCAAAAAGACCGATCTGACAGGCAAAGAGGGTGCAGAGCTGGATTTGAGCCGCGTTGGGGTGGAGCCGCCTCGCGATGCCTCTCATGGTGATTTGGCAACCAATGCTGCCATGGTGCTGGTCAAGCAAGTGGGGATGAAACCGCGCGATGTTGCGACCAAGATTGCCGATATTTTGATGCAGGACAGTGATATCGGTAAAGTGGATGTGGCTGGTCCCGGTTTCATCAATATGACTTTGTCCGATTCTTTCTGGCGCGGCGTTGTGCGCGATATCCTCACAGTGGGCAAGGATTTTGGACGTTGTGATCTTGGCAAAGGTGCCAAGATGAATGTGGAATATGTGTCCGCCAACCCAACAGGCCCAATGCATGTTGGCCATACCCGCGGGGCAGTGCTGGGCGATTGTATTGCCAATCTTCTGGATTTTGCCGGTTATGATGTAACGCGCGAATATTATATCAATGATGCAGGGGCGCAGGTGGATGTGCTGGCACGCTCTGCTTATTTGCGATATTGCGAGGCATTGGGCGATGATATTGGTGCTATTCCTGAAGGCTTGTATCCCGGTGATTATCTGGTGCCGATTGGCAAAGCGCTGGCTGAGCAATATGGTGATCGGCTGAAAGGCAAGGATGAAGCCGAATGGCTGGTGGACGTGCGTTCCTTCACCATTGATGCTATGATGGATTTGATACGCGATGATTTGGCGGCGCTGAATGTGCGTCATGATCTGTTCTTTTCCGAGCGCTCACTGATTGAAGGCGAGGCAGATCGGGTTGAAGAAGCAATCAAATGGCTGGAAGATCGTGGGCAGGTTTATGTGGGCAAATTGCCGCCGCCAAAAGGCAAATTGCCTGATGATTGGGAAGATCGGGATCAGACCCTGTTCCGCTCCACCGATTTTGGTGATGATGTGGATCGCGCTTTGAAAAAATCAGATGGTTCCAACACCTATTTTGCCAATGATATTGCCTATCATTTTGACAAATATAAGCGCGGATTTGCGCAGCAGGTGGATATTCTGGGGGCCGATCACGGGGGCTATGTCAAACGTCTGAAAGCCGCTGTCAAAGCCATTACAGAAGGCAAGGGCGGTTTGGATGTGAAAATTTGCCAATTGGTGAATTTGATGCGCGATGGCGAGCAATTGAAAATGTCCAAGCGGTCAGGGACATTTGTGACGCTGCGTGATGTGGTTGAAGACGTTGGCGTTGATGCGGTTCGTTTCATGATGATGTATCGCAAATCCGAGGCAACCATCGATTTCGATTTCGCCAAAGTGACGGAACAAAGCAAGGATAATCCGGTTTTCTATGTGCAATATGCCCATGCCCGTACGGCATCGATTTTCCGTCAGGCTGCCAATGAGGTTCCCTCTCTTGTCACAGAACGTGAAGCTTTGCTGGGTGTTGATTTGGGTGGATTGCAAGATGAAGCGGAATTGGCACTGATCCGCAAGCTTTCTGAATATCCACGTATTGTGGTGGGTGCAGCGGAAATGCAAGAGCCGCATCGGGTTGCTTTTTACCTTTATGACCTTGCCGGATACTTTCATGGCGTGTGGAATAAAGGCAAGGAAATGCCGCAATTACGGTTTATTAACGCTAAAGATGAAAAATTAACCCTAGCGCGTCTGGCTCTTGTGCAGGCTGTTGCTGATGTTCTTGCGTCCGGCCTTGGGTTGTTGGGTGTGAATGCTCCTGAGGAAATGCGATAGGATATCACACAGTTTTGCAGATGAAGTTTGCCAGACTATTAACTATGTGTTTGATAAAAAAGGCAAATCGTCATGTCTGATACCAATGACAAAAAGCCGGACCCCAATGTAACTGATTGGCAAAATCCTGCTGGAACCCCACAGCAAGGACAGGCTTTTGGACATGTGGCCGAAGATCCGCTGGCTGCTCTTGAACGAATCGTTAGTGACGGTCAAGGCGCAGAACAGGTGGATAAAGTCTTGGGTCAATTGGGACATGAAGACGATTTGCGGGCTTTGGAAGAAGAATTGTTGAGAGAATTGCGTGGCGAGCAAACGGCCTCTGCTCCTGCTTCTCAGGCCCCAATTCCTGCGCAAGTGCCTCCTCAGCCAGCTATGCCCCAATCTGCGCAACCGGTTATGCCGCGTGAGGAAGAGGTGTCTGCTCTTGCTTTTGATGCGTCCGCAGAGGATTTGCCGCCGCTGAAATTTGGCTCTTTGCCTGATTTTGAAGAGCAAGCAGATCTGCAAACCCCGCCTGCATCTCAACCTATTGCCGATCGTGAGCCTTTGGCTGGTCCGAATTTGGGGCCAAATCTTAATTTTGGCTTGCAAAAGGATATGGGGTCTGGAGCTGTGCCTGTGTCGGCTGATCCGATTGAGCTATCGCCAGTGCCTGATATGTCTCAGCCTGCTCCGGTACCGCAAGCGCAGTCAACATCGTCCGGGTCTTTGGTCTCTGATGCATGGTCCCATTTGACATCACAATCGAGTGTTTCCGAACCAGCGCCTTTGCAAAGGGATGAGCCTCGTACTGGCTCTTATGGTCAATTGTCTGAAACTGTGTCCGAGCCGGTGGGGTCAGCTTTTTCTGATGCGCCTGTTATAGACAATCAAGACCCGACGGCAGATGCATCTGCGTCAGCAATTGGTGCCCTATGGTCGCAACAGACCGGGACAGATCAACAATCTCAGGTGGATGCACCGGATGCCTTGGCACGGGCTTTGTCTGATTTTCAACAATTGGATCATACAGCCAATCCAGGCTCTGTTTCCGGGTCTGAGCGCACAGAGAGATTTTATGAGAGTTCCGAGCGATCGGCTTTTCATGGGTTAGAAACTGCCACACCTCAGGCGCCGGTTGCTCCAGCTCCTGCTGTTTCTTTGCAATCAGATCCTCAGGTTTCTTCTCATTCTACTTTGTCTTCATTGTCCGAGCCGGTTCCTGCCTCGTCTGTACCTTCGGCTACGGTTGATAGCTATATTCCCGCTTCTTCTGCTCAAGAAGGGCAAAATGTTGACGATCCTTATGCGGCTTTTAATCAAGTCAATACAGGATCATCGCCTTCTGCTCTTATGGTTGACCCTATGGCGGGATATCATCCGGCGACGTCGCAACCAAATATTGGGGGGCCGTCTGCCTCTGCGCAGGTTGGTCATGCGCCTTCTGTCACTGTATCAGGGCAAAATGAAGCGCCTGCTTATGATAGTCCTGCATCCTATCAGGATGGTGCCTATCAAGGGCATGAGGCACAATCGGGATATGCGCAAGACAGTCTGTATGCCGGAGTGCCGGGTGTTCCCTTGTCTAATGCTCCTCATATGTCCAGTGGCCCGCATGGCACTTATTCTGATCCCGCTGTCTCACAAGCTGCGGTCGAGAGTATGCCTTATCTGGCAGAAGAGGGGGCGGTGCCCTATCAGCAGGCCATGCATGAGGATACTTCTTTGAGTGAGCCCGCTGTTGGCAAGAGTCGTAAGGGACTTTTGGCGGCTGGCGTGGTGTTGGGACTGGCTGTTCTGGGCGGTGTTGCTGTTTGGGGATTGGCCGGTTCAGGCGCAGATAATGGTGAAAGTCCTGTTCTGGTCGCCAATACGGATCCTGTCAAAGAAGCGCCGGATGATCCGGGTGGAAAGGTTATTCCGCATCAGAATAAGGAAGTTTATGACCGCATTGATGGCACAAACTCCGATGAAGGTCCGAACAATCTGATGCCTGCAACGGAAAAACCATTGGCTCTTAGCGAGGATGGCAAAAGCCCTCGAGTGATTTCTTTGTCAGGGGGGGGGGCATCTGTGCCGCAACAATCTGCGGATGATGGCGCATCCGCTGATCGTAGCATCGTTGCACCAAAGAAAGTGCGCACCGTTATTGTGCGTCCAGATGGAACGATTGTGAAAAGCAGTGAAGATTCTGCCAATGCATCCAATGGCATTGGCTCTGTTGATCAGCAAATGTTGGCGGCAACACCATCAGAACAGGCTATGGGGCAAAGTTTGGACACTGTGCCGGGTGGGGCTTCAAATCAGGCTGCGGTCTTGGGTGGTAATGCGGCTCAAGCAGTCGGTGATGCTGTGACCACTTCGATTTTACCCAAGCGCAAACCCGGTGGTTTGATCAATCAGCAAACGTCTGTCGCCTCTGTTCAGCAGCCTGCGGTTAATTCTGTAGCAGTTGCTCCGGCAGCGCCAGCTGTTACCCAGACCCCAGCGGCTCGTCCGGCCGGCAATCAGCCGCTTTCGTTGTTGCCGCCTTCCAATGAACAAACAAACAGGACTGTTCGGGCACCTGTTGTCAATCGTTCCAGTGGATCTGGCGGATTTACGGTTCAGGTCAGCTCTCAGCGCACGCCAGAACAGGCACGGAGCAGCTATTCCAGCATTCAGTCTCGTGTTGCCAGTGTTCTTGGTGGCTATCAGCCTGACATCAAGCGAGCTGATCTTGGTAGCAAAGGGGTCTTTTATCGGGTGAGGGTTGGCTCTTTTGCTGATCGGTCTGGTGCAATTGCCTTGTGTGAATCTATTAAGGCAGCCGGAGCGGATTGTCTTGTTGCCCGGCAATAGGCTGAACACCATCTTTATTGCTTTATGAGTGTGAAAGCCTCGCTCCCTCTGGAGTGGGGCTTTTGTGATTTTAGGGGCTGAAGTCTGGTCGATATAAGAAAATTTGGTTATTATCGAAGCTCTTTTCTGATTTGCTCCTTTTGTTGGACTGTTTCTTCATGACGCAATTGCCTTCAGATGACCATGACCATGACCATGACCATGACCATGACATGGCGCGCTATCAATTAGAGCAGAGCACGCGTGCAGAGGGCGAGCCCAATCTGATTGTTGATGTGGATGGATTTGAGGGGCCTTTGGATTTTTTGTTGATGCTCGCGCGGCAACAAAAGCTTGATCTGACCAAAATTTCCATTCTGGCTTTGGCAGAGCAATATTTGGATTTTATTGAGCAGGCGCGTCAATTGCGTCTTGAGCTGGCGGCTGATTATTTGGTGATGGCGGCATGGTTGGCTTATTTGAAGTCACGTTTGTTGTTGCCCGATCCAGAGGATGATGAGGAGCCGAGCGGCGAAGAATTGGCCGCTATGCTGGCTTTTCGCCTGAAAAGGCTGGATGCTATGCGCAAAGCCTCCAAAGATTTGATGGATAGGCCACAATTGGGGCAGGACTTTTTTGTTCGAGGGGCTCCTGAGGATATGTCCTTGCGCAGACAAATTCGGTTTTCTGCCAGTCTCTATGATTTGCTCACTTCCTATGCAGCACAAAGGCAGCGGCAGGCAGTGTCGCTGGTACATGTTCGCAAGCGCGAGGTTTGGTCTTTGCAAGAAGCGCGAGAAATCTTGCAGCGTTTGATCGGCTCTGTTGCTGACTGGACGCCGGTGGATGTCTTGCTTTCCAGTTATTTGCGGCTGGATGATATCCGCGCAACGGCGCTTGCCAGCTCTTTTGCAGCATCACTGGAATTGGTGCGTGAGGGACATTTGGAAGTGAGGCAAACAGAGGCTTTTGGACAAATTATGGTGCGATCAAAGCAGAGATGAAAGATAGATAGGCAAGCGTTGGAATGATAGACGAAGAGGCAATCACACGCGGTCATGCAAATGCTGCGCGAGATAGTGAAGGTGATGCAGAGGAATTGGCGGCCCTGAAGCTGGAAGCCGATCTTCATATGCGGCGGATGATTGAAGCTTTGTTATTTGCCAGCGCCAAACCACTGTCTTTAGAGGATTTAAGACTGCGCTTGCCGGATCGGGTTGATGTTAAGGCCATTTTGGTTGATTTGCAGCGCGACTATCTTAATCGCGGTGTGAATTTGGTGTGTGTGGACGGCAAATGGTTGTTTCGCACGGCGCCCGATCTTTCCTTTTTGTTGCAAGGCGAGAGTGAGGAGCCGCGCAAATTGTCGCGGGCTGCACTGGAGACCCTTGCCATCATTGCCTATCATCAGCCTGTGACCCGTGCCGAGATTGAAGCCATTCGCGGTGTTGGGACCTCCAAGGGCACGCTTGATGTCTTACTGCAAACCGAATGGGTGCGTTTGCGGGGGCGGCGGCGCAGTCCGGGGCGACCTGTGACCTATGGAACGAGCGAGTATTTTTTAGTGCATTTTGGCCT
The DNA here is from genome assembly GCA_025800145.1 of Cohaesibacter sp. Taxonomy (GTDB): domain Bacteria; phylum Pseudomonadota; class Alphaproteobacteria; order Rhizobiales; family Cohaesibacteraceae; genus Cohaesibacter. The sequence continues at coordinate 12,996 of JAOXSH010000100.1, forward strand.
TGATACCATTCAGGATTTGCCCGGTCTTGAAGAATTGCGCGGGGCAGGGATGCTTGATTCTGCCCTGCCGCCTGCTTTTTCCATGCCGGTGCCCAATGATGACGAAGATTTGGCCCCGGATGAAGATCCGCTGGATGAAGAGGATCTGGTGGCGCTTGCTTTGGACGGGGAATTGGGCGATGAGCAGGAGACAGAGTAAGTTTTCCGGTTTTGATTTTTGATTTGACCAGTTGGAAAAGAATGTTGAGTTTTCTCTCCAACTTAGGCTAATAGACTATCTTGTTGTTTTCTGTGCATGAACGTGCAGAAATGATTGGATCAAGTCAAAAGGGCAAGTGGAGCCAAATCATGCAAAATGTGGTTGAGAATGGTCACTGGGGCAGTCGCGGTACAGCAGGTGCAACCATTGCAGCGGGTCTGACTTTTGATGATATCACTATGCAATTTGGTGATAAATCTGCCCTTGATGGGGTATCATTACAAATTGAGCCGGGTGAGATTGTCTCGCTTTTGGGACAGTCCGGTTCTGGCAAAACGACCCTGTTGCGCATTGCTGCTGGCATTGAGCGTCCGACAAAGGGGGCTTTGCTGATCAATGATCAGGTTGCCAGTGATGAGCGCACATTCGTGCCGCCGGAAAAGCGCTCTGTTGGTTTGATGTTTCAGGATTATGCGCTCTTTCCGCATTTGAGCATTTTGCAAAATGTGATGTTTGGTTTGAATGATCTGCCAAAGCAGGATGCCAAAGAGGTTGCTGCCTTTGCCTTGAAGCGTGTTGGGCTTGAAGACTATATGGAGCGCTTTCCTCATATGCTTTCTGGTGGTCAGCAACAACGCGTGGCTTTGGCCCGTGCGATTGCGCCGCGTCCCAGTGTTTTATTGATGGATGAGCCTTTTTCCGGTCTTGATAACCGTTTGCGGGATCGGGTTAGGGATGAGACTCTGGCTGTTATTCGCGAGATTGGGGCGACTTGCATGATTGTGACCCATGACCCGGAAGAGGCGTTGCGCATGAGTGATCGCATCGTTTTGTTGCGAGATGGTCAAATTGTGCAAAATGGTGGACCGGATGATCTTTATTATCGTCCGGCTGATTATTGGGCGGCGCGTTTCTTCTCTGAGCTGAATGAAGTTGATGGCCATATTCGCAATGGCAAAGCTGAGACACCGATTGGATTTTTCAAGGCAGAAGGCTTTGAAGAGGGGCAATCGGTTCGGGTTTGTTTGCGCCATCATGGATTAAAATTGCATCGTGAAGTGTCGGACGATTACGTTAGCGGACATCCCGCGCGGATTTTGCGACGGATGTTTTTAGGCGAGGTTGAATTATATGAACTTGCCCTGCAAGGCATTGATTATCCTGTCTTTGCCCGTATTGGCGGTGGGAAAATTTTTTCTCGTGGTGACAATATCGGTGTATCTTTTCGCAAAAAACATGTGTTGATATTTGCTAATGGTCAATGAAGTGCCTAAGTATAAGCCTGTAAAGTTTTTTCGAGGTCTCATTCACGGGGATCTGGCTAACGCATTGTGGCTGACTTGGCTACGAATTAGAGGTTTGAGTAATGGGACAGATTGGTATTTGGCAGATTGTTATCATCGCCGTTGTGGTGGTTTTGCTATTTGGTCGTGGCAAAATTTCCGAACTGATGGGCGATGTTGCCAAAGGCATCAATAGCTTCAAAAAAGGTCTGAAAGACGAAGATCAGGCTGAAAAGACAGATAGTCTTGAGCATAAGCCATCTGAGAATGTTGCTGTCGACAGCGAAAGCAAGGACAAGGTCGGTTAAGCCTTTAAAGGTTTAATGTTTCGACATTGGCACGAGCAGAGCTGGAAACATAATCATGTTTGATATCGGTTGGAGTGAGATCCTTGTGGTGGTTATCATCACCATTTTGGTGGTTGGCCCCAAGGAGTTGCCTGGCTTGTTGCGCACCATCGGTAAGACGGTTGGCAATTTGCGGCGTATGGCCGGAGATTTTCAGCATCAATTCAATGACGCCCTGAAAGAGGCGGAGCTGGATGAGGTGCAGAAAACCATCGGCGATGTTCGTACATTAGACCCCGGCACAGCCTTGAAGGATGCGGTTAAGAAGCAATTGTCCAGTGTTGATGATTTGACCGAAGATCTCTCTGTCCAGATGGCATCTAGCAAGCGCGATATTAACGAGGCGCTGGAAACCGGTTCAGCTTCTGCTCCTGCTCCTGCAATTGATGATCGTTCGATGGTGCCGCCAGAGCTGGAGCAGTTACACAGTGACGCTAATATTGTATCGGATGCTGATGCTCAATCCCAGCCAGATATGGGCAAGACGAAGAAAGCTGATTGATGGTTGAGGATGAAAAAGACCAGATTGAGGGCAGTAAAGCGCCTTTGATTGAGCATTTGATAGAATTGCGCAGCCGGTTGTTAAAAACCGTGATTGCGGTTGCTGTTGCCTTCCTGATTTGCTTTTTCTTTGCAGAAGATATTTTTAATATTCTTATTCTGCCTTATGAAGAGGCGGTTGGTGATGAGCGTCAGGTGGAGATGATCTTTACCGCGCCTCAGGAATATTTCTTCACACAGTTAAAGCTGGCTTTGTTTGGCGCCTTGTTCTTTGCTTTTCCGGTGATTGCGAGCCAGATTTATATGTTTGCAGCGCCCGGACTTTACAAGCATGAGCGCGATGCTTTCATCCCCTATCTGGTTGCGACCCCTATTCTGTTCATCATTGGGGCCAGTCTGGTCTTCTTTGTCATTATGCCGCTGGCGCTGCAATTCTTCCTCTCAATGGAGCAAACCGGCGCTGGTGTGGCCCAGATTACGCATTTGCCCAAAGTGAGCGAGTATCTTAGTCTGGTTATGACGCTGATTTTTGCTTTTGGTCTGGTTTTTCAGCTGCCTGTTGTTTTAACGCTTTTGGCGCGCGCAGGCTTGACCACTGCGGAAGGGTTGGCGGGTAAGCGTAAATATGCTGTGGTTGCCACCTTTGTGATGGCGGCGGTTCTTACCCCGCCAGACCCGATCAGCCAATTGGGATTGGCTGTTCCAACGCTGTTGCTGTATGAGCTGTCCATTCTCTCTGTGAAGATGGTAGAAAAAAAGCGATTGGCGCGAGAATTGGAGGGGGAGGAATTTGATGCCTGATGAGCAGGTGTGATTCTTCTTTTTCTATCCTTTACACTTTGGTTTGAACAGGGCCGTTTGGCCCTGTTTGTTTATGGGATTGCGATTGGATCGGCAAAATTGTCTTAAAAATGGCACAGCTTTGACAATTGCTTTGAAAAGAGCGTGATAAGCAAAGGCTATTGGGTTGCATATGGCTTATGCCTTCCGCTATTTTGCCTTGCGTATGTGTAACACCCGTCCGTCCTGTTGCCTGCTTGTTCGGATCATGCGGGCCTGACCTTGGATCAAGAAATATGTTCGATATCAAATGGATTCGCGAGAATGCCGAGGCATTCGATAAAGCTCTTGCAACGCGCGGGGCAGAGGCTTCTTCTGCACGTCTGATTGCCTTGGATGATGAGCGTATTGCTCATGTTCAAAAGCTTCAGGAAGCCCAGCAGCGTCGCAACTCCGCTTCCAAGGAGATCGGCAAAGCCAAGGCATCCGGCGACGAAGAGCGCGCCCAGGCTTTGATGGCGGAAGTTTCTGAGCTGAAAAGTTTTGTGCATGAGGGCGAGGGCAAAGGCAAGGACTTGCAGGAAGCCTTGAATGATGCCCTGTCCACTTTGCCCAATATGCCCCTTGCAGATGTGCCTGTTGGTGAGGATGAAGAGGATAACGCGCTTCTGCATAGCTGGGGTGAGGTGCCAAGCTTTGAGTTTGAACCCAAAGAGCATTATGAACTTGGCGAAGCTCTAGGCGGGATGGATTTTGAATCTGCGGCCAAATTGTCCGGCTCCCGCTTTGTGGTGCTAAAAAGCAAATTGGCGCGTCTTGAGCGGGCGATTGGCCAATTCATGCTGGACCTTCATATCAATGAGCATGGCTATGAGGAAATTTGCGTTCCCACGCTGGTGCGCTCTGAAGCCATGTTTGGCACGGCGCAATTGCCAAAATTTGCCGAGGATTCCTTTCATACGGACGATGATCGCTGGTTGATCCCGACATCTGAAGTGCCTTTGACCAATCTGGTGCGTGAGAGCATTCTGGATGCGTCCAATTTGCCGTTGCGCTTCACTGCTCTTAGCCAGTGTTTCCGCTCTGAAGCCGGATCTGCCGGGCGTGATACGCGTGGGATGTTGCGTCAGCACCAATTCTCAAAGGTTGAGATGGTGTCGATCACTGACGAAGACACGTCAGTTGCCGAGCAAGAGCGTATGCTTGGTTGTGCGGAAAAAGTCTTGCAGCGCTTGAATATTTCTTATCGTGTGATGACGCTTTGCACCGGCGATATGGGCTTTGGCGCGCGCCGCACCTTCGATATTGAGGCTTGGTTGCCGGGTCAGAATACCTATCGGGAGATTTCCTCTGTTTCTGTTTGTGGGGATTTTCAGGCGCGCCGCATGAATGCACGCTATCGGGTTGCTGGTGAAAAGGCCGTGAAATATGTTCACACGCTGAACGGATCCGGTGTTGCGGTTGGTCGCTGTTTGATTGCTGTGATGGAAAATTACCAAACGGCTGATGGCTCTATCATCGTGCCAGAGGTGTTGCGGCCCTATATGGGGGGGATTGAGATCATTTCCGCTCAATAATATGATGGAAAAGGCAGGCTTTGGCTTGCCTTTTTCGTTTGGCCTTTTTCGTTTGGCCTTTTTGTTTTGGCTTTTTTGTTTGGCCTTGCTGCTTCTTATATGCCTCTCTTCCTTTTTTGATGACTTTCAAGGAGAAACTGCGTGCGGATTTTGCTGACCAATGATGATGGCATTCATGCTGCTGGGCTGGATATTCTGGAAGAGATTGCCTTAACGCTTTCTGATGATGTGTGGATTGTTGCGCCAGAGACAGAGCAAAGTGGCATGTCGCATTCTCTCACATTGCATGATCCGTTGCGCTTGCGCCAATTGGGTGAAAAGCGTTTTGCCTGTAAGGGAACGCCGACTGATTGCGTGATTATGGGGATTGGCCATGTTTTGGATGTGAAGCCGGATTTGGTTTTATCCGGCGTGAATCGCGGGCAAAATCTGGCAGAAGATGTGACTTATTCCGGTACGGTTGCCGGTGCCATGGAAGGGGCTTTGCTGGGAGTGCGCAGTTTTGCTCTTAGTCAGGCCTATGGCTGGACATCCAAGGATGGGGTGGATTGGGGTTGCGTCAAAGCGCATGGTGCTTGTGTCGTTCGCGATCTTTTATCTCATGAGCTGCCGGACCAGACGTTGCTGAACATTAATTTTCCCGATTGTGATCCCGCTGATATGGCAGGCATTGCCATTACTTCGCAAGGGCGGCGCGATCAGGCGCAATTGAGCGTGAATGAGCGTCATGACGAACGCGGGCATTCTTATTTCTGGCTTGGCTTTGATGGACGGCGCGCTGTTCCGCAAGAGGGGAGCGATTTGCATGCCATTGCCAATAGCAAAGTGTCTGTGACCCCGCTTAATCTTGATATGACGGATCGAGGTTATCTTTCCAAGATGCGTTCGGAGTTCAAGGCCTAGTTTTGGTCTTGCTTCTGTGTCTGGGGACGAAAGGGAAATATCTATCCAATTCATGCCATTTTAAACCTTTGGAAAGGTTACTGAGTTCTAATCGTCTTTAGGTAATTTTGGGTAAAGTGCGTAAAGACCGGTGTTGGTATGAGCTATTCTGTATTGCGTAAGTTTCTGTCGACGACGGCATTGTTTGCTGTTGCATCAACAATTTCTGCTTGTAGTGGAGAGGTTGAGCGGTTTGGGAGTCCCGTTTTTGGTGGGTTCACATCCAATCAGAAAGAAATTTTCACTGCATCAACCAATCGGACAGCCGGGCAGCCGGTTTATAATCAGCCGATGCCTGCTGCGGTGCCTGTTCAGGCGCAAGTTGGCTATAAAATGCCAACCTATCAAGCTCCAACCTATCAAACGCCAACTTATCAGGCTCCTACCTATCGTGCTCCGGTTTATACGCCTCCAAAAGTTCATGTTCCAACGGTGCAGGCTCCTGTGGTTACTGGCTCTATTGGTCGTCAGCCTGTTTATAATGTTGCGCCACCTCCTGCGCCTGCGCCTGTGCCGGTTTATACGGCTCCGGTGCAAGTGCAGATGCCGACTTATAAAGCGCCCGTTTATACCGTTCCTGCCAAAAGCATTCCGGTTTATCAGCCGCCGGTTCAAGTGCGAAACCCCAATGTCGATTATCTGGCGACGGGATCAATTGGCAAGGTCAAGCTTGATCCCAAACCCGTTGTGATTTCCAGTTTTCATGCGTTGCCAAAAACAGGGCCGCGCCGCCGGACAGGTGTTGATTATACGGCAACAGCTTCGGTGAAGCCGGTTGCGCCGCAATCCATTGCTTCGGTTTTACCGCCCATGCCGGTTGGCAATCGTCCTGTTCAACAGCCAAATTATGTGGCGCCAAAGCAGACTTTGGCGACAGTGATTTCCAGCTTCTTTTCGTTGCCCAAAGCGGCCCCTCGTGTCAAATCCGGGGTTGATTATGGCGCAACTGCTGCCATTAATTCCTCCAATCAGAGGGGTGTTGCTGTCCAGCCTGCGCGCCCAGCCTCTTATGATCAGGGCAATCGTATTGCGTCTGTTGCGCCAATTTCCTTGAATAAAAATCAGGCGCAGCCGCGCATGTCCGGGCGTTGGACTAGCGTTGGCGGGACGATGGTTCAGGTGCGTCCGGGTGAAGATCTTAATGCTTTGTCCCGTCGCTATGGTGTGCCTTCCAAGGCGATTGCTGATGTGAATGGTTTGCCGGGGCACAGCTTTATTGCGCCGGGACAGCAGATTTTGATTCCTGTTTATCAGCAAGTGCCAAATTATGGCGCTGGTTCCGGGCAGGGTGCACAGCGCGTTGCGTCTTTGGGGCAGACTGTTTCTGTGCCTGCTGTTATTCGTATGCCCAAGGCCAACCCTTTGCGTTTGCAAAAGCAGACCCCTTATGGGCAGCAAATGTTGCAACTTCAGCAGACGGCCAATGCCTCTCAGCGTCATATGGTGATGCCCGGGGATACGCTTACCGGTATTGCCCGCCGCTATAATGTTGCGCTAGCAGATTTGGCTGCGTCCAATCGTTTGTCGGTGACATCGCCAGTGCGGATGGGGCAGCAATTGCATATTCCTTCGCGCAAACAAACTGGCGTTGATTATATTTCAACGGCTTCTATTGGGTCTGCTGCTATTGTCAATTCCGGAGCGATTGCATCGCTGAGCCGTTTGCCGGTTGCAAAGCCTCGTCAATTGGTTCGCTCTTCCTTGCCTGTTGTGCGTGTTGGATCCAATGGTCCAATCCGTGCTTTGCCAAAGCGCAAAGTTCAGGTTGCGGCTTATAAACCAATCGGTTTACCCGCTCAGACACAAAAGGTAATGAGTGATGCACAGCCTCAACAGGTGGCTACTCGCCTGCCCGTTACAGACACTGCAATTATAACGGCTCCAAGTGTTTCTGATGGTGCACCAAAGTTTCGTTGGCCGGTAAGAGGGCGTATCATTTCCAATTTTGGCCGCAAGCGTGATGGTGGCCGCAATGATGGTATCAATCTGGCGGTGCCTGCTGGAACCTCTGTTCGCGTTGCTGAAGGTGGTAAGGTTATTTATTCCGGCAGCAAGTTGAAAGGCTATGGCAATTTGGTGCTGGTTCAGCATGAAAATGGCTGGGTTACAGCTTATGCACATAATGAAAAGCTGTTGGTGAGCAAAGGCCAGATGGTGCGCCGTGGTCAGATCATTGCGCAGGCTGGTAAAACAGGCAATGTTGATAGCCCGCAAGTGCATTTTGAATTGCGCATCAAAGGCGATCCGGTTGATCCAGTGCCTTACCTTGTTGCCTCTTGATGCCAGCTATATATGAATATAATACCAACGGCATAAGAAAGGGCTTCCTTGAGGAGGCCCTTTTTGTTTGGCTTGCTTTTTGCTCGTTCACGGTGTTTGCAGCTGCGCTAAAAGCATGGATAGGGCATGATCGACGGTTAAAGCTCTGATTTGTTGGCGATTGTGATTTTTAAAAATTTGTACATCATGGCCAAGGTCAGAGATTGTTGCCATACCAAAATGCACGAGACCGACAGGCTTATCGGCACTGCCACCGCCTGGGCCTGCAATACCGGTAACGGAAATACTGAGAGTGGCGCAGGAATTGGCAATTGCGCCCCGTGCCATGGCTTTGGCCGTTGCTTGGCTGACGGCACCATGTTCCAGCAAGGTGTCTTGCGGCACTGACAGCATTTCGATTTTGGCTTGATTGGAATAGGTGACAAAGCCACGGTCAAGCACGGCAGAGGATCCGGCAACCTCGGTCAAGGTGGCTGCAATCAGTCCGGCCGTGCAGGATTCGGCAGTTGCGATCATCCAGTTTCGTTCGCTGGCAAGAGAGATGATTTGCTCTGCTTTACTGATGGAGCTGTCAAGAAGATGCATCTGCTTTTTCCTGCTATTTTGTGCTTTTAATCTGTTTCGGGCAAGCGTACACAGACCGTTGCAAGGGCTGCAATGCCTTCTTTGCGGCCTGTAAAGCCCAGACGTTCGGAGGTTGTGGCCTTTACCGAGATACGATTGATAGAGAGATTGCAGATTTGAGCAATGGCTTTGCGAATAGCCGGGCGATGGGGGCCGATTTTCGGCTCTTCGCAGATGATTGTCATGTCAATATTGGAGAGCTTGCCGCCCAAATCCTGTACGCGCTTTACGGCATCTTTCAGGAAAATATCTGACTTTGCGCCTTTCCATTGCGGATCAGATGGCGGGAAGTGGGTGCCAATATCGCCATCGGCAATGGCCCCTAAAATAGCATCGGTGATGGCATGTAATCCAACATCTGCATCGGAATGGCCTTTGAGTTTCTTACTATGGGGGATGCTTACGCCACCGATAATACAGACATTGCCTTCATCAAAGGCATGGACGTCATAGCCTGTGCCAACGCGGATATCTGTTAGGGGCATGGTTTGGGCTTTGGTGCCAAGGCTTTGCTCTGCCATTGTCAGGTCTTCCGGGGTTGTGATTTTGATATTGTTGCGATTGCCTTCAATCATTTGTACATGTGCACCGGCCCATTCGGCAACGGCTGCATCGTCTGTGAAATCGTTGATGCCGTCAAGGCTGGCTTTTTCATGGGCTGACAAAATGAATGGCAGTTGAAAAGATTGCGGTGTTTGAGCGGCCCAGAGGTTGGTTCTATCCAATGTCGCTGTGATTTGCCCGTTGTTATTTGTGCGCTTGATTGTATCACTCAGCGGCATACCAACAAGACAGGCGCGGTGTTGTATCAGTGCATTTTCGCAGCGTTGCAGGATTTGATGGCTGACAAAGGGGCGGGCGGCATCATGAATATGGACGTGGTCTGTTTGTGTTGGCTGGGTTGTCTGTTTGTTGTTTCGATGGATTTTGAGGGCTTTTAATCCAGCATAAACCGAGGCTTGGCGAGTTGTGCCGCCATAGACGGGTGAAAGAAGCTTCTTTTCTATCAAGGCTGCTATATCCGGCTCTGCGGCAAGGGATTGCATTGCGTTATCATAATGGGTCTGATCGGACGGGGAAATGACAATCTGAATGTGATCAATCGTGCTGGAGACAAGAAATGGTTCCAATGTCCAGCATAGCAGGGCTTTTTCATGGATTGGCACATATTGTTTTGGCAAGTGATCCTGATCACGTTTGGCGCGTGTGCCTTTGCCTGCTGCAACAAGAATTGCATAAGATGTCATTGATATTTTCTTTCCGCCAAATTTTTATCACTTGTGTTTGTCTTGCTTGGCTTGTTCTGCACTTTGCCTTTGAGGTCAAGAGTATCGCCCGTTTTTTGTGCGGGAGAAGATAATTTTTGCTTATTTTTTAGCCATTGCTTCTCTTTGCTTATATATTGTGCAATTGTATAGTGAGTTTGACTTGATGAAAGAACGCGACCATGACCCAAGCTTCCTTTGCGCATCACGCGTCTCGGCCTTTATCGATCGGTTCTGTGCAAATTCCTAATGCTGTTTTGCTGGCGCCGATGTCTGGTATCACGGATTTGCCTTTTCGCCAACTGGCGATGCAATTTGGTGCCGGGCTTGTGGTGTCTGAAATGGTGGCCAGCAAGGCCTTTGCTGTCGGCAAGGAAGAAATGCGCCTGAGGGCTGAAGGGCAGGATATGGAGCTACACGCAGTGCAGCTGGCAGGCAATCGAGCGGACTGGATGGCGGAAGCGGCGCAATTGTGTGAAGGCGCAGGGGCCGGGCTGATTGACATCAATATGGGCTGTCCTGCCAAGCGGGTGATCAATGGCTATTCCGGGTCGGCTCTTATGAAGGATCTGGACCATGCCGTGCGGTTGATTGATGCGGTTGTTGAGGCTGTTGATGTTCCGGTGACAGTAAAAATGCGACTTGGCTGGGATGAGGGGAGTAAGAATGCTGCCGAACTTGCCAGACGGGCAGAACAGGCCGGGGCGGCACTGATCACAGTGCATGGGCGCACGCGCTGTCAATTTTATAAAGGCTCGGCTGATTGGCGGGCGATTGCGCCGGTCAAAGATGCGCTGACCATTCCTTTGATTGCAAATGGTGATTTGATGAATGTCACTGATGCACCTGCCATGCTTGAGCAATCGGGCGCTGATGGGGTGATGGTTGGGCGCGGGGCTTATGGTCGCCCCTGGTTGCCAGGCCATGTGGCGCATTTTCTGGCAACGGGCGAGGTGTTGGACGCGCCCTCTGGTCAAGAGCTGCTGGATCTGGTGCTGGACCATTATGGACGGATGATTGACTATTATCCAGATCCGGTTGGCGTCCGCTGCGCGCGCAAACATTTGGGTTGGTATATGGATCTGCTTGAAGAGCGTCATCAGTCTTTTGATCCAGAGTTGCGGAGATCCATTTTGACAGAAGGGGATCCTACTGAAGTTAAAGCTCTGATTCGCGCTTATTTTGAACGGATAGAAGAAGGGGTTGCGGCGTGAATAGTAATAAATATTTGCAAGATCATGCTGTTGCATCGGATGCTGGCGGAGAGGCCGGTCGAGAGACTGGTGGTCAGGAAGATTGTCCAGCCCGTTCCATGATGAATGCCTTGCCCCATCCAATCATCATGATCGACCCGCAAGGTTTTATCTGTGCTGCCAATGATATGGCGCAGATTTTCTTTCAATCCAGCAATTCAATGCTTGGTCGGCAATTTTTGTCTGATTTGCTGCCCTTTGGCAGTCCTGTCATGGCATTGGTTGAGCAAGTCAGGGAGCGTCTTGCTCCGGTGAATGAATATCGCGTTGATATTTCAAATCCGCGCATTGGCAGTGACAAGTTGGTGGATGTCTATGCTGCTCCTGTCCCCGATCGGCCGGGGTGTATTACCGTTATGTTTCAGGAGCGCACCATTGCAGATAAAATGGACCGACAACTGGTGCATCGCGATGCTGCGCGTGCTGTCATTGGTTTGGCGGAAATGTTGGGTCATGAGGTGAAAAATCCTCTGTTTGGCATTCGGGGAGCGGCGCAACTTCTGGAAAGCTCGGTAGAGGAAGATGATCGCGCCTTGACCAGTTTGATCACTGACGAGACGGACCGTATTGTGCGTCTGATTGACCGGATGGAAGTCTTTTCCGATCAAAGGCCTATTGAGCGAGAAGCCGTCAATATTCATGTGGTTCTGGATCGGGTCAAGCAATTGGCTGTCGCGGAATATGGGGAGAGCTTGCGCCTGATAGAGCAATATGACCCATCTTTGCCGGCGGTTTATGCCAATCAGGATCAATTGGTGCAGGTCTTTTTGAATTTGGTGAAGAATGCGGCCGAGGCTTTAAAGGATAGTGCAGATCCCGAAATCACTCTGACCACGGCTTTTCGCCCCGGCATCCGCATGCAGATGTCTGGCTCACAAGAGCGCACGTCTTTACCATTGGAAATTTGCGTCAAAGATAATGGTCCCGGCATTGCGCCTGATTTGGCTGAATGTCTGTTTGACCCCTTTGTGACCTCCAAAACCAATGGCTCGGGTCTTGGGCTGGCGCTGGTTGCCAAGATTATTGGCGACCATAGCGGGGTGATTGAATTTGATAATAGCGGTCGGCACACAATCTTTCGGGTGATGTTGCCAACCAGTGAAGCGGATCTTGGATAGAGATTGGAGAGGGATATGAGCAAGGGTATGATTTTGCTGGCAGATGATGATGCAGGCATCCGCACTGTTCTCAATCAGGCCTTGTCTCGTGCTGGCTATCAGGTTCGGCTCACGTCCAACGCCTCGACTTTGTGGAATTGGGTTTCGCAAGGCGAGGGGGATTTGGTGATCACAGATGTGGTGATGCCAGATGAAAATATCTTTGATATTCTGCCCAAAATCAAAAAACACCGCCCATATTTGCCTGTCATTGTGATGAGTGCACAAAATACCTTCATGACGGCAATCAAAGCCTCAGAAGCCGGTGCTTATGAATATTTGCCCAAACCGTTTGATTTGAAGGAATTGACCAATATTGTGGGGCGTGCGCTGTCTGAACCTAAACAGCAGATGCACGCGGTTCAGGAGGAGGGATTGGATATTCCTCTGATTGGTCGTTCGGCTGCGATGCAGGATATTTATCGTGTGATTGCGCGTTTGATGCAAAATGATTTGACCGTGATGATTACCGGGGAGAGCGGAACGGGCAAGGAATTGGTTGCACAGGCTTTGCATGATTATGGCAAACGGCAAAAAGGCCCCTTCGTGGCTATTAATATGGCGGCCATTCCGAAAGATCTGATTGAATCGGAATTGTTTGGCCATGAAAAAGGTGCCTTTACGGGTGCGACCGGACGTTCTGCCGGTAAATTTGAGCAGGCAGAAGGCGGCACGCTTTTTCTTGATGAAATTGGTGATATGCCAATGGAAGCCCAGACGCGCCTTTTGCGGGTTTTGCAACAGGGCGAATATACCACGGTTGGGGGACGTGTGCCGATCAAGACCAATGTGCGCATTGTGGCTGCGACGAACAAGAATTTGCAAACTCTTATTCATCATGGCCTGTTTCGCGAAGATTTATTCTTTCGCCTGAATGTTGTGCCGATGCGCTTGCCGCCTTTGCGCGAGCGTTTGGAAGATATTCGTGACCTTGTGCAGCATTTCTTTGCTCTGGGAGAGAGAGAAGGCTTGCCAGCCAAGCAATTATTGCCGGAAGCGTTGGATATTTTGGTGCGCTATCGCTGGCCGGGCAATGTGCGTGAGTTGGAAAATCTGGTGCGGCGGCTGGCGGCCCTTTATCCGCAAGAGCAGATCACGGCCGCTCAGGTTGAGGCGGAATTAAGTCAGGTGACCTTGAGCACAGAGAATGAGCAGGATGCCCAGCAAGGGCCGCAAGATTTGGCCAGTGCAATGGAAGCGCATATGGCGGCTCTGTTTGGCGAGAGTGGTGGGGCTTTGCCCTCTCCGGGGCTGTATCATCGTATTTTGCGCGAAATTGAATATCCGATGATTTGTGCCTGTCTTGCTGTGACCAAAGGCAATCAGATCAAGACAGCCGAGATTTTGGGTCTGAACCGTAATACCCTTCGTAAGAAAATCAAGGATCTTGATATTCAGGTTGTGCGAGGCGGCTGAGAACACGCTTTTCCTGTATTCTTGACAGCTTTGTTGTATTTTAATCACAGGCTTTATGGCGCTCTTTGGCCAAAAATGCCCTTGCTGTCACATTTTAGCAACAATTTGGTTGAATAGAAGCGCATCAGGCGCGATGCTGCCCTGATGCGTGGAAGATGAAGAATCACAATCATGATTGCGCATCCCTTGCCAGATTGGAGCCAAGATCTTGATAAACAGCCTGGAAGAGTCTCAAGAGGCCGTGTCGATGGCCGAGCCAGGACGGCGTGCGCGTCTGGTTGGGTTGATTACCGTCAGTCTTGCTGTTGCTTCGGGAATTGTGACCTTTGTCATTTTGTTGGGTCTGACTTCGATAGACCCGGATGAAGATGTTATCCGCAATGCCTTGCTGATCAATAGCGTTTTTCTGATTGCGCTTTTGGTGTCGATTCTTTGGGAAGGGGGAATTATCCTGTTGGCACGCAAGCGCGGACGGGCTGCTGCGCGCTTGCATATTCGGGTTGTTTTGCTGTTCTCGTTGGTTGCTGCCGTACCGACAATTCTGGTGGCTATTTTTGCCTCCATTACATTGGATCGGGGGCTGGATCGTTGGTTTTCATCGCGCACCCTTGCCATTATCAATACATCGCAAACTGTGGCGCAGGCCTATCGTCGCGAACATGCGACTGTTTTGCGTAATGAATTGCTGGGTATGGCGCAAATTCTTAATCAGTCAGAGGCCTTTTTCATTTTGGATGAGAGCCGTTTCAAGGCTATTTTGGTGCAACAGGCCAATATTCGGCGTTTACCTTATGTCTATCTGATCAATAGTGCAGGGGAGACTTTGGTCAATTCGCCCAATCGGTTGGATCAGCCTTTGCCAGATTTGCCGACACAGGAGCTGATCAAACGGGCGCAAGGGCAGCCGGTTCTGATCTCATTGGGCGATTCAAATCTTGTTGCGGGTATTTTAAAGCTTGATGATTTCAATGATGCTTATCTGTTTGTGTTGCGGGTAATTGATCCTGCAGTATCGAATTTCTTACGCATGACAACTGAGAATGTGCAAGAATATCAGACATTTTTAAATAGCCGGTCGAATATCCAGCTAGCTTTTGCCATTCTGTATGCCGGGGCCGGATTGATTGTAATGCTGGCCGCCATCTGGATTGGCATTGGTTTTGCCAATCGCTTGGTTGCACCTATCAAGCGGCTGATTTTTGCCGCTGAAAAGGTCCGGCAGGGTGATCTTCATGTGAGACTACCGGTCGATAAGGGATCCGCGGATTTTTCCACGCTCAATGGCACTTTTAATACGATGACGACAGAATTACGCTCACAGCGCAATGAATTGTTGCAAGCAAAAGATCAGATTGATGATCGGCGCCGTTTTACTGAGGCGATGTTGCAAGGGGTGACGGCGGGGGTTTTGGGCGTGGATGAAACCCACCGAATCACGCTTGCCAATCCCTCTATTCAGAAAATTCTGGCAAAAGACGAGATTGACTTGCTGGGGGAGGATTTATCGGAAATCCTGCCGGAAATTGCGCCTTTGGTGGAAGGGGCCGAGCATGATATGGGGCAGATCCGTGAAGAGCAGATCTCCATTATACGTGAGGGATTGGAATTTTCGTTGCGTGTACGGGTGACATCTGAAATCTCAGAGGAAGAAAGCCATTCTTATGTCGTAACATTGGATGATGTGACGGATCTTGTGAGCGCCCAGCGTTCTGCGGCTTGGGCCGATGTGGCGCGCCGGATTGCCCATGAAATCAAAAATCCGCTGACACCCATTCAGCTCTCTGCCGAGCGCCTTCGTCGGCGTTATGGCAAAAAGGTGGAAGAGGATGATCGGCGCGTCTTTGATCAATGCGTCAATACCATTGTGCGGCAAGTGGGTGATATTGGGCGGATGGTTGATGAGTTTTCCTCTTTTGCCCGTATGCCCAAGCCGGTATTTGAGCCTGCTGATTTGTCTGAATTGGTCAAGCAATCTGTTTTTTTGATTGAGGTGGCCAATCAGGATATTCGCTTTGAAACCCATATTCCTGACACAATGCCGGGTTTGTTTGACCAGCGATTGCTGGCGCAAGCGGTTACCAATATCGTCAAAAATGCATCCGAGGCGATTATGGGGCGTGAAGATCGACAAGATGAAACCGGGCATGTGATTGTCAATGCGCATGAAGACAATGATGCCTATTGTTTGCAAGTGATTGATAATGGCATTGGCTTGCCGGTGGCCAATCGTGCGCGGTTGTTGGAGCCCTATATGACCACAAGAGATAAGGGCACGGGGCTTGGATTGGCGATTGTTCGCAAAATTCTGAACGAACATGGTGGAACCATTCAATTGCGCGATGCCCGTGAAGTATCCGACAATGAAACCGGTGCCTGTATTGAAATGCGGATCCCCAGGGATCCAAGTCTATTGAGTGAGCAAGCGGCTTTGGATGACCATAATTCCGGTTTGCAATTGCCTCCTGCTGGTGACGCTCAGAATGGAGAGGTTTGATATGACAGCAGATATTCTTGTTGTTGATGATGAAATTGACATTCGTGAGTTGGTTGCCGGTCTTTTGGAAGATGAAGGCTATATGACCCGCATGGCGGCGGGCAGTGATGAAGCGCTTGAATTGATTGAACAACGGCGTCCATCTCTGGTTTTTCTCGATATCTGGTTGCAAGGCTCGCGTCTGGATGGATTGGCTCTGCTTGGGGTGATCAAACATAAGCATCCTGATTTGCCGGTGGTGATGATTTCTGGTCATGGTGGCGTGGAAACAGCGGTTGCTGCCATCAAGCGCGGTGCTTATGACTTTATTGAAAAACCGTTCAAGGCAGATCGCCTGATCCTGATTGCCGAACGGGCCCTTGAAGCTTCCGCTTTAAAGCGCGAAGTGAAGGATTTGAAAAGCCGTACGGGTGATACCACCAGTTTGGTTGGTTCTTCTTCTTGTATGAATCATTTGCGCCAGATGATTGAGCGGGTGGCACAAACCAATTCACGGATTTTGATTTCCGGTCAGTCCGGGTCCGGCAAGGAATTGGTTGCCCGTTCCATTCACAAAAATTCGCGCCGTGCGGATCAGCCCTTTGTTTGCTATGGATGCGGGCAAGGGAATCTGGAACAAATGGAGCTGGCGCTGTTTGGTACAGAAGCGGATGGCACAAGTTTGCGAAAAGTCGGGGTTTTGGAAGAAGCCCATGGCGGTACGCTCTATATGGAAGAAATTGCCGATTTGCCGCTGGACCTTCAGGGCAAGTTGATGAAAGTTTTGACAGAACAGAATTTTTTGCGCATTGGTGGCCGGGCCCCTGTTCATGTCGATATCCGCATCATTTCCTCAACTTCGCAGGATATGGAACAAAGGATTGAAGAGGGGCAGTTTCGCTCTGATTTGTTCCATCGGCTCAATGTGGTGCCTGTTGCGGTGCCGCCCTTAGCTGATCGGCGTAAGGATATTCCTGAATTGGTGTTGCATTTCATGGAGCAATTATCTGCAACCGCTGGCTTGCCACCGCGAAAAATTGGCGAGGATGCCATGGCGGTTTTACAAGCCCATGATTGGCCGGGTAATGTGCTTCAGCTCAAGAATAATGTCGAGCGCTTGCTGATTTTGACCAAAGGGGAAGAAGACGCCATCATTTCTGCCGATCTGTTGCCTAGTGAAGTTGGAGAGACGGCTCCCTCTATTCCCGGTGGCAATGAGGCCAATGAACAGATTATGTCTTTGCCGCTGAAAAAGGCGCGAGAAGTGTTCGAGCGTGAATATCTGAAGGCCCAGATTGCCCGTTTTGGCGGAAATGTCTCGCGCACAGCGGAATTTGTTGGTATGGAACGCAGTGCCTTGCATCGCAAGCTGAAATCTCTCGGCGTTGTTTGAGAGGCATCACATTGGGCCAGCGTTTCATGAGATAGGCTTGCCTGATCTTATTTTGTCTGACACCCTTTGGCATGCTTGCTTTGAGCGGCTGGAACATGAAGAGCGATAAGTCATGAAGGTCTTGATTTGTGGGGCTGGGCAGGTTGGCTACGGGATTGCCCGCCATTTGTCTGCCGAACAAAATGATGTCACGGTGATTGACAGCTCACCGGCTCTGGTTTCGGCCATTCGCGATACGCTGGATGTGCGCGGTTATGTCGGGCATGGGGCGCATCCTGATATGTTGGCGCGTGCTGGTGCCGATGAAGCTGATATGATTGTTGCTGTGACACTTTATGATGAAGTCAATATGGTGGCTTGTCAGGTGGCTCACTCCATTTTCAATGTACCGACCAAAGTGGCTCGCGTGCGGGCGCAAAGCTATTTGGAAAAGCACTGGGCCAATCTGTTTTCGCGTGAGCATATGCCCATTGATGTGATTATTTCGCCTGAATTGGAAGTGGGCGA
This sequence comes from Cohaesibacter sp., assembly GCA_025800145.1. Taxonomy (GTDB): domain Bacteria; phylum Pseudomonadota; class Alphaproteobacteria; order Rhizobiales; family Cohaesibacteraceae; genus Cohaesibacter. The sequence goes on from JAOXSH010000100.1 coordinate 30,993, forward strand.
GATGGTTCTTTCGCGCATGGCATTGCCCGGAGCCGAAGATACTGTGCGATTTGCCGATGGGCAGGTTGTGATGGTTGGCATTCGCTGTGAGGATGGGTGCCCGGTGGTGGATACGCCTTTGCGGCAACTGTCTGATCTCTTCCCGGATCTTCATGCGGTTGTTGTCGGTATCCGTCGCAATTCGCGTTTGTTTGTGCCCCATACGGACGATCAGATGCTGGAAGGAGATCTGGTTTATCTGGTCGTGCCGCAAGAACAAGTCAGGCGCACCCTTTCGATTTTTGGCCATGATGAAGGGCAGGCGGCGCGAGTAGTGATTGCCGGTGGTGGTAATATCGGACGTTATGTTGCCAAGACGCTGGAAGAGAGACGGGCGCGCACAAAATGCAAGATTATTGAGACCAATAGAGAACGTGCCATCAAGGTTGCCAATGATTTGCATGACACAATTGTCTTGCAGGGCAGTGCCCTTGATCTGGAAATTTTAAGAGAAGCTGACATTCGTGATGCGGATACTCTGATTGCGCTGACCAATAATGATCAGGTCAATATTCTATCCTGTGCCATGTCCAAGAGGCTTGGCTGCGCCCGTACCATGGCCTTACTCAATGATGCCAATTATCCCGAACTTGCTCAGGATCTGGGCATTGATGCCTATGTGAACCCGCGCTCTGTGACTATTTCGAAAATTTTGCAACATGTGCGCCGGGGGCGTATTCGTGGTGTTCATGCCGTAGAAGATGGCGCGGCAGAGGGGATTGAAGCCGAAGCGCTGGAAACGTCCCCTTTGGTGGGGCGGCCTTTGCGATCTGTTGAATTTCCAGACGGGGTGCGCGTTGGTGCCATCTATCGGTCGGGTAAGGTGATTATGCCGGATGGGGAAACCAAAATTCAGGCTGGAGATCGCGTGATCCTGTTTGCTTTGGCGGATCGTGTGAAACAGGTTGAGATGTTGTTCCGCGTCAGTTTTGAGTTTTTCTGATTTGGATTGTCTGTTCAGGTCCGGGGCGGGGCGTCTTTTTCTATGACAGCTATTTTCTATTTTCTGTCTATGATTTTGGGTTTTCTTGGTGCTCTTATGCTGCCAACCGCCCTGATTGCGCTTAGTTCTGGCCAAATTCAGCTTGCGGAAGAGTTTTTGCTGACCGCCGGTCTAACGGGCTTTTTATCAGGTGGGGTGTTTTTTGCCTTACGGGGGCAGGAAAAAGCGCTGGTCAATGCGCAAACCTATTTGCTTTGCATTCTGGTCTGGATTGGCTTGCCTTTCGTTGCGGCCTTTCCTTTTGTTATTTCTGGCCAATTGTCCGGCATCAATGCTTTGTTTGAAGCTGTGTCGGGGCTAACCACGACGGGAGCCAGTGTTTTTCGGACATTGGAAGAGGTACCAAGTGCGATTATTTTCTGGCGCTCGATCTTGCAATGGTTTGGCGGTTTCCTCACTTTGCTGACATTTTTGCTGATTTTGGCCCCAAATGGTATTGGTGGATTGCCAAGTCGCCATATCGGCATGATTGAGCAGGCTTTTGGTGATGAAAGTGGGCGGGCTTTTTATGTGGTACGACAAGTGGGCGGGGCTTATGCTTTGCTGACGATTGTTTTGGCATGGCTGTTGATTTTAAGTGGTATTTCGCCCTTTGATGCCATGTGTCTGGCTTTCTCCACTCTTTCGACCGGTGGTTTTATGCCCATTGATGGCACGCTGAGTTCTTATGACAATCGGTGGGCAGAATTTTTGATTGCTATGGGGATGGTGATTGGTGCGACCAGTATTTTCTGGCATCGCATGGCCGTGCGTGGCAAATTGCAAATGTTGAGCGAACATCGGGAAAGCTATTATTTGCTCGCAATGATGGCCGTGCTCGGTTTGCTTTATTCAATTATCCTGTTTCGCCTTGCGGGTAGTGCGAGTGTGTTGCCGCCTTTGTCAGCTTTGCGTCAAGGGTTTTTCACGGCAATCTCTCTTGTGACAACATCGGGGTTTGAAATTCGTCATGCCGATGTGACGGTTCTGCCGGGTTTGATGGTGGCTTGTCTTGCCATGATTGGGGCTACGCCTTTTTCTACGGCAGGGGGGCTGAAGCTTTATCGGTTTGGGGCCATGGTGATGCAGGCAGGGCGTGAAGTGGGGCGGTTGATTTATCCTCATTCCATTCGTGGTGGCCGTTTTGGCAAGACCGATTATACGATCCAGTTGATGAAATCCATCTGGGCCTGTTTTTTACTTTCAGTTATTCTGGTGATCATTGTCGCGGTTATTTTAACTCATGATATTGGCCATTTTGATGGGGCCTTGCTGGCGACCATTTCGGCCTTTTCCAATATCGGACCTCTTTATAGTGCGGGATGGAGCGCAACCAATGCGTGGCCTGATTATTATCAGCTCTCGCTTGTTTCCAAATATGCCCTGATTGCGACAATGATCTTGGGACGGTTCGAGATCATTGTTTTTTTGGGAGCCATTAATCTCAATTTCTGGCGGCGATGAGTTTTCTTTTTTTGTTGGTATTTATTGAAATCTCTTGGCAGGATTATCATTGTCGGCATATTATTTTTGTGAATCAGATTTAGTAGTAAAGAGTGTCAAATATTATTTTGCTTCTTTTAGGATATGCGGCTTTCGCTGTGTAAATTGGTTATCGTCTGAATATGCGCGCAATTGTGGACAAGCAATGCGATATTTGATGGTAATTTGTTATTTATGAAATCGCGACTTGGCCTTTTTTAGTTTGCTGGTCAATAATGATAGGTGGTTCACCTTAATCACGTTGTGATTGCATTGGTGAACCAAAGATGCTCTACTTCTTTGCAGGTCTTTTGTGATTTGATTAAGATGATGATCACTTCATGTAAAAGCCGATATAGAACAGATAAACAATAAGGTAGGAAAAATGGCAGAACGCGCCCAGAACCTCCAGGATACTTTTCTTAACCATGTTAGAAAAACCAAAACACCCTTGACCATTTTTCTTGTGAATGGCGTCAAGTTGCAAGGGGTTGTCACTTGGTTTGATAATTTTTGTGTGTTGCTTCGTCGGGATGGCCATTCCCAGTTGGTCTATAAACATGCAATTTCGACCATTATGCCAAATGGTCCTCTTTCCCTGTTTGAAGGTGGGGAAACTGCTGAAAAGGCTGATAGCTGATTGTCTGACAAGACTGAGTTTGAAGGCGATAAGCCCAAGCGACGCAATCGTCCCTTAATTAAGAGGGGCGAGGTTGCGGTTTCTTCATTGGTTCTTGTGCCAATCTTATCCCAGCATTTACAAGGCAAGATGATCGCCCAAGGGGATGGTAAACCCATTCGGCGGAGCGACAATGCGCGTCTTGAGGAAGCAGAGGGTCTGGCGGCTGCCATTGAGCTTGATGTGGTGGATGTTGTACGTGTGCCTCTGACCACCATTCGGCCCGCTACTTTGATTGGCAAAGGCAAGCTTGAGGAGCTTGGGGTTCGTATCCATGATGAGAAGATAGATCTTGTCATCATGGATTATGCGCTTACGCCCATTCAGCAACGCAATCTCGAAAAAGAGTGGAATTGCAAGATATTGGACCGGACCGGTCTTATTCTTGAAATTTTTGGCCGTCGCGCTCAGACCAAGGAAGGCCGGTTGCAGGTTGAACTTGCGCATTTGAATTATCAAAAAGGTCGCCTTGTTCGCAGCTGGACCCACCTTGAGCGCCAGCGTGGCGGGATTGGCTTTATGGGCGGCCCCGGTGAAACCCAAATTGAGGCGGACCGTCGGGCTTTGCAGGAAAAGATCGGGCGTTTGGAGCGTGATCTGGAACAGGTGCGGCGTACTCGCGGTCTGCATCGTTCCAATCGACAAAAAGTCCCCCATCCTGTTGTGGCTTTGGTGGGCTATACCAATGCCGGTAAATCGACTTTGTTCAACCGATTGACCGATGCCGGGATTTTCGCCAAAGATTTGCTTTTTGCCACTTTGGATCCGACCTTACGGACCTTAACACTTCCCCATGGTCGGCCGATTATTTTATCAGACACGGTTGGGTTTATTTCTGATCTTCCAACGCATCTTGTCGCTGCTTTTCGCGCGACGCTGGAAGAGGTGCTGGAGGCGGATGTCATTTTGCATGTGCGCGATATCTCGCATGAAGATACTGCGGCGCAGGCTGAAGATGTTGCCAGCGTTCTAGACCATCTGGGCATTAAAATGGATGAAGATCCGCGTGTGATTGAAATCTGGAACAAGATTGATTTGCTCAATGAAGAGGATCGTCTTTCGCTGATTGACTTGGCCGCTCAACAACATCGATCTGTTGCGACCGAGCAAATGCAGCCAATCGCGCTTTCTGCCATTACAGGCGAGGGGGAAGAACGTCTCTTGTCTGCTTTGGAAGACAAGCTGGGCGAAAAAGATAATTTGATTTCTGTACGGCTGGATTATGCGGATGGCGAAGGGCTTGCTTGGCTGTATCGCCATTGTGATGTTCTGAATCGCGAGGATGATGAAGACGGCATTCTGCTTTCTTTGCGCATTCAGGATAAATTTCAAAGTGAAATTCGACAGCGTTTTTCAGTTCTGTCCTGATCGTAGAATTTCGTTTAATATGCATAATACCAACGGTATGAAAGATTAACCCATATGACCGGATTTTATTGGCTTTCTGGTAAGAAGCTTTTGCTGCCATGGTCTGGTTGACCACAAAGCAAGAGCGACGCAGTCCAGAAAGCCAATAAAACCGGCCTTCGGTGCTTTGAAATGGTTTACTGAGAGCGTTATCTT
>JAOXSH010000105.1 GCA_025800145.1 Cohaesibacter sp.
TAAATGGTTGACTGGCAAGGCGTCGGCTCGATCGGACAATGCTGGGGCATTTTCTTTTTTGATGCGCACCTCATTGAATTGTCAAAACAATTCAATGAGGTGCGCACTAGAAAGACAACGCAGATCAGTGAGCCATTTCAAAGTAGCTAGAGCATATTTTTGTCCGAAAACCGCACACACTTTTCGACAAATATGCTCTAAGGCCGGTTTTCTGGGCTTTCTGGACTGCGTCGCTCTTGCTTTGTGGTCAACCAGACCATGGCAGCAAAAGCTTCTTGCCAGAAAACCCAGAAAATCCAGTCATATAAGTCATTATTTCTACTCGTTGGTATTATTTCCCCTGCAATTTGCCGCGTTTGAGATGTTCATCCAACCGGGGCATCATCTCGACAAAATTGCATGGCATATAGCGATAATCCAACTGATTGATCAAAATGCCATCCCAAGCATCTTTGCAGGCTCCGGTGGAACCGGGAATCACAAAAATATAAGTGGCATTGGCCACACCACCAGTGGCGCGTGATTGGATGGTTGACGTGCCAATCTTTTCATAAGACTGCATATGAAAAATGCTAGAAAAGCCATCCATGGTCTTTTCAAACAAGGGCATCATGGCCTCTGGCGTAACATCCCGGCCCGTAAAGCCAGTGCCACCTGTTGAAATGATGACATCAATATCAGGATTGGCAATCCATGCCTTGGCCTGCGCCTGAATGGCATCCACTTCGTCTTTGACAATGGCACGATCTGCCAAAAGATGCCCGGCTTTTTCCAAGCGATCCACCAAAGTTTGCCCAGAGCGATCCTCGGCCAAGGTGCGGGTATCGGAAACCGTCAGAATAGCAATTTTCATGGGCACAAAAGGGCGGCTTTCATCAATCCCGGCCATATCTCTGTCCTTCTCTTATATCTGTGCTGTCATTTGCATAGCACCATGCCAGAGAATGAGAAAAAGAAAATTGCCTCAAGTCAATAGTCAAAAATTGGTTTGGTAATTTTACAAAAGCTGCATATGTCATGTGACATATGATCATCTGCTCTGTTCTTCGCAAGAGGTCGGTTTCATTGCACGCAACCAGACAAGAAAAGCCTTTTGCGGTGGCAGCAATCGGCGTTCTGCATTCCAGACGATTTGATAGGAATTGGTTTGGGCCATCTGCGTGTGATCAAGACGATAAAGCCGCCCATCGGACAGGGCCTCAAGACAAAGGGGCGTGCGGGCCATGCCAATGCCAACGTCGCCCATAATGGCCGCCTGTACCTGATCATAAGAGCCAAAATGGCGAAAATTTGCGCCTTTGGGAAGCGGTGATCCGGTGATAGCACTCCATTGCTCCCATTCCTCAGGATGCAAATCATTCATGATGAGAGGCACATGCTCAATGACATGCGCCCATGGCATCGTACGGATCTGATGATGCAAGGAAGCACAGGCAACCGGAAAAATATCTTCTGTGCAAAAAAACTCATGCTGATATCCCTCCCATGGTCCATTGCCTCTACGAAGCGCAAAATCGATCATTTCCGTTTTGAGATTGCAAACCCGATTGGTGGCAATCATTTGCAGATCAATCAAAGGATGAGCGTCATAAAAAGAGGCAAGATTGGGGGCCAGCCAAAGCGAGGACAGAGTGGGAGGCGCGGAAAGGGTGATGCGGTTGGGCTGTGGTTTTATGGCCAGTAATCCGGCCTCAATCTCACGCAAGGCATTGGCAATATGAGAATAAAAAAGATGGCCTGCTTCAGTTAAGTGAGCACCATTGCGTCCCCGCGCCAAAAGCTGCACGCCCAGATGGGCTTCGAGACGTGCAATTTGATGGCTAACGGCCGATTCACTGACCCCCACTCTTTCAGCAGCACTGCGAAATTGGCCGCTATCAGCCACAGCAACAAAGGCACGTAGATTTTGGATAGGCGGATACATGACAGATTGTCATCTTTCTCTGACAAGACTTCGTTCGACTTATTGATTTTTCAAGGAATAAAAGGAAAAGAACAATCCCTTGGAGAAAAATATGACAAATTTTCATTTAAAACAACGCTTTGAATCAAGTTGTGGAACCCTTGCTCATGATATATTCGGGCAAGGCCCGGATGTGGTGCTGGTCCATGGAACCCCCGCCAATTCGGTTGTTTGGTCGAAGGTCATCGAACGCCTTCAAAACCATTATCGCTTTCATGTGCTCGATTTGCCCGGTTACGGAGCATCGGAAAAATTTGACGGGCAGGATGTACGCCTGCGCTCCTTTGCCCATGTGCTGGCGCAATGGATCAGAGCCAAAGCGCTGGACCGGCCTATTTTGGTGGGGCATGATTTTGGTGCGGCCACAGTGATGGGTGCCCATTTGGTTGAAAAGCTTGATGTAACAGCAATTTGCGTCAGCGATGGCGTGCTTCTCTCACCATGGGGCACCGCTTTTTCCCGGCATGTGAAAGAGCATGAAGCCATTTTTGCAAATGTGCCCGATTATATCCATCAGGCGGTCTTAAAAGCGCATCTGCAAACAGCAACATCGCGCAAGATTGACCCAGCCCTGATGCAACAATTAATCAAGCCATGGACAGGAGAAGAAGGGCAAAATGCCTATTATCGTCAGGTCGGACACTATGATTATGACTATACGCAAACCCTCGAAAAGCTCTATCCATCCATAACAATTCCCACCGCCATTTTCTGGGGAGAAGAGGATCAATGGGTGGATCCTTCAGAGGGGCAAAGATTGTCAGGCATGATCAATGGATCTGTGCTGAGAACATTGCCCGATGCTGGCCATTTCGCCATGCTTGATGTGCCCGGCCTCTTTTCAAACTATTTGCATGAATGGCTGACGGGCATTTGCCGCTCTTAAAGCAAGCAAACACTCTTGATGGAAGCCAAAAAAATCCGTCTTTGGAACAATGGGAAAGCAACAAATCGACAGACTACTCTATCTTGCCAGCCAATAGAACAGTCTGCTCTGGCGATGCAACAAGGCAAGCCAGAAAGTTTTATTGCTTTGTGGTCCCATTTTCACAAAGACGGATCAAAGTTAGCCTTATTCCACATCATCCGTGGGCCACATGATCCTTGGGCAAAGTCATCCCTTGGAATATGTGGGTGGATTTCAAAATCAATCAAAATAATCAATAGCCTCAAATGAAATACCAATGCTCAGGCAAAGAGGCACCGCATCTCCTGTTCTGCCTGAATATCTTAATAGAGCAAACAAATTGAACACATCCTGAGACTGGTGTTCATACTGGATTCATCTATCTGAACAAGTCGCGGCCATGCTACAAGCGCATAAGGTGAACAAGCCTGACGTTAAACGAGCGCAAGCTTTGAAAGTTTCAAAAAATCAGTTTCATTCCCACGCAGTTTGCACTAGGGTCCGCGCTAGAATATTGAGACATTCAAGACGAGAAGCATCGCGCATGACTGATACGCTTGCCCCCCACATGCAACCCGAACGTTCCTTTCAGGGTATGATTTTGGCCCTGCAACGCTATTGGGCGGATTATGGCTGTGCTGTGCTCCAGCCCTATGACATGGAAGTGGGCGCAGGGACATTTCACCCGGCGACAACCTTGCGTGCCCTTGGCCCTCGTCCATGGCGTGCCGCTTATGTACAGCCATCCCGCCGTCCAACCGATGGACGCTATGGCGAAAATCCCAATCGCTTGCAGCATTATTATCAATTTCAGGTTTTGCTGAAACCAAGCCCCAAAGATTTGCAGGATCTTTATCTCGGCTCCCTCAAAGCCATTGGCATTGACAGCTCAATCCACGATATCCGCTTTGTCGAGGATGATTGGGAAAGCCCGACCCTTGGTGCCTGGGGCCTTGGCTGGGAATGCTGGTGCGATGGTATGGAAGTCTCCCAATTCACCTATTTCCAGCAAGTGGCCGGCATTGAATGCGCCCCGGTGGCAGGCGAGCTGACTTATGGACTGGAGCGACTGGCCATGTATGTGCAGGGCGTCGATAATGTTTATGATCTGAACTATAATGGCCGCGAGGGCGCAGATCGAATTTCTTATGGCGATGTCTTTTTGCAGGCAGAACAGGAATATTCGCGTCACAATTTTGAATATGCCAATACTGAAATGCTGTTCAGCCATTTCAAGGATGCGGAAGCGGAATGCAAATCCATTCTACAACAGGGCAAGACAGCAGGCAGTGAAGCCGGGTTTCACCATTGTGTGCTGCCTGCTTATGACCAATGTATCAAGGCCTCTCACGTCTTCAATTTGCTTGATGCTCGCGGCGTCATTTCTGTGACCGAGCGTCAGAGCTATATCCTGCGCGTGCGCGAATTGGCCAAAGCCTGTGGCGAAGCCTTCCTGCTGACCGAGGCCGGGGGTGTTGGCTTTAACGGCTGATAATATCTCAAATGACAACATAAAAGCCCGCGTCATTGTCATCTATGACGGGGGCTTTTGTCATTCTGGATAAAGAGTTATGAGTTTACGTCCTGGAAAGAGCGATCAGGCACTTTTATCCGTTATCTTTATGATCCGATTTTGCCTTCATTTTTTCTTTCATACGCTCCAGTTGCTCGCGAAATTTCTCACACGGATCAATCTCATCCACTCTTGGCGTGAACCAGACATAATCGTAAAGCTTGGCATCAAAGGCCGGATAATTTTCGACGTGGATTTTACCGCGCACTACTTCAAGCACGGCGACAGAAAGGGTTTCCTTATCCTGATCCAGAAAGAAGGGAACCCCCCGGTCTTTACGAACATGGCCATTGCCAGCAATGAGGATTGCAGGGCGATCTTTGCCATTAAGGCGCATGGCACGCCCCATAAAGGCATCCTTCAGGCGCTGCAAGGTGACAAGCGGAGCCATTTGCTCGCGTCCCATCATGCCACAATGGGAGTCAACCAGCTCATCCAACAGGCTATCACGTTGGTCTTCGTTATAATCCTGCTCCCAGCGAAGGCCCACCAGATCGTCTTGGGATAACGCACCCCCACGTCCTATATCCATCAGCATTTTGCGGTTTGGGTTGCCAGAAAACAAAGGCGCACCCGCCTCGCGGCCCTTGGCAAAAATGGGCTGATAATCCTGCCAACTTGGCCAGCCGCGCGCCTCCCATTCGACAATGCTGCCAAGCTCTTCAAGGCTATAGCTGTCTGCTTTGTCTAAACTGTCCTGATGAGCCGGTTCCAGCATTTCAAAAATAAGCGCAGCAGGTTTAGAAGACCCTTGCAAAATAGCCGCGCTCAATTCGGCTTGTATATGATGATGACGGGCATTGTCATGCTTCTCGCCCAACAGCACAAAATCAGATTTTCTCAAGGCCGCTTTCAGACTATCGGCATCAATTTTTCTGGATGTGCTGGTTCTCCAAATGGTGTCAACCAAAGCATGATCAGATAAAAGCAAAGACATCTCCTTGGTAGAAACAGGCTCAGCCGCATGGGCTGAAAAGGAAGCAACAAAAAAGATCCCAATCAGGCGCACAAACAGACTGGCAAGGGTGAAAAAGCAAAAAGAGGGCATGGATCCTCCAGAATGGCAGAAGCTTTGGGCGCAAGAGCGAGCCTAGGGCATTTAGGTGCTTTCAAACAAGTACTATCCATTGAAACTTGCATCATGGGCAGCAAAACGGCAAGCTGGCATTTTTCGGGGGAGAGACAAGATGGATATATCTTGGATATTGCTGGCTATTCTCATTGTCTTGGCCATCTATGCCATCACCATTTACAACAAGCTGGTCAAAGGCCGACAAATGGCTGACGAAGGCTGGTCGGGCATTGATGTGCAATTAAAGCGCCGCTCCAATCTCATTCCCAATCTGGTTGAAACGGTCAAAGGCTATGCAAGCCATGAGCAGGATGTGCTGCATAAAGTGACCGAAATGCGCGCCCGGGCTACCGGGGCCTCCAATGGCGGAACCGCCGAGCGAGCGCAGGCCGAAAGCGATTTGTCAAAGGCGCTGGTGTCCCTCATGGCCGTGGCTGAAAATTATCCCGACCTCAAAGCCAGTGATACATTCGCCACTTTGCAAAAGGAACTCTCCTCGGTCGAAGACGATATTCAGATGGCCCGCCGCTATTATAACGGCACTGTTCGCGACCAGAATATTCTGGTCGAGAGCTTCCCCTCCAACCTTGTGGCCAACAGCTTTCAGTTCGTCAAACGCAGCTATTTTGAGCTGGAAACCGAGGCGGAGCGGCAGGTGCCAAAAATCAATTTTAAATCGGGCACTTAGACGATAAAGAGAGCGAACCCACACGATTTTAAGAGAATGATATGCCTGTTTTGTCTTGTTTATTGCGTTTCATCACGATTATTGGATTGGCATTTTTATGGATGATGCCAGCATCCCTTGCCAAGGCACAGGAAGACATTCTCGACTATCAGGTTGATATTTTTGTTAATCTGGACCGCTCCATTGATGTGGTCGAAACCATCACGGTGGATGTCAAAGGCCAGCAAATCAAGCGCGGCATTTTCCGTGATTTGGTGGTGCAATATACCTATGACGATGGCACCATTGCCAATCTGGATGTCAGCAATATCGAGATCCATCGCAATGATCAGCCAGAGCCATTTGATACCAGCTATGTGAACCATTCTTTGCGCATGAAAATTGGCCAGAAAGATCATTTTCTTCCCCATGGCCCCCATACTTATCGCATTGCCTATCGCGTCGATGACTTTGTTGATTTTTTTGATGATGTGGATGAAGTCTTCTGGAATGCCATTGGCACCAATTGGCAATTTCCGATCCGCAAGGCCAATGTGTCGCTCACTTTGCCAGAAGGCGGCAATATTCTGCAATCGGTCATTTATACCGGACGCGATGGCAGCACCGATCAGGAAGGCACCATCACCAAACAAACCAAAACCTATATCAATTACAAAGCCAATCGCCCCCTTGCGGTGGGCGAGGGCATGACGATTGCCGTGGGTTGGGAGAAAGGTTTCCTTGCTCCGCCAACCGAGCAGGAGCTGCAATTAAAGGCCCTGATCAAACAAAGCCCGCTTTATGCGCTGATTCTGCTGGCTTTGTGCAGTTTTGCTTACTTTTATCGGGCCTGGCGCAAAGTCGGCCAAGACCCAAAAGCAGGAGCCGTTATTCCCCGCTTCCATCCGCCCAAAGACATTTCACCGGCTTTGGCTTCCTATATTCAAGGGGTTGGCAGCTTCATCGGCTCCAACCAAAAAGCCTTCATGGCCAGTCTGATCAGCCTGTCAATCAAGGGCTTTTTGCTTCTGGATAAAAGCCAGAGCAAATTGAGCGTAAAACGCCTTGAAAAGACCCATTCTGGCGAGCTGGAAACACTCCCGGTTGGCGAAAAGCGGCTGATGGGCAGTCTTTTCTATGACAATCTCTATAGCGATGCAGAAAGCCCGAAAAAGAAAAAGGGGCGCAACAAACTGGTCTTTTCCGATCTGAAATATTCAGAAATGTCAGCCGTTATGTCCGCTTTCACCAGCGAGATTGAAAAGAAAACCAAAGAGACCTATTTCAACCGCAATTATGACGCGGCCATTCCGGCCATTGTGGTTTTGATTCTGGCTTCAATTGGCTTTGTTGCTGCCACCATTTTTGTCAATCCTCATAATGTCGGCGCGATCATGGCTTGCATTCTGGGTGTAATTTCTGGTGCCATCATCTATGGATGCCGGATCTTGTGGCGCTCCAACAGGACAGCAGGCCTTGTTGTCTCGCTGGCCGTGCTGGCCTTTGCTGTTTTTCTGATCTTTCTTGGTGCGACAGAACCCTATGGATTTTTGGGAATCGATAGCCAAGATCTCATTGTCCTGATCCTATTCACACTCATGACACTGCTCATTCCCTTGGGCTTTGAGGTGATGAAAGCCCCAACCAAGGAAGGGCAAAGAATTATTGATGAACTCAATGGCCTGAAATTATTCATGACGGTGGCCATTGCAGATAAGGCGGCCTCTATAGATAGACCAGATCTGACGCCCGCGCTGTATGAAGACCTGTTGCCCTACGCCATTGCCCTTGGGGTTGAAAAACAATGGACGCAGAATTTCGAAAGTCTGGTCTTTAGCCAGTTGTCACCAGCTGAGCATTATGACCCAGACTGGTATGAAGGCGATTATCGGGATGGACAATTTAGCAGCGCTGATATGGACAGCATGAATGCCGCTCTGTCCAGTGATCTGGGCGATAGTCTGAGCGCACCCGCTTCTTCTGGCTCGGCCTCCAGTGGAGGTGGCTCCAGCGGTGGTGGGGGAGGAGGCGGTGGCGGTGGTGGCTGGTAAGTTATACCAACGGCACGAAAGATTGATCCATAGGATGCTTTGAAATGGCTCACTGAGCTGCGTTGTCTTTCTAGTGCGCGCCTCATTGAATTGTCTTGACAATTCAATGCAAAAGGTTCGCATCAAAAAAGAAAATGCCCCGGCATTGTCCGATCGAGCCGACGCCTTGCCAGTCAACCATTTCAAGGCATCCTATGGGTCAATCTTTCATGCCGTTGGTATAAGAGAAAGCCTCCCTCTGGATGACAAGAGCCTAGTCTTCGAAATTATACATGCATTTTTTCGATCAAGTCGCATAAGAACATGCATAAAAATAAAAATTGAGCATTTTGAAAACCATTATATATGTTTAAGATACTCGGATAAGTATGACGGCGGGGACAGTCAGCTTCATGAGCGGACATTATTCATTTCAAATTTCGCAACCGGCAATCTTGGCCTTAGGATTGGCCCGCTTGGCCATTCCTGTTGCTTTCTTGTCATTTTTACTGATGCGCTTTGCCGATTTGCATCCCGCCATCGCCATTTATTGCTTTGCAACGGCCATTGTGATTGCGCTTTTATCCTGGTTGGTGAGCATTGCCGCTTTTCCCGCCATCTGGTTTGATGGTCAAAAAGGCGGACGCCGTCTATGGGGCGCATTCTTGCGAGGATTGCTGGTTCTGGTACCTGCTTTGGTGCTGGCTTATTATTATTTCAATCGTCCCGCTTTCAGTGATTTATCAACCAATCTTGAAAATCCGCCAATCTTCGATTTGGCCAAACAGCAACGTCAGCAATATGACAATGAACTGACGATGATCAGCCATATAAATAGGCAGCAGCAGGCCAGAGCCTATCCTGAACTGACCGGAAAATTGGTCGAGCACCCCCCCCAACTGGTCTATCTGCTGGTTAAGGATCTGATCGAGAAAAATGGCTGGACCCTTCTGGGTGAGACGGCACCCAGTGAAGAGGAGCCCAACGGACGCATGGAGATTAGCATCCGTTCTATCTTTTCCGGCTTGCGCTATGTTGCCATCATTCGACTGCAAGATGACGGGCAAGAGAGCACAATTGTCGATATGCGTTCGGCCTCCCTCTGGGGCCACCATGATTTTGGCCTGAATGCAAGACGCATCCGTATTTTCTTTGCAGATATGGATGAAAAACTGGGACAGGGCCTAAAACTCTATCAACTGCAATTGGAAGAAGTGGAACGCCAGGAGCGCTTGAAACGCGGACCCTTGCCCCGCAAAAAACCCAAGCCATCAGAGATAAAGCCACTCGCCAAGACAGGGTGATGTTTATGGCGATCAAACGCCGTGAAAATTGCCAACTTGTGTGCAGGTATATGAATCATGCGGTTGGTATCAGGCCAGTCTGTAATGTGTCGCAAGGGATGGGGCGGTCTTATCACACAAAACCAGACCACGCTCTACCAGATCTTCAAGATGGGCGAACATGGATAAGGCCGCCGCCCCATGAAGGGCTTTGTCAACATCTCGATACACCACCTCCACCATCTGTGCAATGGTCTCATCACCTTGTGAAAGCCGATCCAGAACAGCGCGCTCCCGGCCCAAACGATGGTCTTTCAAACCGGCAAGAAAAGGTGCAACCTCCTCTATGGTGCCGCCATGGCCGGGCCAATAAACCGCATCTCTGCGTGCCATCAATTTATCGAGACTGGCCATATAATCGCGCATGGATCCATCGGGCGGGGCAACAATAGAGGTGGACCAGCCCATCACATGATCGGCGGAGAACAGCCCACTTCCATCGCAAAAGGCAAAAGCCAAATGGTTGGCCGTATGACCGGGTGTATGGATAACCTCCAGCTCCCAACCATGTCCAGCGATCACATCGCCATCCTTGAGATAAACATCAATCTCAAGCTCCATATCGGCAGAAGCATCAAGGGGGTTCACTTCGCCCAGATGCAAATCTCGAGAGGGCCGATGGCATCCTTCTGCATGAATGGGCGCATGGGTCCGCTCTTTCAGCAATCTGGCACCGGGAGAATGATCAGCATGGGTGTGAGATACCAAAATCTTCGTAATGGTTTCTCCGTGGCATGCGGCGATGATTGCATCAATATGCTCTGCATCAGCGGGCCCCGGATCGAGAATTGCCACCTCATTTTCCCCAATAATATAGGTGTTTGTCCCATGCCAGGTGAAAGGGCCTGGATTGTTGCAAGTAATTCTTCTTACCTTATGCGATAAATTTATTACTTTGCCATAACAAGGTGTAAAATTTCGATCAAAGTGCAAATCAGAACCTATGATTGAGCAAGCCAAATGGAATGGAAATTATTGCTTGATATCATAGTCGCTTTCAACTGATTTTTATTTACGAGAAATTTTATTTACGAGAGTGTGAATATAAAAATGGAATCATTTGTTATTTATTTTCATTAATTATTTTAAGTATAAAAAATTAAAAATATTAATTAAAATAATTTTTGTTTGTTTTTAAAATAATAAAATTATTTTCTTATTAATTTATTTTAAATTTCATAATTTATTTTAATTAATAAATTTATTTTTATTCTATCTTTAAATATTAAAATTTTTTAATAAATCAGTAAATGAAATTTATTTTAAACGGATCGGTTTAATAATGATGTATAATTGTGTTATATTGGGCTTTAATACTATTTTAACGACATTTGGATGAAGATTGACTTGGATGGTGCTTTGAATATTAGTGGTGGGCACCGCTCATAAAGTTAAACTGTCGATAAGGTGAGCATATGGGGCAGTCAATACAGCCAACAGGCGTAGAGCGGTTTTTCGATGACAATGATATTATTGTCAGCAAGACGGACCTGAAAGGTCGTATAACCTATGCCAATAAGGTGTTTCTGGATGTGTCAGGCTATAAAGAGCGAGAAGTTCTTGGACAGCCTCACAACATGATTCGCCACCCGGAAATGCCACGTTGCATTTTCAAATTGCTTTGGGATTGTCTGACATCGGGCAAGGAAATTTTCGCCTATGTCAATAATTGCGCCAAAAATGGCGATCATTATTGGGTCTATGCCCATGTGACGCCAAGCTGGGACCGCAATGGTCAGGTGGTTGGTTTTCATTCAAACCGACGCGTGCCAGACCGAGCCATTTTGGATAAGGATATCATTCCCCTTTACAGCGATTTACGCAGTCTGGAAACAAGCCATCGCAACGCCAAACAGGGCATGCAGGCCGCAACCGAGCGCATTGATGCCATGCTGGCAGATTTGGGTATTGGTTATGATGAATTCATGGCCACAATCGGGCAGGGCAGACGCCGTGGATTCCGTTAGAACGGATAAAATCCTATTTCTACGCATCAAGAGCAGAAGAAAAAGAATGCGCTTGGAGACAGCTTGGGCAGCTGTTGGGACAATACAGGGAAAAGAATCTGAGGTGGTAAGATGTCATTTCTAACATCAAAAGCAGCAATTCAGAAAATCATCACAGTTTGCGAAGCGGTCGCTGACGGAGACTTTGAAGCAAGAGTTCTGGACATTCCCGAAAGCGGGGATATGGCAGACTTGATGAATGCGGTGAATCTCCTGATTGATAGATCAGACGCTTATATAAGAGAATCAAAAGCCTGTCTGGATTATGTGTCGCGC
Source organism: Cohaesibacter sp. (assembly GCA_025800145.1). Lineage (GTDB taxonomy): Bacteria > Pseudomonadota > Alphaproteobacteria > Rhizobiales > Cohaesibacteraceae > Cohaesibacter. The sequence goes on from JAOXSH010000105.1 coordinate 11,838, forward strand.
AACCAGCATTTTCGCTTGATTACAGAAAAAGGCATGGTAGGGAACTTTCGCCAGGCGGCACAAAGCATCAATAAGGCCACATGGGCGATCAAACAAAAGCATGATGACTTTACCAAAATGGGCGATCGCTTCGAAAATGATCTGAACAATATCACATCCCAGATGTCTGGCATGATAGGCGATTTGCAATCCTCTTCCGATGAGGTGGGAGCAGCCTCACAAGATGCTCAATCCCAAGCACTGGTTGCTGCAGCGGGCGCAGAACAGGCCTCTGCCAATATGCAATCGGTGGCAGCTGCGACAGAGCAATTGACCAGCTCCATTTCCGAAATCAACCGTCAGGTGAATGACGCAGCAGGCATTGCGCAATCGTCTGTGCAAAAATCCCATGATATGAGCGAAGGCATCCGCGGTCTGTCTACTGCTTCTCAGCAGATTGGTGATGTTGTTTCGCTGATTTCTGATATCGCAGCTCAAACCAATTTATTGGCCTTGAATGCAACCATTGAAGCGGCCCGCGCCGGAGAAGCCGGACGAGGCTTTGCCATTGTGGCGCAAGAGGTGAAAAACCTGTCTGCACAAACAGCCGCAGCAACAGAAGAAATCACCGCCCAGATTTCCTCTTTGCAAAGTGCAACCCAGCGGGCTGTGGGTGCCAATGATGAAATCAGCAAGACCATTGCGCGGGTGAGCGAAATTTCAACAGCTATTGCCGCAGCAGTTGAGCAGCAAAGCGATGCCACACAGGAAATTGCCGCCAATCTGGATGAAGCCGCCAAAGGCACCTCAGATGTCAGCCTCGGAATCACCTCGGTCAATGAGGCAACAAAAACAACAGATTCATCTGCCCAGAAAGTGCTGGCTGTTTCCAACCTGATGGTGGAACAGGAGAAGAATTTGGTCCATCTCAAATCAGAGCTGAGCTCTTTCCTGTGTGAAATTCGCAAAGTGGGATAGAAGCAGGCAAGCTGGCAGATATGCAAACCAAAAGGACTCCTTAAATGCCCGATTTAAAAGTCTCCGAGTGAGACTTTTATGCCGTTGGTATTAGGCTGCATATCCGACCCTCTCCCCCTCCCAGACCGCCCATGAATGTACCATGACGGGTGGTTTGCAAGGGGGAGAGGGTCGGCTCAGGACTTTTAAATCAGGCTCTAAGAGGAGCTCTTTTTCATAGAGGATATTCACGATACCCGCCATCAAAGAAACAGATTATCCTGACAGGCCATCAGGCATAACGGGGCAGGGGCGCGTTGGCTCTTTGGCTGGTAGTGAAATAGGCGTCTCATGGTCTTGCCGCAAAGAAGAGCGGCTCTGCACCACATCAGCAGTGAAGCAATAGCCAATCCCGTGAATGGTTTTAACATAGGTCGGGTTGGCAGCATCAGGCTCGATTTTTTTGCGCAAGCGCATGATATGAACATCAACCGTGCGATCCCCCACATAACATTGCCGCCCCCGTGCCAGATCCAACAATTGATCACGGGACAATACACTATGGGGATGCTTGACCATGGCATGAAGCAATTCAAATTCGGTGGTGGTCAGATTGACATCCTCACCATGGGGCAGAAGCCGTAAACTGCGCTCCTGCGCATTCATCACAAATTGATCAAATTGCAAAATGGGCGTGCCTTCACTGGCTTGCCTTATGGCAACATTTTCCAACCGACAGCGACGCAACACGGTTTTGATGCGAGCCAGCAATTCACGCGCTTCAAAGGGTTTGGTGACATAATCATCGGCCCCAAATTCCAGCCCCAAGATTCGGTCAAAGGGATCATCGCGACCGGACAGAACAATCACCGGCAGATTGGAATCGCTGCGCATATCGCGCAAAATATCGAAACCATCGCGGTCCGGCAGTCCAATATCAAGGATGCATAAATCAACATGATGCTGACTGAGAACCTTCGTCATCTCCGCAGCGGTCGCCGTACAGCTCACCTTATAATGTTGCTTCTCAAGATATCTGGACAAGAAAGATGTGATCTGCGGATCATCATCCACAATCAGAATATGGCCTGTTGTCATGGTCGCTCTTCCCTCGTTGAGAAGATCTTAACAAAATCCAGCTGAGAAAAACTTGATGTCGATCAACGCGGCGCCTGCTTCGGGCGATAAAATACGGCAAAAGACGTATGTCTCTGAAATACAAACTCAGTTTTTGATCTGATCGGTCCAATGACAGGCAAAGGCACGTAGAAATTTAACGGAGAAACCAGAATGTTTTCATCTCTGAACCGGTTTTTCTCCAAAGCACCAGAGCGTGTGGAAGGCATCCCTGTTGGTTTGGTTGCCGCAGGATTGCTGGCAGGCATCATCCTGACAGCCCTGTTTCTGGCTTTGGGAACCGTCACACGCTTTGAACAAATCAAATCCCGTTGGTTGTCTTTCTCCCATCAGGCAGAAGAAAAAGGCGTGTGGATCAGCCAGATTCGCGGTCATTTTGGCTATGGCGGCATGATCCATAATTTCAAAAATTATGTCCTGCGCCGTGATGAAATCTATATCCAAAGTCTGGGCGAGGAATTCAAACTGCTCTATGAGCCGATTGATGCCTATATTGCCTCTAACCCGTCTTCAGAGGAAATCAAGGCTCTGATTGCCGTGCGCAGAACCATCAAGCGCTATGAGATGAAAATTCCGATCATTCGTAAGGCAACACAGGAAAGCTGGACAGCCGAGCGGCTGGATCAGGCTGTCAAAGTCAATGATGCGGCGGCCTTGCAAGGCCTCAATACGCTTGAGACAATTTGGTGGGAAGAGCGGGAGAACAAAATCTCCGAGCTGGTCAATGCCTTGTCAAGCGGCGAACAATTGACCCGTTATGCCTTTATCGGATTGTTTGTCCTGATTATTTTTGCAGCGCTTTTAATCGGCCTGATGCATTTTCTGATCCGGCGGATTTCTGCTTCAGCAAGTCAATTATCGAAAGAATTGTCGGCGCGAAAAAAGGCCCAAGAGGCAGAAAAGAAACTCTCGCGGGCCGTGGAACAAAGCCCCACCACCATTGCCATCACCGATATGCAAGGAAAAATCGAATATGTGAACCGCAAATTCTGCGAGTTAACAGGCTATGAAAAGCAAGAGCTGATCGGGCGCACACCCAATATTCTGAAATCCGGCTATACCTCCCAAGAGGCCTATAAGCTGATTTGGCAACGCATTGGCAACGGGCAGGAATGGCGCGGTATTTTCAAAAATCTCAAAAAAGACGGATCTTTCTATTGGGCTTCAACCGCGATTCTGCCCTTGAAGGATGAACAAGGTCATATCACCAATTTCATTGGCATCGGCGAGGATATCACCGAAAAGAAAGCCGCCCAGCAACATATCGTCAAAGCCCAGAAAATGGAGGCGGTAGGACTGCTGGCCGGTGGCATTGCCCATGATTTCAACAATATCCTGATGGTCATTTTGGGCAATGTACAAATCGCCTTGCTGGAAGCAGATGAAGCGGCCAATTCGGAAGAATTGCAACATATCGAAATTGCCACGCGCAGGGCGCAAAGTCTGGTCAAGCAATTGCTAACCTTTGCCCGCCGTCAGCCAGCCAGCCCCCGAAGTCTGCATCTGGGCCAGCAAATTGATGAAATTCTGATCTTGCTGCGCTCTTCCATTGCCAATACAATCACCCTTGGATTTGAGCGCAAATGCGCCTTGGGCGAATGCACCATCATGGCGGACCCCACCCAGATTCACCAGATCCTGATGAATTTATCGCGCAATGCTGCCGAGGCCATCGGCGGAAAAGCCGGATCGATCATGTTTGAACTCTCGCGTTTGACACTGGATGAGCCCCATGGCCTGAATGAGCTGTCCGCCAAGGCACAAGGCATTGTCAAACTCAGTGTGATTGATACCGGCCCCGGTATTCCCGATCATATTGTCGAGCGCATCTTTGATCCTTTCTATTCAACAAAACCGATTGGCAAGGGAACCGGCTTGGGTCTCTCTGTCGTGCGCTCATTGGTGGAAGATATGCAAGGCCGGATTGAAGTGGAGACAAATCCGCAAGGTGGCACTATCATGTCGCTCTATTTCCCCTTGATTGAGGCAAAGGATCAAATTGAAACACAAGACACAACCCTCAAGGGCGGCCATGAGCAAATTCTGCTGGTTGATGATGAAGAAGAAGTGCTCTTCGTCATGCGTCGCTTGCTGACCCGTCTTGGATATCGGGTTGTGGCCTTCACCTCTAGCCAAAGTGCTTTGGCCGATTTTGCCATGGATCCTCATCGTTATAATCTATTGCTGACAGATTTGGTGATGCCAGATCTCGGAGGAGAGGATCTGATCAAGGCTGTAAGAGCCATCCGCCCGGATCTGCCAATCATTCTCTCCACCGCCTATATGCAGGATAGTAAGGAATTTAGTCAGATCGAGAATTTTTCCATCCTGCAAAAACCGGTAGATGTATCAGCATTGGCTATGGTTCTGCGTGAACGACTGGATTAGGGAGGAGATCAAGAGCTCTGACAGGACAGATATATCAAAATCAGCAAGTGATATTTGATCACTTATTGAGGGAATAACAATAAAACACTATCTGAAATAGCAAAAATAGTCACGAAAAATGCATCATAAGACTATTTTTAAATTGTTCAAAATTGTTCACACAAAAAAGGCGCTCAGATTTTCCTGAAAGAAGGGGAGAGGGCGCACTTGAACACCCAAGATAAATATGAACATGATTGGGTAAATTTATATTTAACATATTGATATAATGGAATATTTCATCATCTGACAGACTGCGTATCAAACTGATGACAACAACAGGAAACTGGTTTCGAATCAGATGAGAAATCAGGCTCTCGACAGGCATTTCAGAACCAAGATAGTGACAATCAAAGCCGTCTTCCGCTGCAACATGGCTTCCCATTAAGGCGCCCAATTCATGGCGTTCTCCATCCAACGTTGTAAAAAGCGCCATTTTGCTATGTGCACGCCAGCGTGGAGTGGGAATATGAGCCATCAGGCTTTGCTTGATCACGGCGGTGAAGCTATGTTCCTGAGCAACATCAAAAGTGCCATCCTCCCACTTGTCACCAATATGCTTTAGAGCTGGAACCAGAATCAAATCAGCCAGCTTTGCGGCCGGGAAAGCGGCAAAGGCGGTTCTCACCAATCGTCCAAAAGACAGATAATCATCAACATCAATCGATCTAATGATTTGTTCTTGAATGCGAATTTCAAGCGAATTGAGAGGATCCTGCTTGTTGGTCTCCTCAAGCTCTTTCAGGGTCTCATAATCCAGGTGAGCCAGATTGGAAATTGGATTGCCAGCTTTTACCAGCCGGGCAATCAGGGTCATGAAGTCCAGATCTGTCTCGGAATAAAGCCGACGCCCATTCTTCATTCTCTGGGGGCTGACCAGCCTGTAACGCCGTTCCCAGGTTCTGATTGTATCGGTATTAATACCAATAAGGTTTGAGAGGGATTTTATGGAATACATACCGATGAATTCTCGTTGAACAGGTTTTGACCATATAAAAACATCTTCAGATAATTTGCAAATTTCATTCATTCTCATATAATTCAGCCTATCAAGTGGGATAGATCGCAAAGAACGAATGATATTAAAGTGCACCATTTTGAAGTGGGGACGTTCAAAATGATGTGCAGGTGAGCAGGCTTTCATATAACTTCGTTTGTGGGTGAAAATATGAAGCCTGCTCACAGTTCGTAATTGTCAGATACAAACGCTTTGTATAATCGAACCAGTTCTTTTGGTTGATTGAAAAAAATATCCAGACAAGTGTCGAGTCCAGAATACGGCTCGGATTGCTATCACAGAATTGAGATTTATCTCATGTATTTTTCCCCAATTCTGCATTTTACTCTTCTGTATTTCACCAAAGTCAAAGCATTCGGAGCACAGCCTGATAGTCTGATTTAAAAGTCCTGATACCAACGGCATGAGCCGCCCTCTCCCCTAGCAGACAACCCGTCATGGTACCCTCTGGGCGCTCTGAAAAGGGGAGAGGGTCGGATATGCGCCCTAAATCGGGCACTGATAGAGTGCAGCTAGTGCATATCCATGATCTTCTTTGTGAGTGTGTGACTGAGCGCAAGCGGTATATGGGCCAGATTGCAACCAATCCTTGTTTTTTAAGATACTTTCTCCTGCATGGACAAGGTAGCGATTGAGCTAAATCAAATCAGCGATTGCGCCAGATCAAAATCACAGAGATTTTGAATATAATATATTGATTTTATTATATATTTTAAGTGTTACATTTCTTTACATCTTGTTTTTTATCGTCATGGGATAGACAGTCAAGAGAAAAACCGACGTTACAATGCCGCGCTATCTTCCTCTACGTGGCTGGCAGTCTGGATTGCTGAGGACCAGTGATCGTGCAAGGACTTGACCGCGCCAGCCCGACCAGAGGATACATCAATGACGAAACAGTATACTGCAAGGATTGGTCTTCTTACCGCAGTTTCTGCCATGGCAATGGGCGTTGCTTTTGTGGCAGGACCGGCGGTTGCTGCTGATCCGGGCCCAGTACCCACCATCAAGGTAGACGCCAAAAAGGCGGCGTTGGGGAAACGGCTTTTCTTTGATCCACGTCTGTCTGGCGATGCGGAACTGTCTTGCTCCAGTTGTCATGACCCGGAAAAAGGCTTCACCGATGGCGAAGCGCTTTCCTCTGCCTATGCAGGCAGCAATGGCTTCCGCAATGTGCCAACCCTGATCAATACGGCCCATAAGGCGGCTTGGTTCCATGATGGTCGCGTCGGGACCAATCTCAACGATATCACCCGTGAATCAATCACGGAAACATACAACATGAATATGGATATGCGCTTGATGCAGGAACGCATCAAGCAAGATCCCATTTATGTGAAAATGTTCAAGGATGCAGGCTATGGCGAGCCATCCAACGGCTCTGTTCGTAAAGCCATTCCTGAATATATCAAAACCCTGATCTCTCGCGGCTCTCCTTATGATGCGGGTAAGATGAGCAAGGATGCCAAAGCAGGCTTTGAATTGTTCAAAGGCAAGGCTGGCTGTATCTCCTGTCACTCCGGTGACCGTTTCACCGATGACAAGCCGCACAAGCTGGGCGTGCCTGACAATGCCAATATCTGGGCCGAGCCAGAGCGTCACATCACCTTCGTAACCTTTGCCAAATTCCAGGGCATCGAAAATTACATGAACCTGCGTCAGGATCCCGGTGCCTATATCCGCTATCATGACGAGAAACTCATGCCAATGGGCGCTTTCATGACGCCAACCTTGCGTGAGCTCAAGCAAACCGCACCATATATGCATAACGGCACCATGGCCACATTGGCCGATGTGGTGGCTTTCTATAATGCAGGCGGTGGCGATGCAGCGGATAAGGATCCGGCTCTCAAACCTCTCAATCTGTCCGACAAAGAACAAAAACAGCTGGTGGCTTTCCTCGAAGCCCTGTCTGGCGATGTTCTGAACGGCAAAGACTTTGTGCCAGAAGAAATCGACACCGAATATCCGGTGATTGAAAACTGGCTTAAAGCGAAAAACTAAGGGGCACGAAAAAGATGAAAGCGAAAACAAATCTCGTTGCATCTGTCGCCACCTTTGCAGTCGCGACGATGACTATCGGTTCTGCCTTTGCTGGCGAGGTAGCTCCTCCCACATTGGAAGAATTGCTCAAGCCTTTTGATAAGCCTTCCATGAAAATTGAAAGCGCAATCAAGGGCGGTGATCCTGATCCTGATCCGGCACTGGAAGCCCTTGGTCCTCCACCAATCCCTGCGGACAACAAAATGACCGCCGAGAAAGTGGAATTGGGCAAAAAGCTCTTCTTTGATCCACGCTTGGGTGGCAATCCATCCACACCATGCTCTGCCTGTCACTTGCCAGAAGTTGGCTGGGATGTGGAAGACAAGGTCTCCTTTGGTTATCCCGGTGCGGTGCACTGGCGCAACTCCCAGACCATTGTCAATTCTGCCTATTATAGCAAACTCTTCTGGGCTGGTTCTTCAGGCAATCTTGAAAAGCAGGCACGTTCTGCGGCCCGTGGTGCCGTGGCTGCCAACGGCGAAGACGATATGATGGAAGCTCGTTTGGCATTCGTTCCAGAATATCGCGAGGCCTTCAACAAGATCTTTGGTGATGAATGGCCTCTGGTTCGCAATGCCTTTCGTGCGATTGCTGCCTTTGAACGCACCATCGTTCAGCGCGACACACCATTTGATAAATATCTGCTTGGTGACAAAACCGCACTGGATGACAGCCAAAAACGCGGTCTGGAATTGTTCCGTGGCAAGGCTGGCTGCATGGAATGTCACAATGGTCCCCTTCTGTCAGACGAGAAATACTATAACACTGGTGTTCCTCCGCTCGACGAATGGGAAGATGATGCTCTCAAGCAGATCACCTTCCGCTTTGAGCTCTATGCAAAAGGTTCCACGGAAAAAATGTATCGTCATACCAAAGACGATCCAGGCTTCTATTTCCGGGCCAAAAACAAGAAAGACAAAGGCAAATTCCGCACACCATCCCTGCGTTACACCCTTTATTCCGAGCCATATATGCATAACGGCATGATTGCGACGCTAGAAGACGTGGTTGACTTCTACAATCAGGGCGGCGGCACCAACGAATTTGCCGAAAACAAAACCAAGCTGATCAAGCCTCTGGGCCTGAGTGACAAGGAAAAAACCGATCTGGTCAACTTCCTAAAGTCTCTGTCTGGTGATGAGATCATCGTCGAGGAACCAGAGTTGCAAGATTATGCTCCGCTCCCCAAACCTATGGCCATGAAGTGAGGAGGACCCCATCATGAATGCTCCAACTGCCATGGAAATGGAAAAATCCCATACCTGTAGCTGTTCAGGCAAAGCCAAAAAAGCCTGCACCATGAACCGGCGTCAATTCCTGTTCGCTTCCGGTGCAACCACATTCACCGTCATGGTCACCATGACGGCAGGCAAAGGCAAGGCCGAACAGGTGCCAGCGTTGGTATCGACCTATCCACGCAAGAAAATTGCCAAATTGTCCGAGTTGAAACAGGACGAGCCGGTAGAATTTGAATATCCCGATGAAGGCGAATATGCCAGTTCCATCCTTGTGAAAATGGGCAAGGAAGCTGGCGGCGGCGTTGGCAAGGAAAAGGATATCGTTGCTTTCAACATGACCTGCACCCATCAGGGTGGCGACATGACCGATAGCTACAAGCCAGAGCATAAAGTGCTTGGCCCCTGTCCGCTGCATCTGTCCACTTATGATCTGACCCGTCACGGGATTCTGGTCTCTGGACAGGCCTATCAGTCCCTGCCACAGGTGCTGCTGGAAGTGGACGGCGATGACGTCTATGCCGTCGGAATGTTCGGCCTGATTTATGGCCGCTATGACAACCTGATTTCTTAAAGGAGGGAGCAGTTATGACAACTCCGTATTATGTTCCCGAAACCAATGTTCCATTGCCTCCAAAAGGGGCAGACGTTATCTCCACGGCCTGCGATTATTGTATCGTTGCTTGTGGCTATAAGGTCTATCGTTGGCCGGTAACCGCCAAACCAGGCGGAACAAGCGCAGACACGAACGCTTTTGGTGAAGATTTCCCCGTTGCCCCCCTTGGTGCATGGGTTGCTCCAAACCAGACCAACATCGTGATGCATAAAGGCAAACCACATCATGTGGTTATCATCCCTGACAAGGACACCAACTTCGTTAACACCGATGGTGACAGCTCCTTGCGCGGTGGCTGTATTGCCCAAAAATGCTACAATCCGCAAACACCAACCCGTGATCGCCTCAAAACACCTTTGATGCGTATCTATGGCACGCTGATGCCTGTGCCTTGGGATCTGGCTTTGGAAGTGGCAGCAGAAATTGGCAAATATGTCATTGCCAAACATGGGGCCAATGCCTATGGCGTGAAGACCTTCTCCTATCAATATATGGAGAATACCTATGCCATCTCAAAATATGCCCTGCGGCATATCAAGACGGCAAACTTCACATTCCATGACACCCCGTCTGATGTGACATCCACACCGGGCTTCCGTGACGCTGGTTTCGACAATTTCGGTCCATCTTATGAAGACTGGAAAAATGCGGAAACCTTGCTGGTTTGCGGCACAGACCCTTATGAAACCAAAACCATTCTCTATACCCAATGGATGATGAAGGGTATGCAGGAAAACGGCCAGAAAGAGATCTATCTCATTCCACGCCGCTCTGCCGGTGTTGCTTATGCCGAGAAAATGGGTGGTCTGCATATTGACATCACTCCGGGCACCGACTTGCTGGTCGTCAACGCCATTGCCCGCGTTATCGTGGAAAATGGCTGGGAAGACAGCGAATGGATCCAGAATTGGGTCAACAACAAGTGGGAAAGCTCTTCAGGCTTTGGTCAAGGCACCCGTAACACGCCATGGCAATGGCGCACCACATGGGGCAAATTCCAGACCAAAGGCTTTGAGGACTGGAAAAAGTGGTTGCTGTCTCAGGATGAATTCAAGCCTGAAAATGCTGCCGCAATCGCTGAAATCGATGTCCAGAAAATCTACACAGCGGCTGAATGGATGGCCAAGCCAAAAGCTGACGGCACCCGTCCAAAAACCTCTGTGATGATCGAGAAGGGCTTCTACTGGTCCAACAATACCGGCAACACACAAGCGATTTCCGCTCTTGGCATCATTGTTGGGGCTGGCGGTCGCCCGGGTCAGGTCATTGGCCGTGCTGGTGGTCACCAGCGTGGAGGCGTCAAAGGTGGCTCCTACCCACGCAACAAGTCACCAGAGAAAGTACCGGGTCGCCGTCGCCGCGCGATGGATACCGACCGTTACTTGCTGTCCGGCCATACCCGTCTGGCTCATGTGATCGGCAATACATGGATCCAGTCCATGTGCGGATCCCAGCAATTGGCCGAGAAATTCGAAGAACTGACGGTTCGCAATCCGAACCAGATCCGCTCTTTCTTAAAGGAAGAGATGATTCAGGCTTTGAAAGATCGCGTTGATAGCGGTGGTATGGTTGTCTTCAATCAGGACATTTATTTGCAGGATCCAATCGGAAACCGCTATGCAGATATTGTCTTTCCGGCTGCAACCTGGGGTGAAGAAGACTTCATGCGTGCCAATGGCGAACGCCGTGTCCGTCTGTATCAGAAATTCTATGATGCACCGGGTTCTGCAAAACCGGATTGGTGGATTATCTCCCAATTGGCCAAACGCATGGGCTTTGATGGCTTTGATTGGCAAAATGCCAACGAAGTGGCAGAAGAGTTGGCCCGCTTCACACGCGGCAGCCGCAAAGACTTCTTCGTCATCAAGGGACTGGCCCATAAAGAAGGCAAGACCCTGCACCAGAAGCTGGCCGAATTTGGCACCGATGGCATCCAATGTCCTGCCATGATCGACGATAATGGCAAGATCATTGAGACAAAGCGCTTGCATGATACGCAGCGTGAATTGCCGGAAGTTGGCGCAGCTGGCCCGAATATGCTTGGCAAGAAAGCCACGCATTTCAACAGCCAGACAGGCAAATGCAACATTCAGAAATCTCCATGGAACCTGTTCTCAGGTTATTGGGAATGGCTGAAGCCGAAGAAGGAAGAAGGTGAATTGTGGGCCACCTCCGGTCGTATTAACGAGCGCTGGCAGTCCGGTTTCGATGACCGTCGTCGTCCTTACATAGTGCAACGCTGGCCTGAAAACTGGGTCGAAATTCATCCCGATGATGCAGCCGAGCGCGGCATCGAATCCGGCGATTATGTGATGGTCTATTCCGAACGGGTGCCGGGCCAGAAACATACCATCGTTGGGGTTGAAGGCGATGATTTCGAATTCACCAAATTGATGGAAAACGGCCATATTGAGCTGACAAAAGCAGCCATTACCGCCGTTGCCATGGTGACACCGGCCATCAAGAAGGGCGTCATGTATATGGACTTCCTGCATATGGCACAGCCTGCCAACGCCCTGGAAGGCCGCGTGGTTGACTGGATCTCCGGCAACTACAATTACAAAATGGGCGTCGGCAAAGTCAAAAAGCTTGGCCCAAGCCCTTATAAGACCGAATTCAGAACAATGTCTTTTGCCCCACGCGACATTGCCTGATTTGGCTAGCCGGAAGATACGCCTTCTGGCCCCAGCTTTGAGCCTTCGCCGCATGCCATGTCGGCGCAGGCTTGAGGGATGAGCCATCATCCCGGGTGAAGGGCCCCTCGCATGGGGGAGGGGCCTTTTATCCCTGCCTTGCCGTTCCCCCAATGCAGCGGTTGGCAGTTCTCACACGCCCCATGATGCAACATGGCAGGACCAAAATGACACAGACTTCTTCTTCTCTTTCCAAAAGCCTTCAAACTTTGACCAGCGCCCCTATTGGCAAGACCGAAACCTGCCAGATGCTCGAAGCCTTCGCGCAATGTGATTATGATATCCTGCGCTTGAAAGCCGTTCAGGGGTTGCGTGATCTCAAAGCGACCGGCTCTGTTCCCCTTCTCATACAAGCCTTGCGCGATGACGACGAAGATGTCCGCGTTGATGCGGCCGAAAGCCTTGGCCTGCTGGGCGATAAAAGCGCCATTTCTGCCTTAATCGAAAATCTGACCTTTGATCCATGCGCCGATGTGAAATTGGCGGTCGTGCGAGCCCTTGGTTTGTTAGACGCCAAAGATGCCGCGCCCTTGCTGCGCCAATTGGTGACAGGCAGAGGCGAGGAAATTCAGTGGGATGAAGACGAATATCATCGCGATGAATGGGATGGATGGCTTGATATCCAGATTGCCGCCATCGAAGCTCTTGCAAAAATGCAGGACAAGGACGCGATCGAGCCCATCATGCTGGCGGTCAATGACCCGGACAATCAGGATCTCTCTGTGCAGGCGATGAATGCCTTGGCACAAATGGGCGATGCTGCCTTGCCAAGCCTTGGAATTTCAGCACAGTCTGCCAATCGCCGCCGCCGTTTTCACGCTGTGCGTGCTCTGGCAAAGCATCGCTCAGACAAGGCGCTGGATATGCTGGAAAAAGCCTTGGATGATGCCGATCACGATATCCGCATTCTTGCCTTTGAAGCAATGCTGATCCGCAAGCCAAGCGTCGAGCTTTTCGAAAAAGCCCTTCAGGATCAATCCGATCAAGTCCGCATGGCGGCTTTGGAAAAACTCGATCTGGACCAGATGGGATATTTGCAGCGTGCCTTGCAAGACCCAAGTCCCAAAGTGCAATTGGCGCTGATCAAACACTTGTCAGAAGCGCAAAATGGTACTGCCATTGCCAGTAAGGACCAGCCTTTCTTCAAAGCGCTTTATATCCTGTTCGAAAATGCCAGCGCCGAGGTTTCTGCCAGTGCGCTGGGGGCCTTGGCCACCTTGGCACCGGATCTTGTCAAACAGGATTTGCATGATCTGTTTGAACGTGAAGACATGGCACAAGACGAACAGGAGCAGAGCCAATGGGCTGTCGTGGATGGGCTGGCCAAAGGCGAGGATAAGACCAGCCTCCATTGGTTACAGCAAGCTTGCGCCAGTGCATATCGCTCTGTGCGCCTCAAAGCCCTGGCATCCATCGGCCTTTTGGCAGGAAAAGCAGATCAGGACCAACAGATCAAGGCACAGGCTCTGGCCATCCTTGTTGCATTTGGCCAATCCAAAAGTTTTGGCGAAGATGTGCAAGAAGTGAACGAAGAAAGCGCTGAGACTGACATCGATGCCACAGAGGCAGAACCAAAAGACCAGCAAGAGCATAATCAGCAGCCCGATTTGGACGCCATGAAAGAGGCAGGCCTTGATCTTGGCGATCACAAGGATCAGTCGGAAGGGCCAACCTCGTCTCTTGGTGCCATTTTGGGGCATGAAGCCATCGCCAAAGACCTGATCGAAGAAGCCAGCGAACAGGAGCAAAGCGCGAATTTAAGCCTGAACGAACAAGCCTTGCTCAATCAGGCAAGGCGTAATCTCAGCCGCCGCAAAATCTCGCTGGATGGCGATCCAGAGCAGATTGAACAGGAATTGTGCCTCACCGCCCTGCATTTGATGGGGGATCATGACTGGACGATGCCCCAATTGATGGCCATTGCCCAAAGTGAGCAGACCGATAAGGCTTTGGCTGCACTGGAGTCTTTGGGTCGTCAGGTAGACCGTAACCCTCAGGCCCTACTGGCCGCCAAAGCCATTATAACCAAGCCGGACGTGCAAGAGGCAGACAGCACAGGCAGCACAGAGAGCTTCGATCAAGACGATAGAACTGAGATTGAAAAACTCTTATTTGCATCCCTGACATCCAGCGAGCCAGCCATTCAAAAACAGGCCTTACGTTTGTTGGCCAAATTGCCAACCGCTCAATGGGTGAAAGGCGATATCCTGCGGGATTTGATCGAGAAATGCTTGCAAGATGCCGATTTCACCCTGCGCATTGATGCAATGCCAGCCTATCTGGCCTTTGGAGGCGCGTGCGAGACACTGGTGCCCTATCTGCAAGACAAAGCCACATTGGTCCGTCAAGCCACCATTCGTTTGCTGGCGCAAAAGGCACCCAATTTGGCCATTGACCATATTGTCGACTTTTTGTTGAACAACCCGGAGCAAACTCTCAAATCCCTGTTAAGCCCTGAGGTGATGGCAAAACATCTTGACCCACAACAAAGAGAGAAATTGGCCGCCAGTTTTGCCCAAAAACTGACCAATGAGAAAGCAAAGGCAGAATGGACAATCGTCCTGCCCGCCATGGCAGAATTATACGCCTCGTAAATATTTATATGCCTATGACCTAGAGCCAGCCTGGCTTCCAAGGCTGCCTGCGTCACGATTGACTAAAATTCTAAGAAGCAACGAAAACAATGCCTCAGTCTGTCTCTGATCCGAAAACCAGTTCTATAGAGCCCAAAAGCTCCTCTCTCATCCCCCTTTTAGAGAGAGAAAAACAAGAGGCGGCAGACAGGCTCTTTTCTCTCATAACAAGTCGCCATTCTGTCTCGCCAAAAGTGTTGCAGGAGCCTGGCCCCAATGAGGAGCAGCTTCAAAAATTGATTGAAGTGGCAAGCTGTGTGCCAGATCATGGCTTGCTCCGCCCTTGGCGCTTCATTCTCTTTCCAAAAGACAAGCGCTCCGCTTTGTCCGATCTCTTTGAACAGGCGTTGCTGGAATGCCTACCAGGCGCCTCAAGCCAAGAGCGCCAAAGAGCAAGAGACAAAGCCGCCAGAGGTCCACTTTTGCTAGGCATTGTCGCCCAACTCAGCCAAGACAATGAGAAAGTGGCTCATGAAGACCAGATTGCCTCTGCCGGTGCGGCCCTACAGAATATCCTTCTGCAAGCCCATGCCTTTGGCTTTGGAGCGCGGGCAACATCGGGCCGGGCAGTGCGCACAAAGACATTTCGCAGCGCTTTGCACCTTGGAAAAGACGAAACGTTCCTCTGCTTTGTCTCAGTCGGCACCGCAAGCAAACCAGCAAAGCACAAAGATCGCCCAGAACCGGCAAGCCTTTTGTCAATATGGCCGTGAGCGCAAAAATGAGACGACTTTTCTTGGCAATTTGACCTGAGACAAGTCACACTATCCTCTGCTCGGTTATGGTCAAAGTTAAGATGACTATCAAGATCAACTTTTAACGGCAGAACAGGATTGTCATGCTGATGCGTAACCGGACAGACCTCTCAAAAACCCGTGCTTATTCGATCCATGCAATCACCAAAGCCGTTTTTCTGGCTTTGCCGATTTTGGCGCTAAGTGTGCAGATGGCATTTGCCTCTGATGGCATATTGAAAGCAAGCCCTCAACCAAAACAGCAAAAGCCCGAACAGGCACAGGCGGAACACATAACCATTGCAACGCCATCTGAGCTTATCGAAATTGATGTCGTCAATCAGATTATCGATTTGAACGCCAAAAGCTCTTATCAGGCCTTTCGGTTCGAGCCGGATTATCTATGGCTGAAACCGGGCACAGTGGTGCGGTTCAAAGGATCAACGGGTCGCCATACGGTCAGCTCAATCCGTGGCATGTATCCAAAAGGGGCAAAACCCTTTGAAATTCGCGGCAGACCGAAAATGGACATCCCCTTTGATAAAGAAGGGGTCTATGGCATCCGTTGTCGCGTCCATGGCCGTCATGGCATGGCGATGCTGATCATTGTCGGCGATCCGAATGTCAATCTCGAAAAAGCCCGCAGCCAAAAGGTTGGCAAAAAAGAGGCTGTTAAATTCAAACGCCTGTTTGAGCGTTTGGACAAGGATCTGGCAAACCGCTCTTGAGGGATTGGCTATCTCTTGAGCACAAGATTATTCAGCAAAATGCCAAGGGCAATCAGCAGCAAACCATAAAGATGATAGATTTCAAATTGCTCGCCCAACAAAAGAATGGCCAGCAAGGTGGCCCAGACAGGAATAAGGTTCAGCATGATGCCCGCACGTGCTGGACCAAGAATGGCAAGGCCTTGATTGAATGCAAGATAGGCCAAAAGCGAGGCAACGATTGAAATATAGCCAATGGTGCCAAAAGCTTGCGCGGTTAAAGGCATCGGCCAGCCATTGAAACTTTCCCAAAGATAAAAGGGCAGCAGCAAACAAGCCCCTAAAAAAGCCGTTGCTGCCAACAGCACATAGCCATCCAGATCCTCGGGTTTATATTTTAAAGAAATCGAATAGATGGACCATGCCAGAGCTGCCCCCAGCATCCAGACATCGCCTTTGGAAAAAGTCAGGCTGGCCAAAATAGCCCAATCTGCTTTGCTCATCACCACAACCACACCACCAAAAGCTAGCAAAATGCCCAAAGCCTGAAAAGGACTGACAGGATTTTTCAAAATCACGCGGGATAAAACCACCATCACAGCCGGGCAGGTGGACAGGATCAGAGTGGCATTGATGGCCGTGGTTGTTTGGACGGCAATATATTGAAACGGATGGAAAATCGCCATGGCCGTGATCGACATCAACAGCAGCAATTTCCATTCCCGTTTCAAAACGGGCAGGGACTGACGAATAAGTCCCCATGTGAAGGGGAACAAAATCAGAAAGGCAACTGTCCAGCGCCAGAAGGATAATCCCAAAGGTGGCAAATCCGCACGGATTGCCCGCCCAATGACAATATTGCCCGCCCATGCGCAAGTCGCAAAGATAAGATAGAAAAAAGCGAAGGGAGGGGACTGTTTCATAGCGAAAAATAGGGGCAATCAAAGCAAAGAAAAAGAGAGACCGGTCTTATCCTGTGTGGCACTGCAATGCAAGAGAAGAGGCTGCGTCATAGTGACGGGTAAAGTAATAGATAAAGTCGATAAAATAGACTTTATAAGGGTTTATGATGTTTTTTGAATCTGAAAATCATCAGTCCCAAACGCAGGCTTTCTTCAAGTACCAGAATGCTAAAAGCAACCAATAGTGAAAGCTCAAACATGAACAGCAAGAAAAGCAAAAGCGGTAAACCCAGCCCCCATTGCAGCCCAAGCTGAACCCGCAATACCCATTTGGGCTGATCAACCACCCGCAACACAGCCCCAAGGCTCACAGAAATTGTGCGAATGAAAACCAGCAAAAAAGCAAGCGGGGTCAGCGTTAGAAAATGAATCCGCACCGCTTCTGAAACATGCAGCGATAAGGCGCAGACCAACATGCTGACCAGCAAAAACGCCAAAGACAATTTGGGAGAAAAATCACGAATGGCGGCTAAAATCTGCGAAAGTGCCTTTGAAAGAGCCGGGCTTTGTGGCTGCAATCCGGCAGCGCTGACAGTGGCTGACATAGCAAGCCCGCGCCCCAACACATTGGCAATGGAAAGCCACGGTGCCAGCAAGGCAAGAGCTGCAAATTGCTGATAGGGCAATTGCGCAAACAAAAGATTATAGGCTTGAGACCCGGCAATCAGGGCCGCAACATTAATTGCGACAGGGATCATCAGTTTATGAAAAAGCTGACGTTCCTGCCGAGAGGGCAAAGACAGGCTGGTCCATTGTGTATTTTGAAACAAATCCTGTTTGGTGATCCAGACAAGATAGACAAGGCGCGCACTTTGCGCACACAAGGTGGCGATGGCTGCCCCCTCTATCCCGCGGGCGCTAACGCCAAACAGACCATAAATGAGGACAGCATTCAAAGCCAGATTAAGCGGAATTTCAATGGCAAATCCCCATAATTCCTTGCCCGCCTGTTTGCGCACATCAAAGGAAATGGACAACAAATAGGCGGCAAAGGAAATCGGCAAGCCATAGAGCAAAAGACTCAAATAGCGCTTTGCAGCAAATCCCACGCCAGATGTTGTTGCCAGCCAATCCACCAGAAAATGAATGTTAAAGCGAAACAGGAGCAGCAAGAAGAGACAAAGCCCCAAGCCGATCAAAAGACAATATCCAAGCCTGCGATAAAAACTGGCTATGGCATCTGACGATATGCTTTGGCTTAAAAGAATTTGCGCAGCCGAGCCCAAACCAAACAAAAGCGCCATGAACAGCCCGTAAATCCCGGCAGATAAGCCAAGACCTGCCAAAACCTCATCCCCCAAAGGAGCAACCATATTGGCATCAATCAATAAGGCGCTGGTGGCCAAGAGGCCAGACAAGGCAAAATATCCGGCCTGAACCAGAATGGCCTGAGAAGATGCCCTCTGTTTTTTGGCTTGATTATCTTTGGGGTTTGGCCGGTTGGGGTCAGACATGGCAAGACACTTATATGGTGATAACAAAGACCAAATTGGGCTTGAGAAGCTCGCACAATAAGCTATTTTAAAGGCAAACCCAAGCAAGCCTATTTGGATTTGGTCTGTTTGTTCAAAAAAATCTCTTGTCGGATTCCGATTTCATGGAAAATCTATCAATCACCTCGCCACTGGCTGGCATCATCCTTTTGGTGCTCTTTGTGTTCAGCGGCAAGACATTCCGGGATAATTGGAAGCAGCAAGGGGATAATTGGAAGCGCAACTGCTGGATTAGTGGCCTGATTGCGCTTGTTTGTTTCTCAATTCTGGCCTTTGTGCCGGTCGCGCCCCCTGCATAAAAGCACAACCCTTATGCCGCTGAGAATATAAACGTCAGAGACGCTCACAGCGTTTGATCACAAGGCAGGTTTGATCACAAGGCAGGATAGCAAGAGATATTATGCCAGCGCTTCGCGCTTGGCTTTTTCACGAGCCGCTTTTTTGCGTGGGCATTCCAGCTTTTCTTTCAACGGGCTGTTGGGATCAACTGGTGCATTGCAGACCAGACAATGATCGGCATCGGAAATGGCATTCAAACCACCGCAGGATCCGGTGATTGGTTTGCGCATGAAAATGACCCCCAAAGACATGCCCAGAACGATCAGAACCAAAAGGCCAAATGCGAACAAAAAGGTGGTCATGTCAGAATTCCTGTGTCAGTCAAATCATAGAGTAGTCCATACCAGAAGAGCTGGCTGACGTCTCTATAGCCAAAAAGCAGCTAATTTGTCTACGTCCTATTCACTTTTCTTCCATAAGCCGATCAAATGCAGTGCTGGAGCTGGTGACATAGCCATCAGGCGTGCGGCGAATGAAATAGGCGGCAATCTTTTCACGTTCTGCCAGCGCTTTGCCTTGCTCTTCGCCCATCACCAATAGAGCGGTTGCCAAACCATCTGCCCGCATGGCGCTTTCGGCCAAAATTGTGACAGAGGTCAGATCATGTTCAACGGGCCGCCCGGTGCCGGGATCCAGAATATGAGACAGGCGTTTGCCGTCTTTTTTGACAAAATTGCGATAATCACCCGAAGTGGCCATACCCAGATTGGAAACCGGAACCACCAGATGAACCGAGCGCCCCTCAGGATCGGGCTTTTCAATGCCAACACGCCAGGCTTTACCACGTTCATTGACGCCGCGTGCCAATAGATCACCACCAATCTCAATCAGAAAATTTTCAATCCCATGACGTAACAATCTGCGGGCAATCAAATCCGCCCCATAGCCTTTGGCAATCGCGGAAAAATTGACGCTCACCGTGCCTTTTCTTTTACGAAGGGTTGCTGGCTGATCAAGCTTTGCCACTTGATGCTCCAGAAAGCGCGCTTGCCCCACCTGCTTCAAAGCTTCTGTAATGTCCAGAGCCGTTGGCAGGCGCTCGTCATCATTGGGTCCAAAGCCCCATAAATCAATCAAGGGCGCCAGTGTGATATCAAAATGGCCATCACTTAACGTATGAATGCGCATGGCCTCCGATAAAACATGCGAAAAAGACATCGAGATCGGGCGAAGCCGGGTCGATGGGCTGGCATTGAACACAGAGACTTCGCTGTCTTCTTCCCAATTGGAAAATGTTTGGGTGGCCTCATCAAGACTGGCCTTGATATCGTTATAAAGGCTTTCCTTGTCAATCTTGTCCTTTGCATCAATTGCCTTGACCATATAGCTGGTGCCCATGACATAGCCGCGCAAGACATATTGCTTATTTTGCGGTGCAATAAGATCGCAACCACCAAGCACAGATCCAAAGATGACAACAAGACAGACGGACAAAAAAGAGCGCACAGGCAAAACCTTTCGGCAAAGACAGCTGGTTGGATGGGGTGATGCGCATTCATCACGATCAAGTCAAGCAAAATGTGCAAAAGCCTGCCATGAACCGCCTTCGGGGACAAAGAGGTTACTCATTAAGGGTCTTGTCAGACTTTGGGTGTAAAAAGCGACTTATAATGCGCCTAAAATGTCGTTTGTGCACTGCGCAGAGCTTGATTTGTTGAGTGTCGGACGCTACTCAGAGGGCAAGATTATGCCATGGGGATCGCTTTGCGCGATTCTTCCAGGCTTGACCGCTAAAAACTTACTCTGTCAAGGTATGCTATGAAGCTAAAAAAGGGATTGGACCTGCCGATCACCGGCGCTCCTGTTCAGACCATCCATGACGGTCCCAAGGTTACGAAAGTGGCCTTGAATGGTCGGGACTTCATTGGCCTGAAACCAAAGATGCTCGTTGCAGAAGGGGACCAAGTGAAAAAGGGCCAGTCGCTCTTTATCCATAAAGAATCTCCCGATGTAAATTATGTGTCTCCGGGTGGCGGCAAAATCATCGCGATCAATCGTGGCCCACGTCGTGTTCTGGAAACGGTGGTGATTGCGCTGGACGAGACGGAAGACGAAATTACATTCGAACCATGCGATGTGAATTGCCTGCACGAATTGAGCCGCGAGGCGGTGCAGCAGCGTCTCTATCAAAGTGGCCTCTGGACTGCCTTCAAAACCCGGCCATTTTCATATGTGCCAACGCAGGACAGCGTTCCCAATTCTATCTTTGTCACCGCAATGGATACCGACCCCCTATGTGGGGATGCGGCAACCATTATCAATGAGAAGCCAGAAAGTTTTTCCGCAGGTCTTGATGTGCTTGCCCATCTGACAGATGGTTCGGTCTTCGTTTGTCACAAACCCCATGATCTGATCCCGGCCAGCACTAGCGCGTCTGTGCGGCAGGAAATTTTTGATGGACCTCATCCGGCAGGATTGGCTGGCACGCACATCCATTTCCTTGATCCGGTCAATGCCGAGAAGACAGTTTGGTCTATTGGCTATGCGGATGTGATGGCAATTGGCGATCTGTTCCTCACCGGTAAGCTCAATACAGAGCGCGTGATTGCACTGGCTGGCCCATTGGCGGTCAATCCACGTCTGATCCGCACCCGCGTCGGGGCGTCAACCGATGAATTGACCGCAGGCGAAGCGGAAGTGGGCATTGAGTGCCGTGTTGTTTCCGGTTCGATCCTCTCTGGCGTTGCCGCTCATGATCAATTTGCCTATTTGAGCCGCAGCGCACGGATGATCACTTTGATCAAGGACGATCATGACCAGCATATTCTGGGCTGGATCAATCCATCTCCTCGCAATTATTCTTTCCTCAATGTGCATTTGTCATCCTTTGTCAGATGGAGCAAAAAATTTCCTTTTGGCTCCAATCTCAATGGCGGACGCCGTGCCATGGTGCCGATTGGCTCCTATGAGCGTGTCATTCCCATGGATATTTTGCCAACCCAGTTGCTGCGCTCCATTTTGGTGCTTGATACCGATCAGGCCCAATTGCTTGGCGCTTTGGAATTGGATGAGGAAGATCTCGCACTATGCTCTTTCATTTGCCATTCAAAATATGAATATGGCCAAGCATTGCGGGCAAGTCTGACCAAAATCGAAAAAGAGGGCTAAGTCTTGGGTTTGCGCAATTTCTTCGACAGCATCGAGCCGCATTTCCTCAAAGGCGGCAAGCTGGAAAAGTACTTTGCCATCTATGAGATGGTAGAGTCCTTTATCTATTCGCCAAAAACCGTAACCAAGGCCGCTCCCCATGCGCGAGATTATATCGATCTCAAGCGGGTCATGTCTTATGTTGTGGTGGCAACGGTGCCTTGTATTCTATGGGCATTTTATAACACCGGTTATCAAACCAATATGGCAATCGCACAGATCGGGCTGGAAAATGCAACCGGTTGGCGTGTAGCCCTTTTGTCCGCGTTAGGTGTTGGCTTTGACGCAGGCAATATCTTTTCCAATATGGTCCATGGCCTGCTTTACTTCCTGCCAATCTATATCACCACTTTGGTGGTTGGTGGCATTTTCGAAGTGCTGTTTGCCACTGTCCGCGGTCATGAAGTCAATGAAGGCTTCCTCGTCACCTCCATGCTCTATACCTTGATCATGCCAGCCTCCACCCCGTTGTGGATGGTTGCACTTGGTATCATCTTTGGCGTAGTTGTCGGCAAAGAGGTCTTTGGTGGCACAGGCAAAAACTTCCTCAACCCCGCTCTGACCGGCCGTGCTTTCCTCTACTTTGCTTATCCGGCAGCCATGTCCGGTGACAGCATCTGGACCCCGGTTGATGGGTTTTCCGGCGCAACGGCGCTGGGCATTAGCGCAGCAGAAGGGCATGAGGCTCTTGCCAAAATTGATTTGACCTGGTGGGACGCCTTCATCGGCACCATGCAAGGCTCTTTGGGTGAGACATCTGCTCTGGCCTGTCTGATTGGTGGCCTGTTCCTGATGTATACCAAAATTGCCAACTGGCGTCTGATTGCTGGTTGTCTGGTCGGTATGATTGGCTTCTCCACCTTGCTCAATCTGATTGGCTCTGACACCAACCCGATGTTCGCCATGCCTTGGTATTGGCATCTGGTTCTGGGCGGTTATGCCTTTGGTCTGGTCTTCATGGTCACCGAGCCGGTCTCAGGCGCCATGACCAACAAGGGCCGCTTCATCTATGGTGCCCTGATTGGCTTCATGGTGGTGATGATCCGCGTCGTCAATCCTGCTTTCCCCGAAGGCATGATGCTGGCCATCCTGTTTGGTAATATTTTTGCGCCGCTGATCGACTATTTTGTCGTCAAGGCCAACATCGCTCGGAGGATTCGTCGCAATGCCTGAAGCGAATGAAAGTTTAAGCCCATGGGCGCGCTTCAAGGCGCTGCCCGTTGATTCAACTCCAAAAACCATTCTGGTGGCTGTTGGGTTATGTCTCTTCTGTTCCATGATTGTCTCGGGTGCAGCCGTGATGCTCAAGCCCATTCAGGAACAGAACAAGGTTCTGGATAAAAAACGCAATATTTTGCAGGTCGCAGGCCTGTTCAAGGACGGCGTTGATATCGACGAGGCCTTTAAAGCCATTGAGCCGCGTCTGGTGGATATTGCCGAGGGCAAATTCTCTGATGCAGAAGATGCTGCAAGCTATGACCAGCGCGCAGCCGCCAAGGATCCAGCCCGTTCCATCACCTTGGAGCAGGATCCGGCTTCCATCAAACGTCAGGCAAAACTGGCATCGGTTTACCTGATCCGCGATGGGGAAGGGCAAATCGAAAAAATCATTTTGCCTGTTCACGGCTATGGCCTGTGGTCGACGCTTTATGGTTTCATCGCCCTGAAAGCCGATGGCAATGAAATTACCGGTCTGCAATTCTACTCCCATGCCGAGACCCCGGGTCTGGGCGCGGAAGTGGACAATCCGGCTTGGCGCGGCATGTGGCCGGGCAAAAAGGTCTTTGCAGACGACGGCGCTGTTGCCATCACTGTTGCAAAAGGCATTCCGTCTGCTGACAAGGCACAATATCATGTCGATGCATTGGCCGGTGCAACCCTGACCAGCCGCGGCGTTGACAATCTTGTGCGCTTCTGGATGGGAGAGCAGGGCTTTAAGCGTTTCCTTGACAATCTGAAAGCGGGGGCAGTGTGATGTCTGAAAGCAAAAAAGAAATGCTTCTCGACCCGTTGGTCGATAATAACCCCATCACCTTGCAGGTTTTGGGCATTTGCTCCGCCCTTGCGGTGACCTCTTCCTTGAAGGTGGCCTTCGTTATGGCGCTTGCGGTGACTGTGGTGACGGCTTTTTCAAGCTTTTTCATCTCCGCCATTCGCAACTTCATTCCCAGCTCTATCCGCATCATCGTGCAAATGATCATCATTGCATCACTGGTGATCCTGGTGGATCAGGTGCTCAAGGCCTATGCCTTTGACATTTCCAAAACCCTGTC
This sequence comes from Cohaesibacter sp., assembly GCA_025800145.1. GTDB lineage: Bacteria > Pseudomonadota > Alphaproteobacteria > Rhizobiales > Cohaesibacteraceae > Cohaesibacter. Next base: position 36,231 of record JAOXSH010000105.1, read on the forward strand.
GGTTTTTGTGGGCCTGATCATTACCAACTGTATCGTGATGGGCCGGGCAGAAGCATTTGCCATGAAAAATGGCCCTGTTGCCTCATTCCTTGATGGCATTGGCAACGGTCTGGGCTATAGCCTCATTCTCATGCTGGTTGGTGTGATCCGTGAGCTCTTTGGCACCGGCAAATTGTTTGGCATCACCATTCTGGAGACCGTCAATAATGGTGGCTGGTATGTGCCAAACGGCTTGCTGCTCTTGCCACCAAGTGCCTTTTTCGTCATCGGCTTGTTGATCTGGGCCTTCCGCACATGGAAGCCAAATCAGGTCGAAGCCCGCGATTTCAAAATCATCGAACAAGAGGGAGGCCACTAAACCATGGAAGGTCTCATTTCACTCTTCGTCAAGGCGATCTTTATCGAAAACCTTGCACTCGCCTTCTTTCTGGGCATGTGTACCTTTTTGGCCGTATCCAAGAAGATTGAAACAGCGCTTGGTTTGGGGATCTCTGTGACAGTTGTACAGGCCATTACGGTGCCTGCCAACAATCTGATCCTGACCTATCTTCTTAATGATGGGGCGCTTGCCTGGGCCGGTTTCGCCGATGTTGATCTGCGCTTTCTGGGCCTGATCTCCTATATCGGGGTGATTGCCGCAATCGTGCAGATTCTCGAAATGACGCTCGATCGGTTTTTCCCCGCGCTTTATAACGCTCTTGGCATCTTCTTGCCGCTCATCACTGTGAACTGCGCTATCCTTGGTGGCTCACTTTTCATGGTGGAGCGCGATTATAACTTTGCCGAAGCCTCTGTTTATGGCGTCTCTTCCGGCATCGGTTGGGCATTGGCCATTACCCTGATGGCTGGTGTGCGTGAAAAGCTGAAATATTCCGATATACCTGATGGCCTGCAAGGTCTGGGTATCACCTTCATCACCGCAGGCCTGATGGCCATGGGCTTCATGGCCTTTTCCGGTGTGAAATTGTAAGGAGTGCATCATGCAAGATTTTAGCTTAGGAATCACACTCTTTACCATGATCGTGCTGGCTTTGGTGGCCATCATTCTGTTCGCCAAATCCAAACTGGTTGCCTCTGGTGATGTTGTCATCACCATCAACAATGAGCGCAAGATCACGGTGCCAGCAGGGGGCAAATTGCTCGGCGTGCTGGCGGGTGAGAAAATCTTCGTTCCTTCAGCCTGTGGCGGCGGCGGCACCTGTGCCCAATGTCGGTGTAAGGTCTTTGAAGGCGGCGGGTCTATTCTGCCAACAGAAGAATCTCACATCACCAAGCGAGAAGCGCGCGAAGGCGACCGTCTGTCTTGTCAGGTGGCTGTGAAGCAGGACATGTCCATTGAGGTGCCGGAAGAAGTCTTCGGCGTCAAAAAGTGGGAATGTACCGTTCGCTCCAACGAGAATGTTGCAACCTTCATTAAAGCGCTTATTTTGGATTTGCCCGAAGGCGAGGATGTCAATTTCCGTGCCGGTGGCTATATCCAGATTGAGGCACCAAAGCATGAGGTCAAATATACCCAGTTCGATATTGAAGAAGAATATCGCGAGGACTGGGATAAATTTAACCTTTGGCAATATGTTTCCAAAGTCGAGGAGCCGGTAGAGCGCGCCTATTCCATGGCCAACTACCCGGAAGAAAAAGGCATGATCATGCTCAATGTGCGTGTCGCATCGCCTCCACCGGGCTCTGAAGGCATTCCTCCGGGCAAGATGTCCTCTTACATCTTTAACCTCAAGCCTGGCGACAAGGTGACCATCTCCGGTCCTTATGGTGAATTCTTTGCCCGTGAGACCGAAAAAGAAATGGTCTTCATTGGTGGTGGTGCTGGTATGGCCCCGATGCGGTCGCATATTTTTGACCAGTTGAAGCGCCTGAAAAACAAGGATCGCAAGATCACATTCTGGTATGGTGCCCGCTCCAAGCGCGAAATGTTCTTCGTGGAAGATTTCGACCAACTGGCAGCGGAATTCCCCAACTTCACATGGCATGTGGCGCTGTCTGACGCGATGCCTGAAGACAATTGGGAAGGCTATAAAGGCTTCATTCATAACGTGCTGTATGATGAATATCTGAAAGATCATGCAGCGCCAGAAGATTGCGAATATTACATGTGTGGTCCTCCCATCATGAACTCATCCGTAATCAACATGTTGCTTGATCTTGGGGTCGAGCGCGAAGACATCATGCTCGATGACTTTGGCGGATAATCCCACGATTGAATGAGAAAACTAAAAAAGCCGGTCTCTTGCAAGAGACCGGCTTTTTTGTTCTGTTCATCAATATATATTTTTAAAATTTCAGGAAAGACAAATCCATGATTACAAGCATAACAAATTGGCCTTGGGAGATGATTGGGGCGATAGCAACCATCGCGGGGTTTATCTTGGCCATCTGGCAATTCGTGTGGCATTACAGACAAAAGCACACAAGGAAAGAGAAAATTTACGTGTAGAAGATGTCCATCATTGGGCCAATAGATGTATCGAACAGCTGCAGAATTTGCGACTGATTATGCCGTTGGTATTAGAGCATATTTCCGAAAAGTGTGTGCGGTTTTCGGACAAAAATATGTTTAAAAACAAAGGTTAGAGCATTTTGAATAACGACGTGTTTATTCAAAATGCTCTAAGGCGCATAAAAAAGACCAGCGACATGCCAAGGCCAACAAGGATGACGATGGTGCGGATGAGAGAGGCGGGCAGTTGCCGGGCAAGCCGTGCGCCGGCATAGCCGCCAAGGCTGGCGGCAAGCATCATGATCATTGCTTCATGCCAATAGATCAGCCCGGCAATGGATAGAGTAAGCACAGAGGCAGCCGACAAAATGAAAGACAGGCCGTTTTTAAGGCCATTCATCACATGCATATCCCGCATACCCAGACCAGAGAACAGCGCCAATAGGATGATCCCCAAGCCCCCATTAAAATAACCGCCATAACTGGTCACAATAAGCGTGGCCACTTTTTTGGTCATGCCATCGAAAGCCCCGCCTTGGGGATGGTGATCAACCTTTGCTGACGCGCTCCAGCGACGCAACGTCTGATCAAAGGCAAACAAGGCCGTGGCTAGCAAAAGCAGCCATGGAACAATGAGATTGAACAGGCCAGAAGGCGTCACAATCAAAAGCAAGGCCCCCACAATCCCACCCGCAATGGCAAGACCGGTCAAAGCCCAAAGGCTGCGCCGATCATAGCCGCGTATTTCCTCCAAAAAACCAAGGCTTGAGGACAGATAACCGGGAAAGACCGCAACGGCACTGGTCGCATTGGCAGCGATGGGCGGCACACCAACAAAGACAAGGGCAGGGAAGGTCAGAAAACTGCCACCGCCTGCAATTGCATTCAGGATACCAGCCAGAAAGGCAGCTATGACCAGAAGACTTATATCCATATTGCCTATCCTGACATCGTAAAAAGTTCACAAACCTTGTGCCACATGCAAGCGGATAAGGAAATGCAGAACGATACATATCGATGAGAGGCAAGATTATTTCTATGATCAGGCTGGCCCCAGAGCAAAAGAGAGAGCGGATAAAGTGCAGAAATCAGCCCTGATAAGTGCCTGATTTAAAAGTCTCTTGATGAGACTTTTAGGCCGCATATCCGACCCTGAACAAAATGTCTGCGCCATTTTCCAACGGTATGTTCATGTATCCTTAACTGCGTAGCCACACTTTTGCTCGGCAAACCATCGGCGTAGAGTAAAATCATGCGGCACCGGTCGGAAAGAGACCGAGAGACTTTGTGGCGTCTGAGCTGCCCTTCAAGAAAACTCCGTTCTTTATCACTCAAGACAATCGGCGCTGCAACACGTTCCTGGATTATACCAACGGCCTGAAAGATTACCCCATATGACCGGATTTTATTGGTCATATGGAGTAATCTTTCAGGCCGTTGGTATTAGAGCCTAACATTCAGGCAAATTCACAGCCAAGCCACCCAGCGAAGTCTCTTTATATTTCACATCCATCTCTTGCCCGGTCTCCCACATGGTTTTGATGCAATTATCAAGGGGCATATAGTGAGTGCCATCCCCATGCAGGGACAGTGACGCGGCAGAAACAGCCTTAATAGCACCAAGGCCATTGCGCTCAATGCAGGGGACTTGAACCAGCCCGTTAACGGGATCACAGGTCATGCCCAAATGATGCTCCAGAGCAATTTCTGCGGCATTTTCAATCTGCTCATTGGTGCCACCAAGCGCGGCACAAAGCCCCGCCGCCGCCATAGCCGAGGCAGAGCCAACTTCGGCTTGACAGCCAGCTTCGGCACCAGAGATAGAGGCATTATGTTTGATCAATCCACCAATGGCCGCAGCTGTGAGCATAAAGGTGCGAATGCCGTCATGATTGGAGGCCGGGATATGGTCGCGATAATAGCGGATCACGGCAGGCACAACACCCGCCGCCCCATTGGTGGGAGAGGTAACAACACGACCACCGGCGGCATTTTCTTCATTCACCGCCATGGCATAAACACAAAGCCAGTCATTGGCCACATGGGGCATGGGCTGATTGTTGGCGCGCTGGTCAAGTAAGCGCTCATGAATGGCTTTTGCGCGGCGTTTGACAGATAGTCCGCCGGGCAAAATGCCTTCCATACGCAACCCGCGATCAATGCAGCCATTCATGGCATCCCAAACAGCATCAATGCGCGCATTCAAGTCATCGCCATCCATGCCACTTTCTTCATTTTCACGTTTCATCTGCGCAATGGAAAGACCGGATGTTTGCCCCATCTCCAACATTTCGGCGGCAGAGCCAAACGGATAGGGATAGCCAACCGCCTCTTGCTCTTCATGCAGATCTTGCGGATCGTGACTGATCTCTTCTTCCATCTCGCTGGCCGTAACAATGAAACCACCACCAATGGAATAATAGGTGGCGCTGGCAAGCAATTGATTGCCCTCTCCATAAGCAAACAATTTCATGCCATTGGCGTGGCCGGAAAGGGGCGGGCCATAATCAAAGACCAGATCATCATGAGGATTGAAGCGCACAGGACCAAAGCCGTCAGGCTGAATGACCTTATGCTCATAGACATCGCGTTCCAGCTCTTCGGCTTTATCAGGATCCAGCATATGAGGCTCAAATCCGATGAGACCCAGAATCACCGCCCGGTCTGTTGCATGGCCCTTGCCAGTGAAAGCAAGAGAACCGTGAAGGGATGCAGACATGCGTTTCACATCCGAGGCACTGACCCCCATAAAGGCCCCTTTACGCAAGTCTTCCAAAAACCGCGCCCCGGCGCTCATAGGGCCCATCGTATGGGAAGAGGACGGGCCAACACCGATTTTGAATATATCAAATACGCTGAGAAACATGGTGGGCACGCTCCATAGGTCTGGTCATGTCAGGACTGGGTCATATCGGTCCAAAGATGAGAAAATCTGCAAATCTGTTGCATGAAAATCCCGATAGCCTTTCGGCAAGGCTACCGGGAATTCTACGGATCCTATAGACATAAAGCGACATTTTGCCGCGCTATTCGGACGCCTCTTCTTCATAATCGCTCATGGGCGGACAGGTGCATACAAGATTTCGGTCCCCATAGGCATTGTCGATGCGATTAACGGGTGGCCAATATTTATCCACCTCAAAGGCCCCTGCCGGGAAGCATCCTTCCTTGCGGCTATAAGGGCGATCCCAGTCACCAATCAGGTCTTTGACGGTGTGTGGGGCGTTTTTCAAAGGATTATTGTCCTTGTCAATCCGCCCTTCTTCAATATCGCGCGCCTCTTGGCGAATATGCAGCATGGCATTGATGAAGCGATCAATCTCGGCTTTGGGCTCAGATTCTGTCGGCTCTACCATCAAGGTGCCAGCAACTGGCCAGCTCATGGTTGGAGCATGGAAGCCATTGTCAATCAGGCGCTTGGCCACATCATCCACATTCACATCGCAACTTGCAGCCAAGGGGCGCGTATCGACAATACATTCATGGGCCACCCGCCCGGTTGGCGAGGTATAGAGAATGTCATAAGCCCCTTGCAGGCGTGCGGCAATATAATTGGCATTGAGAATGGCAACCTTGGTGGCTTGGGTCAGGCCATCGCCCCCCATCAGCAAGCAATAAGCCCAGCTGACCGGCAAAATGGAAGGCGAGCCAAAGGGGGCAGCAGAAACCGGTCCAATGGCATTGTCCCGCTCCGGGTGACCGGGAAGGAAAGGCTCAAGATGAGACTTAACCCCAATGGGCCCCATGCCCGGACCGCCGCCACCATGAGGGATGCAGAAGGTTTTATGCAGGTTCAAATGGCTGACATCACCCCCGATGTCACCGGGACGTGAAAGACCAACCATGGCATTCATATTCGCCCCATCAATATAAACCTGCCCGCCATGCTCGTGGGTAATGGCACAGACCGCTTCAACGGTTTCTTCAAACACCCCATGGGTGGATGGATAGGTGATCATGCAACCGGCAAGATCGGCGCTATGCTTCTCTGTCTTGGCGCGGAAATCATCCAGATCAATATCGCCATTTTCCGCAGATTTAACCGGAACCACTTTCCAGCCCACCATTTGCGCAGAGGCAGGATTGGTACCATGGGCGGAGGTCGGAATCAGGCAGATATTGCGATGACCCTCACCGCGGGACCGGTGATAATTGCGAATGGTGATCAGGCCCGCATATTCTCCTTGCGCACCGGAATTGGGCTGTTGCGAAATTGCATCATAGCCAGTGACCTGACACAGCTTGTCATTGAGATCATCAATCATTTCCTTGTAACCAAGGGCCTGATTTTCCGGCGCAAAGGGATGCAAATTGCCAAATTCCGGCCAGGTGACAGGGATCATCTCGATGGTGGCATTCAGCTTCATGGTGCAAGAACCAAGAGGAATCATGGCTCTATCCAATGCCAAATCTCGGTCGGCCAAACGCCTCATATAGCGGGTAATCTCGGCTTCTGCCCGATTGAGATGAAAAATCGGATGGGTCAGATAATCCGTTTCGCGCAAATTGGCTTTGGGCAGCCGATAATCCTTGTCAAAATCCCCTTCGGTTTCATGCTCAAAGCCACCATAGGCCAGATGATCCCCTCCAAAGGCGGTCCAGACCGCTTCCACAGTCTCAGGACGGGTCTGTTCATCAAGACTGATGCCAATGCGATCCCCGCCAATCTTGCGCAGATTAACCCCTTGTGCCACAGCGGCATTCATGATCACCCCTTGCAGGGCTCCCACTTCCACTGTCAAAGTGTCAAAGAAAACCGCAGGCTCCAGCTTAAAGCCAAGCCGCTCCAGCCCTTTGGCAAGGCGCACAGTCTTGCGATGCACATATTGTGCAATAGCCTTGATGCCATCCGGGCCATGATAAACCGCATACATAGATGCAATCACCGCTAGCAAAGCCTGCGCAGTACAGACATTGGAATTGGCTTTTTCCCGGCGAATATGCTGCTCACGGGTTTGCAAAGCCAACCGATAGGCCTTGCGACCCCGGCTATCAATGGAAACACCGATAATCCGCCCCGGCATGGAGCGTTTGAACGCATCTTTGCAGGACATATAAGCGGCATGAGGGCCACCATATCCCATAGGCACGCCAAAGCGCTGGGTGGAGCCAACCGCAATGTCTGCGCCCATTTCACCGGGCGATTTCAGCAAGGCCAGCGCCAGCGGATCGGCAACAACAATACCAAGCGCCTTATTGTCATGCAGCTGGGCAATCAGATCGGAAAAATCGCGCACATGACCATAGGTGCCCGGATATTGGAAAATAGCCCCAAAAACGGATTCTGGATCCAGTTCATCAGGCTCGCCAACCTGCACTTCAATGCCCAAAGGCTCTGCCCGTGTCTGGATCACGGCAATGTTTTGTGGGTGACAATTGACATCAACAAAAAACAGATTGGATTTTGATTTCGATGCCCGCTTGGCCATGGTCATGGCCTCTGCCGCAGCGGTGGATTCATCCAGCAAAGACGCATTGGCAATTTCCAGCCCGGTCAAATCAGAAATCATAGTCTGATAATTGAGCAAGGCTTCCAGCCGTCCTTGGGAAATTTCCGGCTGATAAGGGGTATAGGCCGTATACCAGGCCGGATTTTCCAAAATATTGCGCAGAATGACCGGAGGGGTCGCCGTGCCATAATAGCCCTGTCCAATCAGCGACGTTAAGATAATGTTCTTGTCTGCTACCTGACGCATATGATGCAAAACATCGCGCTCGCTCAAGGCATCGCCCCAGTCAAGCGGGTCCTTGACACGAATAGAAGCAGGTACAGTTGCATCAATCAACTCATCAAGACTGTCAAACCCAACCACTTGCAACATATCTGCCATTTCTGACGGCGAGGGGCCAATATGGCGACGATTAGCAAAATCATAGGCCATATAGTCTGTTGGTTTGAAAGCCATGATGGACTCCTTTGATAGCAGATATGGACGATATCAGACGCATCCGGCATCTGTTTGTGGCACACTTTTGTACGAGCTTTCTTTTAACCCGGACCGGTAAAGCAGAAAACAGGACATTGCGTAGCATGGATAGCATGATTTGATTTGTTTCTTATAAGGGAATTTTCCCCTATTGGCAATATTGGGTGTTATGAGAAATTTGATATTCTGGTGAAATCCTATAGGCTCACAGCATGAGTCTTCGTTCTTGGCACAGACCAAAAGGCTCGATCAAAAGAGACAATAAGGAGCAAGGGGCCATCATGGGTGATTTAAAAGCATCGGAGCTTGCACAGGCAATGGGCGACGAAGCACAGCACCATAAAGGAGCCCCCATAGCATCCGTTGGCAAAATGGCACCAACCCAGTCAGCTTTAGGACAGATGGTGCGCGAGGCCCGCAAGAAAAAAGGCTGGACCTTGGAAGAAACCGGCCAGCGTGCAGGCATTGGACGCTCGACTTTGTCAAAAATCGAAAACAATCAAACCCGCCCGGGCTTTGAGATTGTGCGCCGACTGACGCAGGCTTTGGAATTGGAAACGCCCAATCTGTTTCTGCAATCTGGCAAAAGCAATATTTCCGGTCGTCGCGATGTAACCCGCAAAGGTGAGGGAGAACCCAAACATACCGCAACCTATCATCATGAATTGCTCTGCAATGAATTATCCTCCAAGCAGATGTTGCCTTATTTCTCCACCATCAAGGCGCGGGACTTTTCGGACTTTGACGACTGGATCCGCCATCGTGGTGAGGAATTTATGCTGGTTCTCTCAGGCGAGCTGGAATTGCTGACCGAGCATTATCGCCCGTTGCCGATGAAAGCTGGCGATTGCGTTTATTATGACAGCGGCATGGGCCATTGCTGCATTTCCACCTCAAAGGAAGATGCCGTTGTCCTTTGGGTCAGCCTTGAGCGTTAAAGAAGGGCTGGAGCTGTGAGGCAATCTGTCCCGGAGCCATGAAGACCATGCTGCCTTCTTTGAAAACATGGCTTTTTCTACCATATTTCAGATCGCAATCCGCGCCAATTTTCAAAATGATCGAACAATAGCCTTGCCTGATCTTACGAGTTTCATAGCGCTGTAAGAGCCTGATTCTGAACATCAATCAAGGTCATATGGGTTAATCTTTCATGCCATTGGTATTAATGGGTCCTGAGCCTAAAAAATATATGGCTGCACTATGCTGCTCAAGAAAGCGAGAGGGAATGAACATATCCCGGAAGAGCATATATAAATTTCAGGAAACGCGATGGTTGCGTGAAGAGCGCATGGCGTGAGCAATCAAAAAGGATGCACTGCTTGATGCAGCACATCCTTCTATTGCCTTGGGACGGGGAGTTCGAAAGGGAGTTCCCAAGGCGGGACAGGAAAGACTGGGCAGGAAAACCTGATCTCAATCGCCAGCAGCAACCAAGGTTTGGTGGATTTGCTGCGTTAAGGCAGGCTCCAGCCCAAGGCGTGCGGCCAGCATCGACAGATATGCCTGTTCGGCCGGGCTATCCACTTCAATCGCCATCAAGGAGGCGATATAAATTTCCATCGCTTGTTCCTGACTGGTGGACGAGGCAACGAGACTGTCAATATCCATGGGCTTATTGAGTTGATCAAACAAAAAGGCCTTCTCATCATTGGAGAGATCCAGTTCTTCAATTTTGCCGAAAATGGCTTGGTGTTCAGCCGCATCAATCTGGCCATCGGCTTTGGCGGCAGCAATCATGGCGCTGACCAGAACCGAGCCCAGACCATTTGCCTGACCGCCAGTCTCACTGGTTTGTTCGTCAATGGCAAAACCGGAATCAACAGGCACTTGCGGAATATGTGCGATCTGGGGAACACTCTGCGCCCTTTGCCCGCCATTGGAGACCGAGGCAGAGCTGGCCGAGCCATCAATCGTCTGCGGGTCGGATTCATTGCTTTTATAATCGGAATAGGCCTTATAAGCCAGACCCGCGACAAGTGCCAAGCCACCATATTGCGCCGCTTTCTTGGCCATTTTACGCCCCTTCTTGGAGCCCATCATATAGCCCGCCAAGCCACCGGCCAATGTACCCCCTGCAATGCCGCCTGCATTCTGGCTCAAATAATCCTTGCCCTTCTGCATGGCACCAGAGCTAGAGCGAGAGTCATTCGCACCCAGTAATTCATTGATCAGTTTGGAGGCATCAAACATGGAAAAAGACCCCTTGAAAGAAAATAGACATATGCGCGTAGCTTCAACCATAGAAAAGGTGGCTCACTCATCTCTCATATAGGCAATAAAAAAGGCAGAACAAGGATGAAAGCGGCGATCATTTGCAGGTAGTGTATGACAAATGAAAGATGCCTCAAAGTCTTCACCGCCGTTGGTGTGGTTGCCTCAGTGCCCGATTTAAAGGTCTCTGTCTGAGACTTTTAGGCCGCATATCCGGCCCTCAAACTACGAGAAACGATAGCCAGAAAAGAGAGAGTGTCAAACAACCCTATGAAAGGAATAGGGAGATAAAATGCTAAAATGGATTGACCAAATTCCGCTTCCATGCTGATCATGGTTGCATTGACATTGGGCTTGGAACCTTTTGTTTCAGAGCCTCATCTGATCGAAAAAGTGTGCACGATGTTTGAGGGCACGCTCACCCAAATGATCGACTGGTTGGATCTGTTGATGCATGGCACGCCGTGGCTTTTGCCCATTATGGGTCTGATCAGAAGAAGATCATCTTTTGAACAATAAAATGGTCTATGAGCGGGTGCGCGCCAAAAGAGGTTCCAGCGATTGAATATAGGCCGCAAGATCATCCCGCTCGCAATCAAACCACTCAAGAGACCAGTTCAAAGCGCCCAAAATACCATGGCGCAAATGGCGTGTTCTGGTCCTCAATAGGCTGTCCTCAAGGCTGGGATCCTGCTCCTCAAGATGGATCATTAGCAAGTCATCCCAAAGCCGATCATAAGAGCGTCGATGCTCCAACACATCAGCGCGCACGCTATCTGGCACAAAAGGGTAACAACGAATATGAGCAGAGGAAAAGTCACTCTCTGACAAAAGGGTTTTGAGATGGATCTGCATGGCAACCAGAACCCGTTGCCGGGCAGTGGTGGAGGCTGGAAGCGCATCAAGGCCTTCAAGCACAGCGCTGCTAACAACATCGACGCCAACGCGCATGACTTCCGTTGCCAACGCCTCTTTGGAGGCAAAATGATAATATAAACTGCCTGCTTTCATGCCCACTTGATTGGCCAGATCCCGCAAGGACATATTGGAATAGCCAATATCGCGCATCATCCGTGCAGCAACGCTTAAAATTTCCTTTCTGGAAATCGAAGCTTTGCTCTGTCGTGATGTGTCGCTTTTGTCATGGGGCATGAAAATGCTGCGCTCCTGTGAGAGCTGTGAAGGCGGAAGGCCAGAGTAAAGAAAGTCTTGTCTTTACGCAAGCGTAACATTTTAGGCTCAACGGTCCCCAAAGAGCTGGAAACGGAGAGGCTGTATGCCGCACTCAATGCCTTTGCAAAATGCTTTGAGGCGGATTTAAGCGCTCAACAGGCAGATAAAAAGCTCCCGACCATCCTCATGGTCTCCAAATTTGATCGCTGCCTGATGGATATCCTCTATCGTGTTCAAGCCGAGGCTTTGCCGTTGGTATTATTGCCTGCCATCAAGGACAATAAACCACAACAGGAAGTCAAGCTGGACGAGATTATCGAAACAACTGGTGCAGAGCTGGTGGTGCTGGCGCGCTATATGCAAGTCTTGTCCGATGAGTTTTCCTCACGCCATTTGGGCAAGATTATCAATATTCCCCATTCTTTCCTGCCTGCCTACCTTCAAAGGGGCCATGTCCTATAAACGAGCATGGGAGCGCGGCGTCAAAGCCATTGGCACCACCGCGCATTATGTGACGCCAGATCTGGATGAAGGCCCAATCATCGAGCAACATGCAGAAAAAGTCACCCAGGCGGATAGCGCGAAAGAATTGATCCGGCGCGGACGCTATATTGAGGCCCGCGCCCTGTCTCGCGCTTTGTGCTTACATGCGCAAGGGCGGGTATTTATCGATGGCAATCGCATGGTGGCTTTTGAGCATTGACAAAGATCTGACAACAAGATCAATGCGTATGAAAAACTGATTGTCGTTAACATAGAATCCAGCCAAATTGAGCTGGATTTTACCTCTTGATAAAAGCTGTTCGCATGAGTGAAATTGCTATCCATTGGTTCCGTCAGGATTTGCGCCTTTCTGACAATCCCGCCTTTACCAAAGCCTGCGAAAGCGGCGCTGTTTTGCCCATCTATATTTTGGATGATGACACAGCCGGTAAGGCAAAAATGGGCGGTGCCAGCCGCTGGTGGCTCTATCACAGCCTCAAAAGTCTGAATGACAGCTTAAAAGGGCATCTGCGCCTTTATAAAGGCAAGGCCGCAGACATCTTGCCAATCTTGCAGACTGTCTATGGCGCAAAAACCATCACCTGGACCCGCTGTTATGAGCCATGGCGTCGTCAACGCGATGAGGCTTTAAAAGAACAGCTCAAACAAAAAGGTGTCACAGTGATCAGCCAAAATGGCTCTCTTTTGTGGGAGCCATGGCAGGTTTTAAAAGCAGATAACACCCCCTATAAAGTCTTTACGCCCTTCTATCGAAAGGGCTGTCTGCAATCGGCCCCCCCACCAGCCGAACCAGTTGCCGCACCCGGTGATATGACCTTTGCCAAGGCGCTCCAAGAGGACGCGATAGCGCTGGAACTGCTTGATCTTTTACCAAAAGCCCCAATCCCTGATTGGCATCTGAGCTTGGAACCGCATTGGAGTATTGGTGAGAGTGCTGCGCAAAAGAGAGCCAGTGCCTTTTTTAAAATGGGCCTGCAAGGCTATAAAAAAGGGCGCGATTTTCCCGCACTCTCGCATATCTCAAAGCTCTCGGCACATTTGCATTTTGGTGAAATTTCCCCAAATCAGCTCTGGTATTGGGCCAAGGAAGCAGCACAGAGAAAGCAAGACAATGGCGAGCGGATTGACGCCGATATTGACCATTTCTGCTCGGAAATTTCATGGCGCGAATTTTCCTATTCCTTGCTTTTTTATCATCCTGATCTGCCAGAAACGCCTTTGCAAAAACCATTTACGGCCTTTCCATGGCAGCAAAATGATGCGGCCTTAAATGCTTGGCAAATGGGCCAAACTGGCATTCCCATTGTTGATGCCGCCATGCGCCAGCTCTGGCAAACCGGCTTCATGCATAACCGTTTGCGCATGGTTGCCGCCTCTTTTCTGATCAAAAATTTGCGCATCGATTGGCGTATAGGCGAGGCGTGGTTCTGGGATTGTCTGGTCGATGCCGATCTGGCGGCCAACAGCGCGTCTTGGCAATGGGTGGCAGGATGCGGAGCTGATGCCGCACCTTATTTTCGTGTTTTCAACCCGGTCTTACAGGGCGAAAAGTTTGACAAAGACGGCACTTTCACTCGTCAATTCGTGCCGGAATTGGCCAAGCTTCCAAACAAATATCTGTTCAAACCATGGGAGGCACCAAGCGTCATAATGCAAGAATGCGGCATTCAATTGGGAAAGACCTATCCCTTGCCAATTGTGGATTTGAAACGCTCCAGGCAGGAAGCCCTTGAGGCTTATGAAATTTGCAAATCGACGGCTTTTGCACAATCTGAGCATAAATAAAAATATTTATAAATAACTGAAAATATGTAATATTATTTTATGATGCTCTTGTCAGATCATGCTGATCTATAAAAAGATTTGACTTATGCTCAAAATATGAAAAACTCCCGACCAACGATCAACCACCCAAGAAACTGTTGGGGGAGAGAAATATGAATATGCGTCGCAGCATCTTGGCGGGTTTTACCGCAGCCATCCTGTCAGCAACGATGGGAGCTGGCTTTCTATCCAATCGGGCACAGGCCGCTGATGCCATCAAAGTGGGCGAAATCAATTCTTACACGCGCCTGCCTGCCTTTACCATTCCCTATCGCAATGGCTGGCAATTGGCGCTGGAACAAGCCAATCAGGCAGGGGGCATCAAAGGCGCACAAATCGAAGTGATTAGCCGCGATGATACCGGCGATCCGGCAACGGCCGTGCGCATCGCCCAGGAATTGGTTTCCAAAAATGAGGTGAGCCTGCTGTTTGGCACTTTCTTCTCGCATATCGGCTTGGCCGTCAGTGATTTTGCCAAACAGAAAAAGACCCTTTTCATTGCCGCGGAACCCCTGACCGATGCTTTGGTCTGGTCCAAAGGCAATGACTATACCTATCGCTTGCGTCCCTCTACCCATATGCAGGCGGCCATGCTGGCCAAGCAGGCGGCGCAATTGGGCAAAAAGAAATGGGCCACCATCGCCCCCAATTATGCTTATGGCAAGGACGCGGTAAAAGCCTTCAAGGCAGAATTAACCAAATTGCAGCCAGATGTGGAATGGGTCGGCGAACAATGGCCAACTCTTTTCAAAATCGATGCTGGCTCGACCGTACGCGCACTGGAAGCGCTAAAGCCCGATGCCATCTATAATGTCACCTTTGGCGGGGATTTGGCCAAATTCGTGCGCGAAGGATCACTGCGTTATCTCTTTGACGGGCGTGAGATGGTGTCCATCCTGACCGGTGAGCCGGAATATCTGGACCCTTTGGGCAAAGAAGCCCCGAAAGACTGGATCGTCACCGGCTATCCCGCAGCACAAATCAAAACCGAAGCGCATGAGGCTTTCTCAAAAGCCTATCAGGCCAAATTTGGCGAATTGCCAAAAGCAGGGGCCCTTGTTGGCTATAATGCCATGCTTTCGGTCATTGAGGTGCTGAAACAGGCCAAATCGATCAAAACCGATGATTTGCTGGCCGCTATGGACGGGTTGAGCGTGAATGCCCCATCTGGCAGCTTTACCTATCGCGCCGCCGATCATCAGGCCACCATGGGTGCTTATGTCGGCAAAACCGGCTTTATTGATGGTAAGCCCGCCATGATTGAGTGGTCCTATGCCGATGGTGCGGATTATTTGCCAAGCGAAGAAGAGGCCAAAAAACTGCGGCCATAAGCGCAAAATATGATATTGCCAGTCAAAGCTGGCAATATTGAACCAAATCAGACACAAGCAATAGGCGGCATCAGTCGCCTATTCTTTTGATTCCTATCCGCTCGGACAAGAAGGTCATGGGGTTTTATCTCGCGCAATTGCTCACAGGCCTTGCCAATGCGTCATCGCTCTTTCTGATTGCCTCTGGTTTGTCGATCATTTTTGGCGTAACCCGCATTGTCAATTTTGCCCATGGCTCCTTCTTCATGATCGGAGCTTATCTGGCCTATAGCTGCGTCACATGGTTTGATGTAGGCATTTTGGGCTTTTGGGGCAGTATGCTCTTTGCCGCCCTTTGCGTTGCTGTCATCGGTGGCGTGATTGAAATTCTCCTTCTGCGCCGTCTCTATAAATCTCCTGAATTGTTCCAGCTGGTCGCAACATTCGGCATTGTGCTGGTGGTGCAGGATATTGCCCTTGCCATTTGGGGAGCTGAGGATTTGCTGGGGCCACGTGCTCCGGGGCTGGACCGGGCTGTGCGCATTCTGGGCGAACCAATCCCCGAATATGATCTGGCCCTGATTGTCATCGGCCCGTTGGTTTTAGGCTTGGTCTGGTTGCTCTTTCATCGCACCCATTGGGGCATTTTGGTGCGTGCCGCCACGCAAGACCGCGAAATGGTCGCGGCATTGGGCGTCAATCAGCAATGGCTCTTTACCTCCACTTTCATGCTTGGCTCATTTTTGGCAGGCCTTGGCGGTGCCTTGCAGGTGCCACGCGAAAGCGTCTCTTTGCTGATGGATCTCTCCATCATTGGCGAGGCATTCGTTGTGGTGGTGATTGGTGGTATGGGCTCGGTGACAGGTGCTTTCATCGCGGCAATATTGATCTCGGTGCTCAACTCTTTCGGCATTTTGCTTTTTCCCTCCATCTCGCTGCTGTTGCCCTTCCTTGTCATGGCGGTGGTGCTGATTGTGCGCCCATGGGGATTGTTAGGCAAACCCGGCTCTGGCCATGGCGCACCTGAAGCTCCGCAAGATCCTTTGCGCCTATTGGGCAAACGGGCTATCTGGGCATGGGCGCTCATCTTGGCAGCCTTGCTGACACTCCCACTAGCGGATGATGGCTTTTTGCTTGTCTTGATGGTGGATGTACTGATTGCAATTCTCTTTGCCGCAAGTCTGCAATTTTTGATGGGTGTCGGGGGCATGGTGTCTTTCGGCCATGCAGCCTATTTCGGTCTTGGGGCTTATGGCGCAGCCCTTTGCGTGAAATATGCAAATATTTCTATGGAATTTGCGCTTGTGGCCGGGCCTGTCATCGGAGCCTTGGGGGCTTTGTTCTTTGGTTGGTTCTGCGTGCGCCTCTCTGGCGTCTATCTGGCCATGCTGACATTGGCAGCGGCGCAAATTCTCTGGGGCATCGCCTTCCAATGGCAGGATGTCACCGGCGGCGATGATGGCATTCTGGGCCTGTGGCCATCAGAATGGGCGTCAAGCCAAAGCGCCTATTTCTATCTCACCCTTGTCCTTTGCAGCATAGGCCTCATGCTTTTGCGCCGCATTGCCCATTCTCCTTTCGGCTATGTGTTAAGGGGAGGGCGCGACAGCGCATTGCGCATCGAAGCCATTGGACTGGATTTGAAAGCCCACCAATGGATGGGCTTTGCCTTGGTTGGCGGTTTGGCGGGGTTGGCTGGCGTGTTGTTCGCTTTTTCCAAAGGCAGCATTTTTCCCGACAGTCTCTCCATTCCCCATTCGGTGGATGCCCTGATCATGGTGTTGCTTGGTGGCATTCAATCGCTCATTGGACCTATTCTTGGGGCGGTTAGCTTCATCTTGCTGGAAGACTGGATTTCCCGTCTCGATTATTGGCGCTTCATCTTTGGCACCATCATCCTATTGATTGTGGTCACAGCCCCCAATGGATTGGCCGGTTTGCTTGCGCCCCTTTGGCATAAAAGAAGGCAGCGAAGCGGGAAGGGGCAAAGCCAATGAGCATCTTGACAATAGAGGGCTTGTCCAAAAGCTTTGGCGGCGTGGAAGCGGTTAAAAATGTCAGCTTCACCCTCAATGAAGGCGAATTTCTTGCCCTGATTGGCCCCAATGGAGCGGGAAAATCCACCTGTTTCAATATGATCAATGGCTATCTGAAACCAGATAAAGGCAAGCTTTTGTTGCAGCCACAAGAGAGCAAAAGTCGCAATCTGGTGGGCAAAAAACCGAGGCAAATATGGCGCTGGGGGGTAGGGCGCACTTTCCAAATCACGGCAACATTTGCCTCCATGACCGTGCGTGAAAATGTTCAAATGGCGCTGATCTCCCATCACAAAAAGAGCTTCAATCTCTGGGCACGGGCAAGCCATCTTGATCGTGACCAAGCCGAGCAATTGCTGGAGAAGGTCTCCATGCTGGATATGGCCGGTCAAGCTTGCTCTGAACTGGCCTATGGGGATCTGAAACGTCTGGAATTGGCCATTGCCTTGGCCCATGACCCAAAGCTGTTGCTGATGGACGAACCAACCGCTGGTATGGCTCCGTCTGAGCGCACAGCCTTGATGGAACTGGTGGCACAGATTGTCAAAGACCAAGGTCTGAGCGTGTTGTTTACCGAGCATGATATGGATGTGGTCTTCGAACATGCCGATCGTATTCTGGTGCTCAATCGTGGTGAGCTGATTGCCCAAGGCACTGCCGAGCAGATCCGCAACGATGCCCTTGTGCAAGAGGTCTATCTGGGTGGCGGTTCTGTCTTTGCAAAAGAAACGGCAAATGAGGCACATCATGCTGAAACTTGAGCGCATCAACAGCTATTATGGCGGGGCGCATATCTTAAAAGATCTGTCTTTGGATGTGCAAAAGCATGAAGTGGTTGCCTTGCTGGGGCGCAATGGTGCTGGAAAATCCACCACCATGAAATCCATCATGGGTCTGATCTTACCAAAATCAGGAACAATCACCTACAATAATCAGGCGATTAGCAATCTGGCATCCCACCAAATCTGTCAGTGCGGCATTGGCTATGTGCCAGAAGAGCGCCGCATCTTTGCGGATTTAAGCGTTGAGGAAAACCTCGAGGTCGGACGCCGATCAAGCCAAACAGGACCAATCAATTGGCAGAAAGAGGATTTATTCGATCTCTTTCCAAATCTGGCTGAACGCCGCACTCAGCGCGGCGGCAACCTGTCAGGCGGTGAGCAACAAATGCTCACCATTGCCAGAACCTTGATGGGCAATCCCTCAATGCTCCTGTTGGATGAACCTTCAGAAGGCATTGCTCCTGTCATTGTGGAACAATTGGCCAAGGCGATAAAGGGGGTCAAAGCACAAGGTCTTGCTATCTTGCTGTCTGAGCAAAATATGCATTTTGCCCGTCTGGTCTCTGATCGCACCTATATTATCGAGCAAGGGAGCATCCGCTATGAGGGCAGTTTTTCCGATCTCGATCAGCATCCAAATATCTGGAAGCAATATCTGGCCCTGTAACAAAGCCACAGGCTAGGGTGAGAATTCTGTACAGGGAAAGCAAAGGGAGACAGAAAATTTGAGAAGCTGCGGCATAATGTCTCATATTCGGTATATAATTTGCCGCTTTAAAGGCGCTCTTTCCTTGCTTTCGAACCAAAGCCTGCCCCTTATGCTCAAGGCGTTCAGGATCTTTAAGATTTTTTGCGCATCTGCCGTCACTGGCAAAAAATAATATCCTTCATTGGCTCAGATGGATAATCCTTATATTAATCTGGTGGTTAGCCGCTTGTATTTTTCACAATTGCCTTTATTCATGATCCTCAACAAAAAGTCCCGATCCGGGTTGGACAAGATCGATTGCTCAAGAGGGCGAGAGGATAGCATGCTGCGCTTGACATATGGCCAATCAGAGCCCTTATAGCCGGATGGTAGCAGATCTGATACAGATCAATGCCATGTGGCAAGGATCTTCTAATCCTGCGACAACCTGATCGAGACTTATCATGACATGCCCGCTTCCCTGTGAAGTGCAACTGAAGATCATCATAAACCCCGGATCACGGATCCAGTAACAGGGATTGGGGCTTGCCTCTTTTCGGTTGGGTGATGATAGAGGAGAAACCGATGACCCATCATGTTGAGGTTGCAGCAGCAACAGCGCCCGCCGCCGCACCGGCCTTTCCGATCCCAAGCAATTGCTTTGCGCAAACAGTCACCGAAGTGACGCATTATACGGATCGTTTGTTCAAATTCCGCATCACCCGCCCGGCAAGTTTCCGTTTCCGCTCTGGTGAATTTGTCATGATTGGCTTGCCCAATGCAGAGCGTCCGGTTTTTCGCGCCTATTCCATTGCCTCTCCAAGCTGGGATGAGGAAGTGGAATTTTTCTCAATCAAAGTCCCGAACGGTCCTTTGACCGAGCATTTGCAGAAAATCAAGGTTGGCGACACCGTCTTGATGCGCAAAAAACCAACCGGCACCTTGGTCAATGACGCGCTTATTCCGGGCAAACGCCTCTATATGTTCTCCACTGGCACAGGTATTGCGCCCTTTGCCTCCCTGATCCGCGACCCGGAAACATATGAGAAGTTTGAGCAGGTGATCCTGACCCATACCTGCCGCGAAGTGGCAGAGCTGAAATATGGCGAGGAATTGGTCGAAGCGTGCAAGAGCGATCCTTTGATTGGGGAATTTGCCGCTGAAAAACTGATCCATTATACCTCTGTCACGCGCGAGCCTTTCCCGCGGACAGGCCGCATTACGGATCTGATGACCTCGGGCAAATTGTTTGAAGATCTGGGCGTGCCGCCAATCAATGCAGAAGAAGATCGTGGCATGATTTGTGGCTCTATGGCCATGCTCAACGACACCAAGGCGGTCTTGGAACAATTCGGCCTTGAAGAAGGCTCCAACGCACGTCCTGCGACATTCGTCGTTGAGAGAGCCTTCGTTGATTAAGCGCTCGATTTAAAAATCTCTGTCTCAGGACTTTTAAATCAGGCTCTAAGACAAATGCGAATATATCAAAACCCGGCAAGGTTTCCTTGCCGGGTTTTTGCTGCCATGTCCAATCATCATAACAAGATCCCATAGCATGATTGCCCATTGCTCCATTTCCTCGTCGCCTGTGCCCTACAAGATTGCATCATTGACATGTCTATCATGCTGTGTACAATTTAGTATTCAGGATTTGCCTTATGTATTGGTTGAATCTGATACAGCAATTTGGAAATGGCCTTGCCAAGGGTGATATTTTTCGGCACAGCAAGGGCCGGACATTTGCTGCTTTGATCAGCAAGCGCGACATGTCCAAAATACCAAATGATGCGACCAACAGAAAAGGGGAGGGTCAATGAGCGGGCTCTCAAGCAGTGTAGACAAAATTTATTCAAAAGTGCGCCAAATGGCGGTGAATTTTGAATTCATGCCCGGAGAGCGGATCAATGAAAGCGCGCTGTCCAAAGAATTGGGTGCCAGCCGTACCCCTCTTCGCGAAGCCCTGAATCGTTTGGTCGCCGAAGGCTTTCTGTATTTCGAAAATGGTCGCGGCTTCTTTTGCCGAACCTTAAGCCCGGACAAGGTGCAAAGCCTGTATGAAGTGCGCGTCGCGATTGAAAGCGAAGCTGTGCGTCTGGCTGTTACGCGCGCCTCAAACGAAGACATTGACGATCTGGAAGCCTTTTTGGAACAAAGCTTGCCGGTCTATGGCAAAAAGGATGCCGCAAAAGATATTGTGGTGCTGGATGAGGAATTTCACCTGCGTCTTGCCATGCTGTCCGGCAATGAAGAATTGGAGCGGATGCTGGCCAATATCAATGCGCGCATTCATTATGTACGCTGTATCGATATGGTCGGGCGCGAAACCAAAAGCTCATCTGATCACAGAGCCATTGTCAACGCCTTGAGAGCGAGGGATGAAGAACAGGCTGTGGCCAAATTGCGTAAGCATATCACCAAACGCAGCGAAGAGACGACCAAGGCGGTACGAACCGCCTTTTCCCAGCTATATGTTCCGCCAAGTCTATAACAAGAGATCTGCAAATGGCGGATCAAACATCGGATAATTCGGATAATTAAGGAAGCAAGATGACACGCTTGAAAGGTGGCAAGGGCATTTATGGTGCCTCCGTCGGTATATTGATGCTGGATGCAACATTCCCTCGCATTCCCGGTGATATCGGCAATGCCCTGACATGGGATTTTCCGGTGCAATATCGGCTGGTGCGTGGCGCATCTCCTGGCAAGATTGTCCGCTCAGATGCCCGCGAGCTGGCTGATTTCTTCATCAAAGAAGCAAAAGATCTAGTCGCCTCTGGCGTCGATGGCATCACCACCAATTGCGGCTTTCTCTCGCTCATTCAGGATCAGGTGGCAGAGGCGGTGCCAGTGCCTGTGGCCACGTCATCGCTCATGCAGGTGCCAATGATCCAGCCACTTTTGCCAAGCTCCAAGCGTGTCGGGGTCATCACCATTTCCAAATCGACCCTGACAGAGGATCATCTAAAAGCGGCCAATGTGCCATTGGATACGCCAATCATTGGCACCGAAGGCGGGCGCGAATTTACCAAAGGCATTTTGGACAGCCACCCGGAAATTGACTTCGAAGCCTGCCGTCTGGATATGGTGGATGCAGGCAGAGAAATGGTTGAAACCTATCCCGATGTCGGCGCTATCGTCTTGGAATGCACCAATATGGTGCCCTATGCCGCAGAGGTCAGAAAAGCCACGGGCCTGCCGGTTTATTCTATCTATTCCTTCGTCAGCTGGTTCCAGTCGGGCCTGATGCCAAAGCGCTTCCCGTTGGAGCTGGATGATCCGCTTTTTCTGTAACATGCATAAAAAGGCATGAATAAAGGACAGATTCAATGTCGCAAAACAAAGCTCTGGATCGCTCAGACACCATTCTGCTGCTTGGATGCGGAAAAATGGGCTCCGCTATGCTTGACGGCTGGCTGAAAGCCGGCATTCAGCCCGATCAGGTGCATGTCATAGACCCGCACCCTTCTGATTGGCTGAAAACTTTGTCCCAACAGGGATTGAGCTTAAATACTTCCATCCCGGATAAGGTCGATGTCTGCATTTTGGCCATCAAGCCGCAAATGATGCAGGATGTTTTGCCAAGCCTTAAAAGCCTGGGCAATGGTCAGACACTCTTTCTGTCCATTGCCGCGGGCACCACATTGGCAACGCTTCAAACCTTGCTGGGCGAGCAAAGCCCCATTGTGCGCGCCATGCCCAACACGCCGGCCGCTGTTGGCTGTGGCATTACGGCCCTGATTGGCAATGAGCATGTGAGCGAAACCATGCTCACCAAAATCACGGCTTTTGTCGCCGTGGTGGGCGATGTAGTGCACTTGGAAACAGAAGACCAAATGGATGCGGTCACCGGCGTTTCAGGCTCCGGCCCGGCTTATATCTTCCATCTCATCGAGACCTTGGCAGCGGCAGGCGAAAAACAGGGATTAAAACCGGATTTGGCCATGAAATTGGCCAAGACAACTGTCTGGGGCGCTGGCCAATTGGCAATACAATCTGACCAGACACCCGCCGAGTTGCGGGTAGGCGTAACATCCCCCAATGGCACCACAGCCGCCGCCTTGCATGTGCTGATGGATGAGAAAGAGGGTTTCCCCGCTCTGTTGAAGAAGGGCGTGAGCGCTGCGGTCAAGCGATCCATCGAATTGGGAAAAAGCGACTAGAGCATATTTTTGTCCGAAAACCGCGCACACTTTTCGATAAATATGCTCTAGGGCCTCTTAAACGTCTTTGCTTGCACACAAACATCAAAAGCCCGGCATGATGGTGCCGGGCTTTTCTTTTGACGGGAGTTTCCTTTGGGGTTGAAATAGTATATAAATCTGTATACAGAAATGAATATCGATAGATTGTGCGCAAAAAGAGACCGTGAAAAAGCCCAATCTGACAGACCGGCACACAAAAAGACACGCCAGCAGCAATGGCCTATTGCTGACAAAAGTGTCGAGGGAAAGGTGATAGCGTGACAGAACAGATCAATGGCGCAGAAGCGATGGTTAAAATGCTGGAAGCCCATGGGGTCCAGCATATTTTTGGACTATGTGGCGATACGACCTTGCCCTTTTATGATGCCATGCTCCGGCTTGATCATAACATCAAGCATGTTCTGACCCGCGATGAACGCTGCGCAACCTATATGGCTGATGCTTATTCACGGGTGACCGGCCGTGTTGGCGTCTGCGAAGGGCCATCAGGGGGCGGGGCAACCTATATTCTGCCCGGCTTGATCGAAGCCAGCGAAAGTTCTTATGCCGTGCTCGGCATCACCACTGATATTTCTGTGGCTTCTTACGGCAAATATCCTTTGACGGAAGTGGATCAGGATGCGCTGATGAAGCCCCTGACCAAATGGAACACGGTGATCAAGCAGGCGATCCATATTCCGCGTATGGTCAGAACAGCCTTTCGGGCCATGACAACAGGCCGCTCCGGTGCGGCGCATCTGGGGCTGCCCTATGACATCCAATATGACAAGGTAGAGACCTCGGATATCTGGGCCGATAAAAAGCTTCAGACATATCCAGCCTACCCGCAAGCCCCGGAACCGGGGGCGGCAGAAGAAGCGCTGGAGGCCATCCTGTCTGCAAAGCGCCCGCTGATTGTCTGCGGCGGCGGAGTTGTGATTGCCGGAGCGATGGAAGAATTGGACAGACTTGCCACCCGTCTCAATATTCCGGTTGCGACCTCTATTTCGGGGCAGGGCTCGTTGGCTGATACCCACCCCAACAGCCTTGGCGTTGTCGGCTCCAACGGCGGCACCGATGAGACATGGGAGCAAATGAAAGCCGCCGATATGGTCATCTTCATGGGCTGTCGCGCTGGTTCCACAACCACATCACGCTGGGAAGCACCATCTGTTAAAACGCGGGTTCTGTTCTTTGACAATGATCCGATGGTCATTGGCTGCAATTATCAGGCAGAAGTGGGCGTCGTGGGCGATTTGCGCTTGTCGCTTGCCGCCGTGAATGCAGCGCTGGACAAAAAGGCCGAGGTCAATTCCGATTTTGGCGGCGCGCAATTGGTGAGAGAGGCAAAACGGCGTAAATTTGAAATTTTCAACAAGCTGGCCCAATCAACCGAGCGTCCCATTCGCCCAGAGCGGGTGATTGATGCCATGATGAAGACTTTGCCAGAAGATGCGGTTGTCGTCTCTGATCCCGGCACATCCTGCCCTTATTTCAATGCCTATTACCAGCAGCCATTGCCGGGCCGCTATTATATAACCAACCGCGCCCATGGTGCTCTGGGCTATTCGCTGTCCGCAGCCCTTGGTGCATGGTATGGACGTCCCGGCTCCAAAGTGGTGGCCATGATGGGCGATGGCTCCTTTGGCTTTACCTGCGGCGAGCTGGAGACCGTCTGTCGCGCTGGAGCCAATATCACCTTCATCGTCTTTTCCAATTCCAATTTTGGCTGGATCAAGGCAAGCCAATATGCCGATAAGGATGCGCGCTATTATAATGTCGATTTCAACCGCACAGATCATGCCGCCATTGCCAGTGCTTTTGGTGTCAAATCCTGGAGGGTGGAAAACCCGCAAGATCTGGAACGCGTGTTGAAAGAGGCGATTGAGCATGATGGCCCAACCCTGATTGATGTCATCACCCAGCCATTGGAAGAAAGCAACGCACCAGTGCGGCGCTGGATGGGGTAAGACGCAGGATAGGACACCACCCAAACGGTCAATTGGCTGTGAGCGAGATAAAAAAGCTCTTAATTGTCATTGCTATGTCATTGAAATAGCCAAGCGTGCGGCTTTGTTAGAAGTCTGCATACTTGGCTTTTCATTTGATTGATTGCGCGTTAGTGTGGAACTTTATCCTGTCTGTCTTGGTGGCAAGCCAGCAGGCATTATGCCTATGGGAGCTGCCATGAAACTCTCTGTCAATCAATTGCGTGCTTTGGAGGCTGTTGTGCGGACCGGAAGCTTCTCTGCGGCTGCAAAAGAGCTCGGCATTTCTCAGCCGTCTGTCTCTAATCACTTGCTGGCACTGGAGAAGTTTTATTCTGTGCGGCTCATTCACCGCAATGGCCGCCTTGCAGAGCCAACGCAATTATGCGGCGAGATTATATCAAAAATACGCTCCATCATTGCCATGACCGAAGAAGTGGAGCAAGTGCTGGAAGGGCGAAAACAACTCAATGCAGGCACCATTCGTGTCGGTTATTCCACCTATCAATTTGCCTTGCCGATTCTCTCGCGCTTTATGGAGCGCTATCCAGAATTAAAGATCGAGGCACGCGCTATGGCCTCTCACGATCTCATCCCGGTTCTGCAAGAAGGTGATTTTGATGTTGCCTTCATTTCGGCAAAATCAGCTCCAAAGAATCTGGAAACTTTAAAAATCCGCACGGAAAAACTGGTCGCCGTTGTTGCTAAAGACAATCCATTGGCACGTTATGATAGATTGCAGTGGGAACAATTGGCAGGCATTCCTTTGATCCAGCGTGAAAAAAGCTCCGAAACCAGACGGGTATTTGAAGCCGGGGCAAAAGCCGCAGGCCTGTCTTTAAAAACACTTTTGGCATTGGGCTCATGGGGATCAATTGTCACATCCGTGCAAAGCGGCATGGGCGTGGGGATCGCGATGGAAGGAGAAGTGCGCGAAGGCGATAATCTCGCAGCCATTCCGATTGATGACCCGCACTTATCCATTTCACATTTTCTGGCTTGCTTGTCCGAAATGCAGCATATTGCCGCCATTGAAGCCTTTTTCAATCTGGTTGATCATCAGTAAGATAAAAGCAAGCAGGGCTTATTCATCTACGCCCCGCCAATCATTTTATTGATAATGCCGGATCAGGCGATCACAGAGCTTGCCAACACCAATATGCAAGCAAAGGGTCAGCAGGGCCAACACAAATAAGGCTGCAAACATCAAATCAATCTTGGCCCGGCCATTGGCCAGCAACATCAAATAGCCCAGACCTTGCGAGGCACCAACCCATTCGCCAATCACCGCCCCAATGGGAGCATAAACGGCAGCAAGACGCAAACCAGAGGCAAAAGAGGGAATGGCAGCAGGCACCCGAAGCCGCCACAAAATCTGCCTTGGCGTGCCTTTCATCACATGCGCCAGATCCAGCCAACCTTTTGGCGTTTGCATCAAACCGTCAAAAAAGCTGGATGCGACGGGAAAATAAATGATCAGCACCGCCATCAAGATCTTTGAACTGATACCATAGCCCAGCCACAAGGTCAGCAAAGGGGCCAGCGCAAAAACAGGCAAGGCTTGCGTTAACACCAACACCGGCTTGACAAAATACCGGGCAACAGCAGAAGTCGCCAGATTAAGCGCTGTCAAACCTCCCAAGAGCGTTCCTAAAATCAGTCCCAAAAACACTTCCCATGCCGTGATCAAGGCATGATCAAAAATAATCTCCCATGAGGCCCATAACGTCCCCAAAACCCGAAACGGGCCGGGCAGAATGAAGGGCGGAATGGCATAATAGCTGACCAGAGCTTGCCAGACGGCCAAAATAACAGCCGTTGCTGCAAGAGGGCGCAAAACAGCAAAAAGGGGGAAGGATCGAGCCATAATCATGTCCGTGCCTCTCGCAATTGTTTGAGCAGATGCCCCTGACAGACCAGCATGGTCTCGTCATCCACCGCGCGAATAGCAGGACTGGCTGGCGGCTCAACGGCACGCAAGCCCTGCTCGCTCATCAAATAAATGCTCTCGCCCAGCCTTGCGGCCTCTGCCGGGTCATGGGTTACAAGCAAGATGGTGGCATTTTTCAGCCATTCTGCGGCCAATTCCTGCATTTCAGAGCGCATCCGCGCATCCAGCGCCGAAAATGGCTCATCCAGCAACACAATAGGGCATTCTTCCATCAAGGTGCGGGCCAAAGCCACCCGTTGGCGCTGACCACCGGAAAGTTTCGAGGGCTTTTTGTCAAGATGGTCTGCCAATTCCAGCTTGGTGAGCAAGGATCTGGCCTTGTCAGGCTCGCTCGCCTTGGCGCGCAAATGAGAGCCAATCAGCACATTATCCATAACACTAAGCCATGGCATCAAAAGATCCGTCTGCGCCATATAGGCAAGGCGACCGGCAAGAGGCAGGCCATCGCTTGTCTCAATACTGCCAGCAAAAGAAACCCCGGCAGCAAGATCGGCCAAAAGCCGCAAAATTGTCGTTTTGCCAATGCCTGAAGGGCCAAGAAGGCAAGTCCATTGCCCCGCCTTCAAGCTCAGTTCCAGATCATCAAATAAGACCTTGTCCCCAAAGCGGGCTTTGCCTTTCAAAGAAATTCCAACAGCATTGGACATGAAATCCGCCTTATTATCCTCTGGTCATCTTGGAAGGATTGGGGAGCAAACAGCGTTGCTCTCCAAAACTATTATTAGTCAGCGCCCGCAAGCCCCATATCCCAAAAACCGGCTTCCAGTTTTGTGGCCATGGTGAAGCGTTCGCACAATTTATCCCAGCGCGGAGAGGCTTCGAAATCCTCACCAAGGCGGGCGGCAATCGCACGATCCAGCATGGCACCAACATCACGGCACACGGCTTGGAATTCCTCACCGGCATAGGTGTCAATCCATGGCTGATAAGGCGTGCCTTCTATTGCTTCGCGCCCCAATCTCTCGCCAATTTCGCCATAGCCCAGAACACAGGGCATAAGAGCGGCCAACAAATCCGCCAAATCGCCATGCTGACCGGCATCCAGCACATAGCGGGTATAGGCCAGATTGGCAAATTCCTCTTTTGCTGCAAAGAGTTGTTCTTCACTAATGCCATGTTCTGCACAAATGCCAACATGCAGGTTCATCTCAAAATTCACCAGCGCATTGACGGTGCCAGAGGCAATTTTCAGCTCTTCCAGACTGTCTGCTTTGACCACCGCCAAGGCCCAGGCCCGGGAGAAATGGATCAAAAAGACATAATCCTGAACGAGATAATGCAAAAAGGCTTTCTTTGGCAAACTGCCATCTTTCAAACCTTCGACAAAGGCGTGGCGGGCATAGAGATCCCATGCCTCGCCGCTTGCCTGCCGCCAGAGCGTGTAAGCCCGGCTATAATCAGGATGATCTGCCATTAGTTTGCTGCACCCAAATCAACAGCCAGCTTTGAAACCGGCAAAGCTTCCTTGGTCAAACCGGATTTGACCAAAAAGTTCTCATAGCGGCTGTAACGACCATGATCCAGCGCCGCAGGAGACAGCGTAAAGCGTGGCCAAGTATCAACCCATGCTTTGGCATTCAGCTCATCTTGCAATTCCTTGGAAGAGCCGGAAAAGACTTTCCATGCTTCATCTGGATAATTGACGATAAACTGGGTTGCCTTCTCGGTAGCGGCAAGGAAGCGCTTGATTTTGTCCGCATCCATTTTTTCAGGATTGGCAACGTAAATCAGCTCGTCATAGGACGGAATGCCTTCTGCTTCAGGATAGAAGCATTTGCCTTCAACGCCTTCAATTTCCATCTGGTTCAGCTCGAAATTGCGATAAGCGCCAATCACAGCATCCACTTGCTTGCTCATAAGAGAGGGGGAGAGAGACCAGTTCACATTGACCAATTCAACGTCTGACATTTTCAAACCATCTTGCGCCAGCATGGTGCCCAAAACAGCTTCTTCAACGCCAGTCACAGAGAAACCGACCTTTTTGCCCTTCAAATCTCCAATGCGCTTGATCGGGCCGTCACCCAGCACCAAAAGACAATTCAAGGGTGTGCCAATCAAAGTGCCAACGCGCTTCAAAGGCAGGCCTTCAGCCACCTGCAAATGCAATTGTGGCTGATAGGAAACAGCCAGATCAGCCTTACCGGCAGCTGCCAGCTTTGGTGGGTCAGATGGATCAGCCGGGGCAACAATCTCAACGTCCAGACCCTGCTCTTTGAAATAGCCTTTTTCCTGAGCAACAATGATGGGCCCGTGATCGGGATTGATGAACCAATCAAGGATAAGCGACAATTTGTCGGCAGCAAAGGCAGGGGCTGCAAACAACAGGGAAACAACAAACACAAAGAGACGCATCAAGCGATCCTTTCCAGTTTTCAAAAATCTGACAAGTCTTGACCAAACAAGACCAGCCGGGGAGATGGCTGACTCAGGACTTCTAAATCAGGCTCTAAGAGCCTAGTCAGTCCATAAATCGTAAAAATGATGGGTTGGGCCATGGCCCGTCTTGGCCTTGTTATAAGAGCCAATATTCAAATCATCTGCGGCTGTCACAGCGCCAGCCAGATAGGCTTTTGCCACTGCAACGGCTTGCATCGGGTCTTTGCCCTTGGCCAATTCTGCAGCAAGCGAGGCAGATAACGTACAACCAGTGCCATGAGTGTTGACGGTATCAACCCGCACCGCTTCAAACCAGCTGACACCTTCTTGTGTGACCAAAAGATCCGGGCTTTCTTCGCTGTCCAGATGGCCACCTTTCATCAAAATGGCTTTTGGCCCCAAAGCAAGCAGGGCTTGGCCCTGTGTCAGCATGTCATCGCGCGTCGTGGCCTCTTGTTCTCCCAAAAGGGCCGCCGCTTCTGGCAAATTGGGAGTGAGCATATGCGCCAATGGTAACAAGTGTGTGCGCACCATCTCCATGGCATCAGGCTCCAGCAAAGGGTGGCCGCCTTTGGCAATCATCACCGGGTCCAGCACGATGGGCACATCCTTATGGGAGGTCAGAGCGATGGCTACGGCCTTGCCAATGTCAGCATTGGCAATCATGCCAATCTTGATGGCATCAACGCGAATATCATCGAAAATCGCCTTGATTTGATCGGCCACAAAAGAAGGAGGCACCAAATGCACACCGCTCACCCCTTGGGTATTTTGCGCGGTCAGGGCTGTCAGGGCTGTCATGCCATAAACACCGCGTGCAGAAAAAGCTTTCAGATCGGCCTGAATACCAGCCCCACCGGATGGATCCGAGCCAGCAATGGAAAGAGCGGTGGCAATCATAAACGCGCCTCCTTGATAGAATGAGAAAAATCAGCGGCAGCTGCTTGTGGGTCGGGCTGCCCGCAAATGGCAGACACCACAGCCAGCCCGTCAGCCCCGCTTTTGAAAACAGGCGCAACATGATCTCGTTTGAGACCACCAATGGCAACACATGGCACAGGGCTAGCGGCGACAATTTGCGCCAAACCATCAAAGCCAATGGCAGGCTTGTGGTCAGGCTTGGTCTGGGTCGCAAAAACAGGCCCAACCCCAATATAATCAACGATAGTGGCATCCACTTGCCTGATCAAATCCGGCGTTTCGACCGAGAGACCCAAAATCATATCCGGTCCAATCTGCGCTCGGGCCTGAGCAACCGGCATATCGCCTTGCCCAATATGCAACGCATCGGCCTGCAAAGCCTGTGCCGCCTCCACATTGTCATTGATGATCAGCGCAGCATTGCTGCCAGTCAACACCGATTTGAGGTCACGCCCAATGGCAATAAAGTCTTCTGTGCTGGCATATTTATGACGCAATTGCACTGCGCTTACACCACCAGCAACAGCTCGCCGCGTCGTCTCAACCATCCCAAGGGGCGCGCACAAATCCGGGTCAAGAACCAGATAAAGCGAAAGATCAAACATCTGCCTCATGCTATCACTCTCGCTCAATCAGGCTAAAAAGCGTTGCTGGGACAAATCAGTCGGCTGCAAGCTGGCCAATTGATCCAGAAATTGCCAGGCAAAAGAGCCGGGCCCTTTGGCAAGAGTGGCTGTGCGTGCACCGGCTTCGGCATAGACAGCCAATGCAGCGGCAGTGGCCAGGAAAGGATCTCGTTCCACCGCCACAAAGGCACCCACCATGGACGTTAGGGAACAGCCCATCGCTGTAATCTTTGGCATCAAATCAGATCCGCCTGCAATTTGCACATCGCGCTGGCCATCGCAGACAAAATCAATTTCTCCGGTCACGGCAACCACGCAATCATGCTGTTGGGCAAGCGCGCGGGCGGCCTCATGGGCAGCTGTCACACTGTCGCCAGCATCGACGCCTTGTCCTGCACTTTTTTGTCCGGCAAGGGCCATAATCTCAGAGGCATTGCCCCGAATGATGCTTGGGTTGAGCGCCATCAGCTCCTGTGTGGCCTCGCGGCGCAAGGCGGTTGCAAAATGGGCGACCGGATCAAGAACCCATGGCTTGTTCGCTGAATTGGCCGCTTCAGCGGCTGCTTTCATCCCCATCACCCAGTGCGGGGAGAGCGTGCCGATATTGATTGTCAGAGCGGAAGCAATCGCCGCAAATTCACCGCTCTCTTGCGGGCTATGAACCATGGCAGGTGAGGCACCAATGGCCAACAGCACATTAGCAGAAATATTCATCGCCACATAATTGGTGATGCAATGAACCAGCGGATTGGTGGCCCTCATATAAGCAAGGCAGGCCTGACTGGCTGCATGTAAATCTGTCAAAGAAGAATTGCTCACAACAACACTCCAAAAAAATCGGGGAGTGCCGGATGACCCATTTTGAGCGTGAGATTATCCTGTACGACTCCCTACGCCAGTATGAACTGGATCAGGTTATAAGGGTGCTTCTCAGCCCGATCAAACGGACGCCCCTGTCTTGAATTTGACTAATCATAAAATGCCGGATTTGTCACGCAAAAAGTCATCAAGTGGTAAGTCTGATCCCTTGGCACATGCGCAGTTGATTCTCTTTCTTAACTTGAACTTCTTGAAGTGATGCAAGGAATGAAACCACTTTAAGAAAAGATAATTTATTATATATTACAATGTATTACTATCATTTTCGGAATCAAATTAAGAGAGGAATGAAGTGATTCGGTCCTTACATGATCCAGACTCTTTTCTCCCTTGATAACAGGCGCAAAAATAGATGTGGGTGAAAATGGATTGCTATTTTCAAAATATTATGCGCACAGCTTCAGAGAAAGAAAGGCTGATACAAAAGCCAAAATTTGCTTTGATGTGTCTATGTCCCAGAAAGGCACCAAAAGGCGAGACAGGGTAAGACAAAATGAGCAAATCAATCTATCATTCCCCTATGGGTGGCTTGCCCCCGCAAAGCCAGATCACAATGGGGCGAGCGGTTTTTACCAATGCCTATTGTGTGATCCCCAAAGGCGTGATGAGCGATATTGTCACCTCCAATCTTCCCTTTTGGAAGGGCACCCGCTGCTGGGTTCTGTCACGTCCCTTATCCGGCTTCTCAGAGACTTTCTCTCACTATTTGACCGAACTGTCCCCAAAAGGCGGCAGCAATCAACCCGATACCGAAAAAGGCATTGAGCATATTCTCTTTGTGGTCGAAGGAGACATCGAACTGACAAGTGCAGGAGAGACGAAGCATTTGGGAGAAGGGGGCTATGCCTATCTTGCTCCAAGCGACCATTGGCAGATCTGGAATAAGGGCAAAGACAGAGCTGTCTTTCACTGGATCCGCAAGCGCTACGAACAGCTTGACGGATTAGAGGAGCCGCAAAGCTTTGTCACCAATGAGCAACAGATTGTGCCAACAGCCATGCCACAGACCAATGGCGTCTGGGCCACCACGCGCTTTGTCGAGCCGGACGATATGCGTCATGATATGCATGTCAATATTGTGACCTTTCAGCCCGGCGGGGTGATTCCTTTTGCAGAAACCCACGTCATGGAACATGGGTTATTTGTTTTGCAGGGCAAGGCCGTCTATTTGCTCAATCAGGATTGGGTAGAAGTTGAAGCAGGCGACTATATGTGGCTGCGCGCTTTTTGCCCGCAAGCCTGCTATGCATCAGGCCCCGGACCCTTTCGCTATCTGCTCTATAAAAATGTCAATCGCCATATGAGCTTTTAATCCGGTATGCAAGCATAAGTTTCATCAGGTGCGAATTGTATCTGAAAGATGCTTTTTGCCTTCTTCGGCCATGAAATCAACAAACAGCCGGATTTTGGGATCCAGCAATTTGCGATGCGGATAGAGGCAGGCAAAACTGGAGGGAAGCGGCGGGGTTTCTTGCAAAAGGGGCACCAAAGCCCCGCTTTTCAAATGCGCGGCAATGTCAAAACGCGGCTTGTTGACAATGCCGCGTCCATCTAGCGCCCAGTCTGTCAGAATATCCCCATCATCACTGTCATATTGGCCGGACACTTCCAGCTTCAATAGCCCGTCTTCTGTCTGCACCATCCAGAAATATTCCGGTGAGCGCGGATAGCGCAGCATCAGGCAATTGTGCCCCTCTTCAATCAGACTGAACGGGGTTTTGGGTGTGCCATTGGCCTCCAGATAAGCAGGCGAGGCCGCCAACACCCGCTCGCAATCCATGATTTTGCGTTGTTTCAGATTGGAATCCAAAAGTTCGCCAACAAAAAAGGCCACATCCAGCCCTTCTTGCAAAATATCAACCTGCCGATCAGACAGCCGCAAACGAATTTCAATATCCGGGTATAGCTCGCAAAATTTCGGGATGAGCGGCGCAATGACCCTCCTGCCAACCCCCAAGGGGGCGGCAACTGCAATCACGCCTTTGGGATGATCAGAAAAGCCCGCCACCACGGCCTCGGCTTCTTCCAAAGTATCGAGAACTTTGACCGCTTCCTTGTAAAAAACCCGGCCCACTTCGGTTGGGGTCAATTTGCGGGTTGTGCGATTGAAAAGTCGAACGCCCAATCGGCTCTCCAGCTCTTTGATACGATTGGACGCAACGGCAGGCGTCAGGCGCAAGCCGCGTCCGCCAGAGGTAATGCTTCCCAATTCCACCACGCGCACAAACACTTTGAGCGAGTCAATATAGGGCATGATGGATCTCCATATGGCAGGAAAGGTCAAGAAAACGGATGGACTGGCCATGACAGCACTGGGCAATTGATCACCATATAGAGGGCATTAGCAAGGTATTTTATAGAAAAAATTGAAAGTCTTGCATTTTACGCCGCATTTTCGCGGCAATCTGAGAGGGGTAGGCTGAACTATGAGGACCATCGCGACAGGAGCTTATACCAACGGCACGAAAGATTACCCCATATGACCGGATTTTATTGGCTTTCTGGTAAGACGCTTTTGCTGCCATGGTCTGGTTGACCACAAAGCAAGAGCGACGCAGTCCAGGAAGCCAATAAAACCGGCCTTCGGTACTTTGAAATGGCTCACTGAGCTGCGTTGTCTTTCTAGGGCGCGCCTCATTGAATTGTCTTGACAATTCAATGCAAAAGGTTCGCATCAAAAAAGAAAATGCCCCGGTATTGTCCGATCGAGCCGACGCCTTGCCAGTAAACCATTTCAAGGCATCCTATGG
>JAOXSH010000111.1 GCA_025800145.1 Cohaesibacter sp.
GGGATGAATGCTCGCCGAGGAAGCCGGGCTTGAACGGCCCTTTCGGATCCAGTCACTGCTTGGCCGAAGTGTCTGGTCTGCAGATGCCTTGCGTGACCGCGTTCAAGATTATGCTCTTTCAGGGTTAATACCAACGGCACGAAAGATTAACCCATATGACCGGATTTTATTGGCTTTCGGTGCTTTGAAATAGCTCACTGAGAGCGTTATCTTTCTAGGAAAATACCCCGGCATTGTCCGTCGAAAGACGCCTTGCCAGTAAACCATTTCAAAGCATCCTATGGGTCAATCTTTCATGCCGTTGGTATAAATGCGCAACTGTAG
This sequence comes from Cohaesibacter sp., assembly GCA_025800145.1. Taxonomy (GTDB): domain Bacteria; phylum Pseudomonadota; class Alphaproteobacteria; order Rhizobiales; family Cohaesibacteraceae; genus Cohaesibacter. Next base: position 325 of record JAOXSH010000111.1, read on the forward strand.
TATTAATCTGGAGGAACAGATGGCGATCAAGAAGGCAAGCTGAAGTAGCAATTTTTGAGTATATCAATGGTTTCTACAATCCGCAAAGAAAACATTCAGCTCTCGGATGGAAAAGCCCCCTTGGTTTTCGAGAGAAAAGCAGCCTAAATGAGCACACGGAGCGGAACGAAACCGTGACAGATCCAGATCAGGCTCCGATAGGGCAAGAATATTAAAACAAGAAATCAAGATTATCATTTACAGCAAGACTAAAATGTTTGAATCTCGCTAGATGGGCCCCTGAGTTGTTTTATGGGGTATTTGATTGAGGAAAAGCTTGTGGCATCAGAACATGATTTAAAGGGTTTGATGAAATTCGCCGAGCGCGAGGAATGGAAAGAATGCTTTGCTGCCGTTATCGACGCTCATTTCGGCCCCATATTAGATGAAGCTGAGCTTGATCCTGACAGCCTCGCTGACATTGTGGGTCCAGATTGGCAGGGAAACTTGTGGGGCTGTGCTTTTGAAGATTTCCTGACACTGGAATTCGATGACTCTGGCAAAAACATTGTCGATGAATATCTCAAGCGTCAGTCATGGCGGGAGAAGCCACCAGCCAAGGCCTATATGAAGGCCCTGCGTTCATCGATCATGAGCCTTTATGAGGTTAGCGACGTGGTTCCGGGTGAAAGCATGAAGCTGCGAGACTTGCTGCGTGGCTCGGAGCCAATAACCGTTAGTGAATATTCGGCAACGCAAAGCCTGAAACAATGGGATCGGCTAGCAACGCGTGTCATAAATGTCAAAGGTAAAACCATCATCAGTGGTGGTTTACTCCCCTTCAGCTTTGAAGCAAGCAATATTCTGTTTACTGGCCTGAACAAAGCTCTGGAACTGGAAGCATCCCAACAGCTGGAAAACCTATCCGATGAAGATCTTCAACATCTAGCTCCAGTATTCACTCTGTCCTGGCTCTATAATCTATTAGAAGAAGTGGCGTTTCAACAGGATCCCAATCTGATCAATAGTCATGGTGAGCCAATCGAATTCCATGACATGCATTTTGCATTTGCCTCCAGGATCACACAGAAACAGATTGCTTTAGAGCTCAACAAGGTATCGGCACTTACTCAGGAAAGCGCAAAGTTCTGGAACTGGGTAGATCGGAGAAAATTACCCAACAAACGATCTGGCGTCGGCGGCCAGGAACACATTTTAGAGACCATGATGGATGATGGTAGCCGCGTTCTGGGTAACATCGAACTGAAAGGGAAGGCCTTGATCCTGTCTGTCAACTCTGCTGGTCGCGCAAAGAGAGGACAGGAACTGATAGAGCGAGCCTTGGGTAATATGGTCCGTACTCCGCTATCGGAGATCAGAACCCTCAAACAAATGATAGAGGATGCACCCGATAGACCCGACAAGGACATTGAAGAGGAAATCCCTCCTGAAATTGCCGATCAGATCATGAGGCGATATCTTGATGAGCATTATCGGAAAACACTGGATGAACCGATTCCCACATTAAACAATGAAACACCCAGACAAGCGAGCAAAACCAAAGCCGGGCGGAAACAGGTCGTTGAATGGCTAAAGTATCTGGAAAACAGCACTGCCAACAATGCCAATGCAAGCACCCCAATGTCATGCTATGATTTTGGCTGGATGTGGGAAGAATTGGGCATAAAAAGACAATAGTTCCATTGTTTAAAAGCCAAGATAAAGCGCTCATAACGCTATAGACAGCAATGATCAGTATAATTCTTTGAAGGAAAAAATGCCAAAACAACAAGAAATTGAAATCAAACAAAAGCTTGGCTCATACCAACGGCATTCAAAAATGACTCGATGGGGATTCCATTTTTAGAAGTGTTGTGATTCATAGTGGTAAAGGAGATTTGCCATGTCTGTCGCTTTGATACTTCGTGATGATTTTGATGCTATCAGCCTTCGTCGTCTTGGTTTTGTTCGCATATCTGGTCGACCACAGCATCCGGCTCAGAAGGCTGAAGTCATTGATGCTTTCAAAAACACTTCCCCCCACGCTGGCGGCGCATATAGGCCATTTGCCCAAGAACAAGCCCATCGAAATCTGGTGGCAAGATGAAGCAAGGCTGGGTCAGAAGAATGGGGTGGCCCGGCTATGGGCAAAGAAGGGAACCAGACCGCGTCTGCCCGCCGATCAGGGATACAAGAATGCCTATCTGTTCGGTGCCATTTGTCCTGCGCGTGGTGTTGGGGCGGGATTGATGATGCCCTATGCCAACACCGAGGCCATGCAAATGCATCTCGAAGAGATATCGAGAACAGTGGCGCGAGGTGCTCATGCCGTCGTGCTAATGGATCGAGCCGGATGGCACACCACAAGCAGGCTGGACGTGCCCAGGAACATCACCATTCTGCTCTTGCCGTCCAAATCACCGGAACTGAACCCGGTCGAGAATATCTGGCAATATTTACGAGGCGCATTTCTGTCCAGCAGGGCCTTTGAAAACTATGCCGCCATTCTTGATGCTGGATGTCAAGCATGAAAGAGCCTCGTTGCCAACCCAACAATTATCCATTCAATCGGAATGAGAGAATGGGCGCAAAAAGGTCGGATTTAAATGCCGTTGGTATAATGCCCCTTTCCATAAGAAGGCCTCGAGCTTGATTGATAAGACGCGTTCGGCTTTGAACCAACCTTTCACGATGGCGATGGATAGCCTGAAGATCCAACTGTTCTTCAGATTTGATTGCAACGAAAGTCATTGTGGGACGTGTTGCTGCTTCGGCTATAGCTTCTGCATCACGGTCATCGTTTTTGTGCACTTTCACATAGGGATGCACATATAACGGTGACATTAACCGTGGTTCGTGACCTTTGGTAAGGCAAAATCGACCAATGTGATGGGCTCCTCCGCATCTTCCATAGCGACAATACGAGGGGAAAGCTCATCAAGAAAATCAAGCAATTTGAAACGCTTAATCCGTCTGCGGAAAATAACGGCACCAGCTGTGTCCAAACCGGCGAGGCTGCATACTGTTTTGCCCAGGTCTATGCCTAAAATTGCGATATTCATCAGAATGATCCTCCTATCTCTCAATCTCAGCTAATATAGCTTCGATTTGCTGGAAAGGCAGTTCATCCCATTACCTCTGCGCCGGTTGATTGACACGACCAATGCCATCGAGGCACTGACCTCGAAACTCCGCCGCGCCGTCCGTACCAGAGACCACGTCCCAAGCGATGAGGCCGCCGAGAAGTTGATCCATCTGGCTCTGAATGCTACATCACAGGACTGGAAGCGATCCGTGAGAGAGTGGCACGCAGTCAAAAGCCAGTTCGCGATCATATTCGAAGAACGATTCCCAATGACCGAACAAAACGCGTCAGAGTACAAAATAGCTTAACAGTCTCAGCCCATCCTTCACATTTTTTCGCGCGATATCGGGCCATTTAAGCGCCAAATGCACCAGATTGATGAGCTTACGTCCTAGAGGCTGAAGTCGATTGTCATGCCGTCATAAGCTGGTTCGACACGATCCGGCAAATAGCTGCGCAAGGCTTCATAATCCAAATCAATATGCATATGGGTCAGGATTGTGCGTTTTGGTTTCAGACGCTCTGCCCATTCCAAAACCTGATCGACGCAAAAATGACTGGGATGTGGTGTATAGCGCAAGGCATCGACAATCCAGACATCGAGATTTTGCAACAGGTCGATGCTTTGTTCTTCCAGATCGCTGACATCCGATGAATAGGCAATATTGCCACAGCGAAAGCCAAGGGAATGAATATCCCCATGCACCTGATTGTAAGGCAGTAATTCAATACTGCCCGCCGGTCCGTCAATGATGAGCGGTTGTGCGTGATCAATGCTATGATGGTTCAGAATTGGAGGATAAGAGCTGCCAGCAGGCGTTTCAAAGCAATAACCGAAGGCTGAATATAATTGAGCGGTTGTTAGCTCATTTGCATAGACATCCACACGTTGGCGACGATTGATGACAAAAGCGCGCAAATCATCGATGCCATGCAGGTGATCGGCATGAGGATGGGTATAGACAACGCCATCGGCCCAATCGACATTTGCTTGCAGCATTTGATTGCGAAAATCCGGCCCGGTATCCACCAGAATCCGGGTGACTTTGTCATCGCAAAAGCGCTCAAAAAGAGCCGAGCATCTTTGTCGGCGGTTTTTTGGATTGCTGGGGTCGCATTGTCCCCAATCACCGCCAATGCGTGGCGTACCGGGGGAAGACCCACAGCCAAGGATGGTCAAGCGATGATTGGGCTTGCTTGCATTTGGCATTGTGATCTCCTTCCCCTAATATGGTCAGCTTCTTATTGCGCCTTGGAAAAGAGGCGGAAGAAATTTTCTGTTGTGATGCGTGCAATTTCGCCAGTGCTGACGCCTTTGACCTCTGCCAGAACTTGCGCAGTATGGGCCACATAAGCAGGCTCATTGCGCTTGCCACGGTAAGGCATTGGGGCCAAATAAGGCGCATCTGTTTCCACCAGCAAACGATCCAGAGGCACATCGGCAACGATGTCTCTGATATCCTGGCTGCGTTTGAAGGTCAGGATGCCGGAGAGGGAGATATAATGGCCCATTTCAAGGGCTTCCATCGCCAATTTGCGCCCTGATGAGAAGCAATGCAAAAGGGCAGGATAGCCCCCCTCTTCCATGCCTTCTTTTAATATGGCGATCATATCGTCGTCAGCATCGCGCGAATGGATGACCAAAGGCAATTGTGTGATGCGCGCAGCATCAATATGGGTGCGCAAACCTTGGGCTTGCGCCTCCTTTGGGGCATTGTCATAGAAATAGTCGAGACCGGCTTCGCCAATGGCGACACATTTGGGATGCTCTGCCAGTTTGGCAATATCGGTTGCGGTGAAATCCAGTTCCTTGTCCGCATTATGCGGATGTGTGCCGACCGAGCAGAAAATATTGTCATATTTTTCTGCGATGGCTTTGATCTGGCCAAATTTGCGAATATGCGTGGATATGGTCACCATGTGACCAACGCCTGCCAATTCTGCACGGCGGACCACCTCGTCCAACTCGACACTTAATTCTGGAAAATCCAGATGGCAATGACTATCTACCAGCATGGTTGCGCCTTTTTATTCCGCTTCTTTTTCGACATAGCGCGGGAAAACCGGACTTGGTTTTTCGATTGGTGTGCCAGCAGGCAACCGATGGTCTGCGCCCAATTTGTCAAAAGAGCGAGCATCAGTTGGTATCGCTAGAAGGTCCAGCAGTTTGGCCGAAGAATTTGGCATGAAAGGCTGTGCCAGAATGCCGACCTGACGGATCAGTTCGGCCGTGATATAAAGCACTGTATCCATGCGGTCCGGGTCGGTTTTGCGCAAAGCCCAAGGCTCTTGGGAGGCGAAATATTTGTTGGCTTCGCTGACCACATCCCAAATGGCTTCCAGTGCCTTATGCAAGCGTTGGCGATCCATGGCTTGTCGGCATAGATCCAGCATTGCATCGGCTTGCGCCAAAATGGCTTTGTCGGCATCGCTGAATGCACCCGGTTCTGGCAATTGTTTGTCGCAATTTTTTGCGATCATGGACAGCGAACGGCTGGCCAAATTGCCCAGATCATTGGCAAGGTCTGCATTGGTGCGGTTTACAATCGCCTCATGGCTGTAATTGCCATCCTGTCCGAATGGCACTTCGCGCATGAAGAAAAAGCGTGTTTGATCAAGGCCATATTCTTCCAATAGAGAGAAAGGATCAATGACATTGCCAACGGATTTTGACATTTTTTCGCCGCGGTTAAACAGAAACCCATGGGCAAAGACGCGCTTTGGCAGGGGAATGCCTGCAGACATCAAAAAGGCTGGCCAATAGACCGTATGGAAGCGGGTGATATCCTTGCCGATGATATGCATAGCATTGGGCCAGAATGTTTTGAAATTCTCTGCCTCTTCATTTGGATAGCCCAGTGCGGTGATATAATTGGTCAGCGCATCAACCCAAACATACATAACATGATTATCGGTGCCGGGAACCGGAATGCCCCAGTCAAAGGTGGTGCGGGATATGGAGAGATCGCGCAGGCCGCCTTTAACAAAAGACGCAACCTCGTTGCGGCGCTCAGCAGGGCCAATGAAATCGGGCTGGGTTTCATAAAGCTCCAGCAATTTGTTTTCATATTTGGACAGACGGAAGAAATAGCTTTCTTCTTCGGTCCATTCGACAGGACTGCCTTGGGGACCATAGCGAATACCGTCTTCGCGCACTTGTGTTTCGCTCTCAACATAAAAAGCTTCATCGCGCACGGAATACCAGCCTGCATAGCTATCGAGATAGATATCTCCGGCCTCTTCCATCTTTTTCCAAATGGCCTTGCAGCTTTCATAATGACGGGCCTGAGTGGTGCGGATGAAATCATTGTTGGAGCAATTGAGCGCTTTGGCCATTTTTTCGAAAACGGGCGCATTGCGATCGGCCAATTGTTCCGCTGTCATATCTTGCTTTTCAGCTGTTTGCTGCATTTTCTGGCCATGTTCATCAGTGCCGGTCAGAAAAAAGACATTAAAGCCGTCAAGGCGCTTGAAGCGGGCAATGGCATCTGTTGCCATCATCTCATAAGCATGGCCGATATGAGGCGCGCCATTGGGATAAGAGATTGCAGTGGAGATGAAAAAATTCTTTTGGTCTGCCATGTGACTCGCTTCTTTCGCATGATCAGTGGGCTAGCTTGGTCTCTGCCCTGCTCTTTTATGCGATTTTGATATATATGACTGTTTGCTGCCATGGTTTTGGGACAGCTTCGCGTGAGGGTCAAGCCTTTAATCGACAATGACTGCGCAAAAGTTTCTCATAACCCACATAGAAACAAAGGAAGGCCTTTTATGCACGCGAGGCCTCTGCCAGCAGGCGCACTACATTGATGGCGGTTTGCTTTTTATCGAGATTAAAAATCTGCGTTTCACGCAAGCTTTCGCCAGCATTTTCCCATGCATTGGCCAGTGCCATCATGCTGTTTGTTGAGGGGGATGTCTGGCTTCGTTTTTGGTGCAATTGTGCGCTGAGATAGCGAAATACCAGATCGGAGAATTTGGCGAAATTTTGCTCTTTGCCGCGTTGGGCGACAAGATCACCAAAATGATGCAGGCTTTCATAATCGGGTTTGAAAGGAGGAACTAACAGCCTTTCAAAGGCATGAACCATGATCAGGCCATCCTCAGATTGCAATTCGGCAGCTTGGCGTATGGAGCCTTCGCAAATCTGGCTGATATGCTCAACAGTTTCCTCACTGGCTATGTCCAATTTACTGAGTGCCATAGAGAGGGTCGGATTTTCCAGCGGCGCGAAATTGAGTCTGCGGCATCGGGATCTGATGGTAGGGAGTAATTTCCCCGGTGCGTGGGAAATCAGGAAAAAAACGGTTTTGACAGGTGGCTCTTCGAGAATTTTTAACAAGGCATTGGCGGCATTGGCGTTTAAATCATCTGCCGGATCAACGATGCATACGCGCCATGTATTTTCGCCTGCGGTCGAGCCAAAAAAACGGACTGTTTTGCGCACTTCATCGACCGTAATTTCTGTGCGAAATTTCTTCGCCTTTGCATCATAAGGCCGCTCAATTGACAGCAAATTGGGATGGGCGCGGTTAGCGACCTGCCTTGCCGCATGATTGTCGGGGTGGATATAGAGACTGCTTGGTTCGATCAAGGATGCTCCCTGTCCCATGCTGCCATGATCAAATATGAAGCGAGCTGCACGATAGGCAAAGGTTGCTTTGCCAATGCCCTTTGGGCCTGTCAGCAACCAGGCATGGTGCATTTTTTCAGAAAGCCAAGCATTGAGCAGGGCTTTTTCCTGTTCTTCATGGGCGAAAAAATGGGTTTGTTGATGTGGAGGGGCCAAACCATCCAAGGCGTCAAAAATTGGAATGTCCAAATCATGCTGTGCCATTGTGATCAGCCTTTTGTCTTTGATTTGGATTTGCTCTTGTTTTGCTTGTCGCTCAGCAATTCGTCTTTGACGATCGACCAGATGTCATAGGCGATTTCTTCTTCGGTTTGGCTGGCATCGATGATTTTGCAGCGCTTTGGATCGCGCTGGGCCAATTTCAGGAAAGCCTGTCGGCGCTTTGTATGAACGGCAACGGTTTCCCTTTCAAACCGGTCTGCACTTTCGCCTTCTGCTCTTCGCTTGTTGGCGCGTTCCAGACCAATATCGGCCCGCAAATCAAGAATGAAGGTTAAATCGGGGACCATGCCATCAATGGCCAGTTTTTCCAGACTGTCGATCAGCTTTGGTTCCACATTATCGGCTTCGCCCTGATAGACACGGGTAGAATCCATGAAGCGGTCACATAAAACCCAGATTTTGTCCTTCAAGGCCGGGCGAATGGTCGTATCCACATGATCAGCCCTTGCTGCGGCAAAAAGAATGGCTTCTCCCGCCGGGCTCATGCCAATTTCCTGTGCCATGCCAGACAGCAGAACATGGCGCACGGCTTCCGCTCCGCAGGAACCGCCAGGTTCTCTGCTATGGATGGTTTCAATTCCTTCCGCATTTAAGCGTTTGGACAAATGGCGTATCTGGGTTGTCTTGCCGACCCCCTCGCCGCCTTCAAATGTGATGAATTTGCCCCTGCTCATTGCCGACTCGTTGGTTTAAGTGATCTGGCAATCAGTATTAAGCACTTAGAGCCATCCGAGCAACAGGTGATGCAGACCATCCAAGGCCCGTTGTGTCAATGTACCGGAGTCAACGGAATGGGCGGCGACCAGCGGTGCTTCCATGACCAGTTGATCATCGGTCCAGATTTTGAGAGTTGCAAGTTGGCTTCCCTCTTCAATAGGTGCTTTGATTGGCCCCTGATAAACCACACGGGCTTTTAATTTGCCGCGTTTTGAGCGGGGCATGAACAGACTGATCGGCTTTTCGCTAACCAGCATGACTTTTGCCTGATCGCCGCCATGGACATCGGCAAAGGCTATTTCTTCGTTGGTTTCATAAAGACGTTGACTGACAAAAGCACGGAAACCCCAATCGATAATTTTTCTAGATTCAAGGGCGCGTTCTTTTTTTGATTTCATGCCACTCATGATCAGAATCAGGCGCTGATCATTGCGCAAAACAGAGGCAACAACACCGTAACCAGAGGCTTTTGTATAACCGGTTTTCAGCCCGTCAGCGCCCTGCGTCTGGCCCAATAAAGGATTGCGGTTTCTTTGGGTGATTTTGTTCCAAGTGAATTCGGGAATGGAGAAATATTTGTAATAGTCTGGATAGGTTTTGATCAAATGGCGGGTTAGTTTTGCCAGATCCTGGGCCGTTACATATTGGTTTTCTGCTGGTAAGCCGGTTGAATTGACAAAATTTGAACCGGTCAAACCAATTTCTTGGGCGCGGACATTCATCAATTCGGAAAAGCTTTCTTCATTGCCTGCCATGCCTTCTGCAATGGCAATGCAGGCGTCATTGCCTGATTGAACAATGATGCCATTCAGCAAAGCACTCAATGATATGGAAGAATTGAGTTTGGCAAACATTGTCGAGCCACCAGAGGATCCGCCGCCTTTGCGCCAAGCATTTTCGCTGATTAAAAATTCATCTCCCAAGGATAATTCCCCTTGCTGCAAAGCATTGAAAACGACTTCCAGCGTCATCAATTTGGCAAGGGAAGCAGGAGGAAAAGGGGTTTGTGCGTCTTTGGAAAAGAGAACCGACCCAGAATCCCAATCAATCAGCAAGGCTTGGTGGGCTTTGGTCTGAAAAATTTGGGCATTGGCAACACAAAGAGCGGCAACCAGAAAGATTGCGGATAGTGAAATAAGAAGAGAATGTCTGACAGACAGGGGCATCATCCAATTTCCTAAGGTCCATTGGCCCTTATAGGCTCAATGCTCTTTTTGAGTGGTTTTATTATGAAATACCGGGCAAAATATTGACCGTCCCAATCAAGCGGTTGGCTCTTGTGCTGTCAGCTTACACTGGAAAAATAAAAAGGAAAAGGCGAGCAAAGGGCACTGGCGCGCAATATCAGGGCGCAAACATATCACATCTGTGTGTTTGCGCCCTGATTATCAGTTTGATAAAGCGGTGCTAATTCGATTAGGCTTAACCTTTATCGCGTCAGGCCCATATCCGCACGTATTGTTTCAATATCGTGCCATGTGACGCCAGCTTTTAATTTGACGATAGAAAGTTGGGTTTTTCCATCAAGTCTATTGGTCGTCTTGATGGCAGCCAGCATGGCAAATTCGCGGGCCAGGCGCATGGCATAGGCGGGTGCGAACACCCCTATCTCATGGTTGCTTTTCCTGATGCTCGCAAGCTCATTGGCTTTTTTGCCAAGCGCAGCTTTAAGGGATTGCGCTCCCTTCACCGATCCGTGTGAGGTCAGATTTGCAATTGCCTCATGCCCCTCTGATAGACGCCTTTGGTTATAAGTGGGCGCATAATTGAGGGAGACAGGATAGGCCTGTGCCAGCTTATAAATGGGTTTGGGCTTTGTTGCCGTTTTTGCTCTTAAAGCTTTTGGCGGATGATAGCCATCGCCAACCAGATCAATGGGTGCCCATCCGGCACTTGCCGGTAGGCTCAATTGCTCAGGTGTCGGGTTTGGGGCAATCATCGATGCGTTCAGCGTTGGGACATGGGCAAGCAGATAATTGGAGCGCGTTTTGCGAGTTGCGTTTGGTCTCAAACTTGGCTGAGTGTTTGAGGCAACCATAACAGGAGTTGCGATTCGGCGCTCCTGCCCTTCTTTGGGAACTGCTCTGAAATCATCGCCAATTCTCTGGCCACGACGACGATAAGAGGCTTCCAGATAGCGCTCGTCTTGTCCGTCCATGCGGGCTTTGCCGATATATTTTACACGTACATTGGTGATGCCATCATTCTTAAAAGCAAGCACTTCTGCAACGCGTTTGGACAAGTCAATGATCCGGTTGTGCGCATAGGGACCGCGATCATTGATCCTGACAATCACGGATCGGCCATTTTTCAGATTGGTGACACGGGCATAGCTGGGCAGTGGCAAAGTTGGATGGGCCGCTGTCAGGGTGTTCATGTCGAAAATTTCGCCATTGGCTGTCAAGCGGCCATGGAAATCATCGCCATACCAAGAAGCCTTCCCTGTTTTGTTATAGCCTGGCTCATGTTTGGGGCGATAGAGCTTGCCAGCAACCCGGTAAGGTTTGCCGACCTTGTAATGCCCTCCTCCTTTGCGAAATTCGCCTTTGGATGTCGCCACCCGCTCACTGGCAGAGACGCCATATTTGGGATCAAATTTGCCTTTGGAGCCTTTGGAGGGAACGGGGCCAGAGGATGAACAAGCACCAACCAATGCGCCAAGCACAATACAGGATAGTGCCCGTATGCTTTTTGTTGCAAAAGATGAATTAATCCAGACGCTTGTTGATTGGCCCATTGACAATGTCCATTTTGCCGCTTTTGTCATACCGACATTACTCACATACTCTATGTCGGGCGTCTTCCTAGCCTCAATTGACAGGAAAACGCATAACTGCTTCATATTCTGCTTGCCTAGGACGTAAACTCATAAATGTGATGAATTTGGCGCTTAAACGGCCCGATATCGCGCGAAAAAGTGTGAAGGATGGGCTGGTTGCCCATTCAAGCACTCTTTTTTGCACCTTGCCGCCCACCAACCCAAGGGGATGACAAAGCGAGAGCGCGGCCATTTAAACATCCCCAGAATAGGGCTTATTTTTCTCTCACTCAAAGCAAGGATTTGAGAATAAACCACATTGTCTGATCCTTGCTCCTAGTGGGAGAAAAATTAGCCTCTACCAAATTCATCACATTTATGAGTTTACGTCCTAGTCTTCTATAAGCTTTCACCAAGTGCTTTCATGCGCTTTGGTTGCTGCCGATAAATTCTATCAATAAAGGTCATGTTATTCATGAATCCAAATCAAATTTCCAGCAAAAAATGGTTAATTCCGTTTGCTATGGTAAAAGAAGTCTGAATATGGGTCTCTTTATGTTTGGCATATCGAATGTATGAAGTGGTAGAGATAAACTTGCCTTTGCGTATTGGATTGGCTGAGAATATCTGGGTAGAGGCGGTTGGATTTTTAGATTGCATATTGACGTTTCGGTAAAGGTAAGGCTCAATCGGCTGCTGAAATGGTGATTTGTTAAATAGGTATCTTGTTGTGTATCCGCTTGTTCGTCTGGCCCGTGTTCTTTTCAAAGCTTATCGCTCCCCTGCTCTGTCGATGCATGATGAAGGGCAGATCAGTTTTTATTGCCGGCCATGGGATATTGATCCCTTTATGGAAATGAATAATGGGCGCATCCTCACTCTCTATGATTTAGGGCGCTTTGAATTATCGACACGTGCAGGTTTGTGGCAAACGCTTCAAAAAAATAGCTGGGGTCTGGCTGTGGCAGGGAGTTCCACGCGCTATCGCAAACGCATCAAGTTGTTTGATAAAGTGGTCATGAAGACGCGAGTTGCGGGTATTGAGGGACGCTGGTTTTATATTGAGCAATCCATGTGGGTGAAGGGACAGCCTTGTAACTCCGTTCTGCTTCGCACATGCGTTACATCCAAAGGCAAGGCCATGGATAGTCAGGAGGTTTTGGATGCGATGGATTTATCGGCTGAGGATATGACGTTGCCCGATTGGGTCCGTGGCTGGGTCGATGGCGATGCACTTCGCCCTTGGCCACCCATGTCCTGATTGGGGTAAATTTCAAGCAAAAAGCCGCCGGACTATCCAGCGGCTTATACAATTAGAGGCAGGTTCATTTGCTATGATGAACCTGCCTCTTAATGTATAAGCCCGACTGAGTAATCAATCGGGCTTTTCTTTTATCAAGTTTTAGAGGCAATCAAACCAGATCTTCAACCGCCTGATCGTCACCATCACCATAGGCGCGCTGGGCAAGAGCAGCTTCCATATAAGGTGTCAAAGCCCCATCCAGCACATCTTGCGGGCTGGTACTTTCAACCCCTGTTCGTAAATCCTTGACCAGCTGATAAGGTTGCAAGACATAGGAGCGGATCTGATGACCCCAACCAATGTCGGTTTTTGAAGCGGCCTCGGCATTAGCCTTGTCTTCGCGGATTTGCAATTCACGCTCATACAAACGCGCTTTGAGCATATCCCAGGCTTGCGCCCGGTTCTTATGCTGAGAGCGCTGGTTTTGACACTGAACCACAATCCCGGTCGGCTGGTGCGTGATACGAACGGCAGAATCGGTTGTGTTCACATGCTGGCCACCGGCACCGGAAGCACGGTAGGTATCAATCCGGCAATCTGATTCATTGATTTCGATATCAATGGAATCATCAATCACCGGATAGACCCAAATAGAGGAGAAAGAGGTATGCCGCCGCGCCTGACTGTCAAAAGGTGAAATACGCACCAGACGATGGACACCAGATTCGGTCTTGGCCCACCCATAAGCATTCTCGCCCTTGATCATGATGGTTGCCGCCTTGATGCCCGCCTCTTCACCAGCGGTTACTTCCAGCACATCCACCTTGAAACCAGCCTTCTCGGCCCAGCGGGTATACATGCGCAACAGCATGGAAGCCCAATCCTGACTTTCCGTACCGCCAGCCCCGGAATGTACCTCGATATAGCAATCATTGCCATCGGCTTCACCGGACAAAAGGGTCTCTATTTGTTGGCGATTGATATCAGCCAGCAAGCCTTGCAAGGTTGCTTCTGCCTCGTCAACAATATCCTGATCCTCTTCCATCTCGCCCATTTCAATCAGCTCGATGGAATCTTCCAGATCCTGATTGGCTTTCAAATAGTCATTGATCGCGCTTTCCAGCTTCTGGCGCTCTTGCATCAGCTTCTGGGCATTTTGCGGATCATTCCAAAGATCAGGATCTTCTGCCAGATTGTTCAGTTCAAGCAATCTTTTCTGGGACACATCCCAGTCAAAGATGCCTCCTCAGCAGAGCAAGACCCTGCTTGATTTCATCAACCACATTCTGAATTTCAGCACGCATAGTCGTCTAATGCCTTTTCATTCATACTTTCTTGAAGCGATTGAATAGTGCCATCACAGACAAAAGTCCACCGCAATAACAAAACGGGTACAGCCTGAAAAACAAACTGCATCCGTTTTCATCTCTCATCTCTGATATCTGAAGAATTAAAACAATCCGCCTGTTGTGCCATTGCTCAAAGCCCGCTCGGCTTCCTGCGCGGAAATAGGTCGCCCCATATCCTCGGTAAATCCAATGACAGAATAGCTATCGGGTGGCAAAGTCCCGGGCTTGAACGCCTCCATAATCACCCCACCCCCTCCAGCGCTGGAACGCATACCTGTTCGCCGGTCGATGGGAATGAGCTGCAAGCCTTCTGGCACCTGAAACGGCTTCTTTGGTTTATCAGCCAGCGCCACTTTCATGAAATCTGTAAAGATAGGGGCCGCCAATCCACCCCCTGTTGAGCCTTTGCCCATAGGCCGTGGCCGGTCATAGCCAACATACACCCCGACAACCAGATCAGGCGAATAACCAACAAACCAAGCATCGCGCTCATCATTGGTGGTGCCAGTCTTGCCCGCAATCGGCTTTCCAACCTTGCGCACGACCGGCGCCGTTCCGCGCAACACAACCCCTTCCATCATTGAGGTGATCTGATAGGCGGTCATTGGGTCGAGTACCTGCTCGCGATTGTCCTCAACAAATGGCTCATCCTGACGGATCCAGCTTTGCGCATTGCAATCCGCGCAAATGCGATGATCGTGGCGATAAATGGTCTTGCCATAGCGATCCTGAACCCGGTCAACAAAGGTCGGCGTAATCCGGCGTCCACCATTGGCCAACATGGAATAGGCGCTCGCCATGCGCATAATCGTCGTCTCACCCGCCCCAAGAGACATGGACAATACAGGCATCAGATTGTCATAAATGCCGAACCGATGCGCATATTCTGCCACCAAAGGCATACCCATATCCTGTGCCAAACGCACTGTCATGACATTTCGGGATTTTTCAATGCCAAGACGCAAAGTCGAGGGACCATAAAATTTGCCGCCATAATTCTGCGGACGCCAAATGCCCTGACCACCCCCCTGATTGATCTCAACCGGAGCATCCATCACCACACTGGACGGGGTGTACCCATTATCAAGCGCAGTTGCATAGACAAAAGGCTTGAAAGACGAACCGGGCTGACGATAGGCCTGTGTCGCGCGGTTAAACTGACTTTGCGCATAAGAAAAGCCCCCTACAATGGCCTGCACACGCCCCGTATACGGATCCATGGCAATCAAGGCGCCAGAAACTTCCGGCACTTGCTGCAAACTATAGAGATTACCCTCTTTTTTGCTCACATAAATCACATCGCCAGCAGACAGAATGTCAGAAATGGCCCGAACTGCCTTGCCCTTGCGCTCTCCGCTCATCCAGCGCGCCCAGCTAACATCTTTAAGCGAGACAATACCGGTTTCGCGCTCTGGCGCGACTTTTTTACCCGGCAAGATTTCAGGACGAAGGCCAATTGCCGCTTCATTGGCACCCGCAGAAAGCACCACAGCCAAAGACCACTCCGGCACATCGCTCAAAGGCTCAATCGCAGCAAGCGCAGCACCCCAATCCCCGCTTATATCAGATTGGGCAACAGGCCCGCGCCAGCCCTTTTTGCGATCAAAAGCAACCAACCCTTTATGAAGCGCCTTGCGCGCCTCTTGCTGCAAGGTCACATCCAACGTGGTGCGAACGGACAAGCCGCCATTATAGAGTTTTTCCTGCCCAAATTTCTCATCAATCCAACGACGCACTTCCTCGGCAAAATAATCGGCGGCAAAAATCTGCGGGCCACGCTTGCGCAATTTGACCTGCAAATCCATTGCTTTGGCCTTGTTCGCCTCTTCCACGCTGACATAGCCATTATTGACCATCTGATCGATCACCCAATTGCGGCGCTCAATGGCTTTTTCCTTACGTCGCAACGGATGGTAATTGTTCGGCGCTTTGGGCAAAGCTGCCAGATAGGCAATTTCGGCCAAGGTCAGTTCGTGAACGGATTTGTCAAAATAATGCAGGGCTGCCGAACCAATCCCATAGGAGCCGATCCCAAAGAAAATCTCGTTCAGATATAATTCCAGAATCTCGTCTTTGGAAAAAGCCTGCTCAATGCGCATGGACAGCAAAGCTTCCTTGATTTTACGCTCATAAGATTGTTCAGAGCTCAAAAGAAAGTTTTTAGCCACCTGCTGCGTAATGGTCGAAGCTCCGACCTTGCGGCGATCCTTGCCAATATTCTTGACATTCGTCACAACGGCACGGGCAATTCCGATAAAATCCAGACCGGTATGGCGATAGAAATTCTTGTCTTCTGCCGACAAAAAGGCATGCTTCACCCGATCAGGCATGGCCTGAATGGGTAAAAACAAACGTCTCTGACGTGCATATTCCGCCATCAACTGACCGTCGGAGGCATGAATGCGGGTCATGACAGGCGGTTCATAATTGCGCAGCGCCGTAAAATCAGGCAAACCCGCCATCATGGATTGCAAAAACATATAAATGGCCAAAGCCACCACAACAAACAGAATAGACCCTGCGGCAAAAAGAAAGCCGAAGAAACGCCAAATTACCATATCTATCCTTACATCCTGTCTTTCGGATTAGACCCCGGCCCCATAGAACACACCACAGAAGGCACAAACCATATAAAGGGAATCAACCAAGCCATTTGTGTAACTTTATACCCGTTCCCAGCCAACCCAAAGCATTGAGAACAGAAAAATAAGCCGATCCCCTAAAAATGAGAGCCTGATTGGACACTCTCACCTCAAAGAAATACAGGCACCAATATGCCGATGAAATAGGGCATCAATATGGGCAAGGCATGATGACGGGCTCATAAGAGCCTGATTTAAAAGTCCTGAGCCAGAAACTTTTAAATCGGGCACTAAGCAAAAATGGGCACAGCCAAATAAACCAGATTCATTGGTCAGCCCCCAAGGACGCGCGCTTGGCAAAGAAGTGCTGCACCGAAGTGACAATAGAACGAATGGCCTTGTCCTGCCAGACCTTGGAGGTCAGCTCAACCTGATCCTGCTTGTTGGATAAGAAGCCAAGTTCGAGCAAAACGCTGGGAATATCGGGAGCCTTGAGCACACGAAACCCAGCAGAACGCGCAGGCGTCTTGGACATATGGACAGATTGCTTCAAAGCCCCAACGAGCGTGCGAGAATAAAGCGCAGAATGATTGGCTGTTTCCCGCCGCGTTAAGCTGATCAGAATATCGGCCACCACATCGTCTTCATCCTCAATTTGCATACCTGCCAGCAAATCGGAGCGGTTCTCGCGCTGCGCCAAGCCCGCCGAGACCTGATCTGAGGCCCGGTCTGACAGAGTATAGACCGTTGCTCCGCGCACATAACGCTCGCGAACGGAATCGGCATGAATGGAAATGAACAGATCCGCATTGCGAGACTGCGCAAAAGCAACCCTGCCGCCCAGGGATACGAATCTATCGCTCTCGCGGGTCAAGACCACATCAACACCGGCCTTGGCCTCGAGATGCTTTTTAAGAAGTTTGGCAAATCTGAGCACCAAGACACTTTCCTGAACACCATTGGCGGATACAGCACCGGTATCAATGCCCCCATGTCCGGGGTCCAGAACGACAACAGGCCGCCCGCTCTTTTGTCTTGCGCGCGGTGTGGGCACCGAATTGACCAGCCTGCTTTTCTCGGCCCGCTCTCCCTCTGGCCCAATATGCAAGACATCTTGCAACGCCTGTCCAACAAAGGCTTGCTCACTCACCGCTTCCAATTCGACCACAGCCCTCGCCGGATTGCCATCAACGGAGGGCAATCCAAAAGCTTTGGCAATTTTGGCAGGCCCTTTCAGATCCAGCACAACGCGCGAGCGGCTTTCATTGATCACACCAAAACGGAAATTGCTCACAAGGCCCCGTTCAACCTGCGCAATGCCTTGGGCCATTTCAAAGGAAACAGCAGGCAAATCCATCACCAAACGATAGGGCTTTTGCAACAAAAAGACGGTGAATGGCAGCGGGCGGGAGAGATCCAGCACAAAGCGGGCCTGCTTGGCGTCCCCTGCTGTGCGCGCAGCACTGACATGAATTTGAGATTGGGCTCGCATGCCGGTCTCGTCTTGCCGCGCCCCCTCTTGTGCCACAGCAAAAAGACTGCCTGCAACAAGCCAGGTCAAGGCAAGGCCCCAACGGCAGAATGTCTTCACTCTTTCATTCATTTGGATAAAACCGAACCACGCAATCCGCTCTCATGTCCATCATACAGCTCATGACCATATGAGCCACTGGTTAACCCCTTCTTGATAACCAAGAGCTATATAAAAGTGAGGGAAGCACAAAGCAATTGCCAACTGACAATCGTATTTTTTATGGTTCATCAAACAGTTGGGCTTGCATATCGCTTTATGGATCCCTAAAAAGACAAATGAGTTTATATTTCTAGGAGACCCCGATTCGGCTTTTTGCATTTGCTCTGACTGGCAAAATCCAGTGAGGAGTCAGGACGTTACCCTGAGCGAGACTGTTAGGCCCATCTCTTTATGATGCAGGACCAGCCCCTCGCCTCTCCCGGCAAAGCCAATTGAGACCGGCCCTTGAAAGAAACAGAACTCACACACAATCAGGCATGGTGACAGGAGTTATCCCAAAATCATTTGTCTGATTACCAGATTTTCGCTTTGCAGCCTCCTCAAGAAGGAATGGATGACAAAGCCAGTTAAGAGTTTGCTGTCAGCACACTGTGATGACAGTTGTAGAAATTGAAACAAGAGGATCCGGCTCTACCATGCGCCATTGCCTTTCAAACAGGATCGAGAGCAATTTGTCAGCCTCATTGCTGGCCTTTGCCGATCTTGTATGCATGTGCTTCACAGGTATGACAAAAACCGGGTCGTCATCAGACAAAAGCGATGAAACGCGAACCTGCCGAGTGCTGGACCCACCAGCCAGAACGGTTGTCGGCGCGCGTCGTCGTGGAGACTTTTCCCTATGGCAAATCAAATGCTCGTTGATGCGACGCACCCGGAAGAAACCCGGGTTGTTGTCGTACGCGGCAGTCGTGTTGAAGAATTCGACTTCGAGTCCGCCAATCGCAAACAATTGCGTGGCAATATCTATCTAGCCAAAGTCACCCGCGTGGAGCCATCGCTTCAGGCGGCCTTTGTCGATTATGGCGGCAACCGCCATGGTTTTCTTGCATTCAGCGAGATCCACCCGGATTATTACCAAATTCCGGTTGCTGATCGTCAGGCCCTTTTAGAAGAAGAACAGGGTGAAGATAGCGACACGACAGACACGCCTGATAGCAATGATCAGGACCAACCCGCAAAAGCAGCAAAAAGCGCCGATGAAGACAGCGTTTCAGGCAGTGCACAAGACGATGCAGACACAGATGCTGACGATGCCAATGATGAAAATGGCGACAGCGTAGAGCAAGTTGGTGCGGAAGATGCGATGGAAGAAGTGCCAGAGCGCGTAAGCCGCCGTCGCACCCGTCAGTATAAAATTCAGGAAGTCATCAAACGCCGCCAGATCCTTCTGGTACAGGTGGTCAAAGAAGAGCGCGGCAACAAGGGTGCCGCTCTGACCACTTATCTGTCCTTGGCTGGCCGTTATTCTGTCTTGATGCCAAACACCGCACGCGGTGGCGGCATTTCTCGCAAAATCACCAATCTGACAGACAGAAAGCGTCTGAAAAAAATTGCCTCTGAACTGGATGTCGCCGATGGCATGGGCGTTATCCTACGCACCGCTGGTGCCTCACGCACCAAGGCCGAAATCAAGCGTGATTTCGAATATCTGCTGCGCCTTTGGGAAAATGTCCGGGATCTGACCTTACAATCCGCAGCGCCTTTGCTGGTTTATGAGGAAGGGTCCCTGATAAAGCGCTCGATTCGTGATCTCTATAATAAGGATATCGAGCAGGTTCTGGTTTCTGGCGAAGATGGCTATCGTGAGGCCAAGGACTTCATGCGTATGCTGATGCCAAGCCATGCCAAGAATGTTCAGCCCTATCGCGAAGAGCAGCCTATTTTCACACGCTTTGGGATTGAGCCGCAGCTTGATGCGATGTTCTCGCCGCAAGTCACGCTCAAATCCGGTGGCTATATCGTTATTGACCAAACCGAGGCTCTTGTCTCCATTGATGTCAATTCCGGTCGTTCGACGCGCGAACATAATATTGAAGATACAGCCCTTTCCACCAATCTGGAAGCGGCGGAAGAAATCTCTCGTCAATTGCGCTTGCGCGATCTGGCCGGGCTTGTTGTCATCGATTTCATTGATATGGAAGAAAAGCGCAACAATCGGGCCGTTGAAAAACGCCTGAAAGATTGCCTGAAATCTGATCGCGCCCGCATTCAGGTGGGACGCATTTCTCATTTCGGCCTGATGGAAATGTCACGCCAGCGTATCCGTACCGGTGTGCTGGAAAGCACCATGGACCCTTGCCCACATTGCCATGGCACAGGCCATGTGCGCGCGGCGGCCTCTGTCGCCCTTCTGGTGCTGCGGACCATTGAAGACCATTTGCTGCGCGGTGTTGCCCATCATTTGCTGGTTAAAACCCGCACCAATGTTGCGCTTTATATCCTCAATCAGAAACGCCAGAATCTGGCCGAGCTTGAATTGCGGTTTGGCATCAGCATCACCATTGAGGTGGAAGAAAATCTGGAAGGCAAACATCTGGAAATCGAGCGGGGTGAACCGCTAACCAAACCTGTTGCCCCGACCCAGACCGTTTCAATGCTGACCACAGATCGTCTGGATAGTGAAGAGAGTGACGAAGACGACGAACACAGTGAACAGGAAAGCGAATCCAGTTCCAAAAAACGCCGCCGCCGTCGTCGTCGTAAAAAATCCTCTTCAGCTCAGGATGCGCAGAACGAAACTGGCTCTGAAGAAGACAATACAGACGATATGTCTGATGGCGATGACAATGAGGCGCAAGACGCTCTGGACGACGACAAAGACGAGCGCCCAAGAAAAAGCCGTCGCCGTGGTCGGCGCGGCGGTCGTCGCAATCGTCGCAATCGCAACGACAATGATGCAGAGAGAAGCGAAAGTGACAATGATGCAGACACAGACGCTGTCGCAGCTGAGTCAACAGACGCATCACCTGAAGCCGATATTGCCAACGCTGAGGCTCCACAAGAACGTGACAGCGATGAAAGCGCCGAATCTGAACAAACTGACAGCGCAGAAGCACCACAAGAGCAATCTGTAACTGCTTCTGATATTTCGGAATCTGAGGCAAAACCGGAAACAGGGACCGAATCAGCGACCATAAGTGACAGCTCCATTGCAACTGATAGCTCCGTGACCACTGATAGCTCCCAGCATGTTGAAGTCTCCCCCTCCTCGGCCCCTGCACCAGAAGTGAAATCTGCTCCGGTGTCACAAGAAGACACAAAACAAGAGCCGTCAGATGCAGAGACAGAGACAGAGGCCAATGTTCCCGAAGAGACTGCGCCAGAAGACAAGAAAGAAGAGAAAAAAGAAGACCCCCCTCGCCCCAAACGGACGGGCTGGTGGAGCCGCGGGTTTCTTTAAACTCTGCTTGATCAATATAAAAAAGTCATAGGCTTGGTCTTTCTTATACACGAGCGATAAGCTCATCCAACGGTTCGACGAAGCCTCCTGGTGTGACAAGGGTTTTGCTTTTTTACGAACGAGAGTTCTGGCCGCTTAGGCCCAACCAATTGAAACACCCGTG